>JBDOMT010000447.1:0-33685 GCA_039831705.1 Pirellulales bacterium | reverse complement strand
ACCTTCTGCTCGGGGGAATATTGTTTGCGCTGGGACATCGTGAACTCCTAGGGATGAACTATACTCTAGCTCATCAATTTCACTCAATGTCCAACTGAGGCAAAACAATACAAGCCGTTACACACAACAAAGCCAGGCTTATTTATCAGCCCGCTGTCCCCACAGTGGACAAACATGGAAGAATGGTTCTTAAGCCAAAAGTGATGCTATCAAGTGGGGAAGTCATCTCTGGCTACAATCCGCAGTGAACGGACAGACGCTTAGATGAAAATTCCAGTCGCTGTAAAACAAGGCACATCGGAACAATACAGCAAGTCGATGCTAGACTGTAAGTGTCCTTTCGGCGCCTGTAAAACTTTCCGGGCGAGAACTGGTTCACTGAGCCTCTGAGATCAGCGCGGCTTGCCCGGAGACGTTCCAGCGTTGCCCATCGTCACCTGGTAATTCCAGGGTATCCAGTCCTGGGGGCTTAATGACAACTGATCCGCATGTCGCTGCAATTCTGTCAGATATTCGAACGGATTGGCCTCGCAGAACTGGCAAGTGTAGATGAGGCTCATGAACAGCTCGCCAACACGAGCTCCGTTTTCAGTTTTATAAAAAAGCGCATTCTTGCGATGTAAAATTGCCTTTTTCAGGATTCTTTCGCAGATGTTATTATCCAGCGGTGACCCGGATTTATGCAGGAACAGCGTCAACTTTTTCCAGTGTTTGAGCATGTAAGCGATGGCCTGACCCAGCGCCGAATTGGGTTCTGCGTTCCCCCCCTTAAATTGATCCAGCTGAAGTGAGCGAATTCCCATGGGCATAGGCCCAGAAAGGATTTTTTCAATGAAGCAAAAAAGATATACGGTTGATCAGATTATCCGTAAGTTACGTGAAGCAGATGTGGATCTTGGCAAGAACAAGAAAGTGCCTGATATTTGCAAAAAGTTAGGCGTTTCAGTTCAGACCTACTACCGCTGGCGACAAAAGCATGGGGGTATGGCAACGCCCACATTCAGCGATAGATTACCAGACCCCGGCGGCGTACGCCGCCAGCTTGCCTGCACTGTTTTCGTCTATCGCGATATCCAATCTTACAAGGAATCGAAAAACCGTCAGATCGAAACCCTTGCCACGATTGTCGGCTCTAATTTAAGAGCGGCTATCCAATTCAACGACCCTGCCTCAGCTGCGCGGATTTTATCATCTCTTGACCAACAGCCGTCTATAAAACTAGCCGTCATTAACGATCGACACGGACGTGTATTGGCAACCTATCCGGCCATTTTGGAGGACCCTTCGGAACTGCCTCCAACACCAACTCAGGAAAGATCTCACTTTCTAGGCAATCAGTATTTAGAAGTAGTTCACATTCTATCCCCTCAGCAGCAATCGAAAGAACCGGCTGCAACTTCAGACGATTTGAATGGGGTGATCACAAGTGAATTTGATGGAGAAACGCTCAACGAGGAAGAAATGGCGGAGCTTGATCAGATCGCTCAAATTCTGGGTTCAGGGCTGGAAGAAGGAACTGAACGACCTGGGACCTCATATCCTCAAAGGAATTCTTATTGCTTGTGGTGTGGCCATGGTGGCATTAGCCGCTTCGGTGGGACTTTCTTGGCAAATACAACAATCGATTACTCACCCCGTGGAAGAGTTGGTGACCTTGACCCGTCGAGTGACTCAGGATGGTGACACACGACATCGGGCAACGAAAATGGGAGAGGATGAACATGGAGTCCTTTGTGATGCCTACAATGCCATGCTTGACGAAGCCGATTTGAGGCGTAATGAGTTACAAGCAGCACACGACAACATGGAACAGCACGTCATCGACCGGACGTCCGAATTGCAAGTGGCCAAGGAAGAAGCTGAAGCAGCCAGCAAAGCAAAGAGCGATTTTTTAGCCAACATGAGTCATGAAATCCGCACTCCGATGACGGCAATCCTCGGCTTTGCTGAACTGCTGAAAGAGGAAAAGCAGCTGAGCAATCAAGGAAAAGAGCAGATTTCCATCATGTGTCGCAATAGGCAACACCTGATGACCGTTGTCAATGACATCCTGGATGTCTCCAAGATCGAATCGGGCAACATGACCGTCGAATCGATTGAATGTTCTTTGCCAAAATTATTAGAAAATCTCGCCTCAATGATCGGTAGCCGAGCGGAACAAAAGGGACTCACTTTCAATATTCTTTGTGACGGGAGCTTGCCCAAAACCAAAAACACCGATCCGACCCGGTTGCAACAGATCTTACTGAATCTGATTGGTAACGCCATCAAGTTCACCGAACAAGGAGAAGTACGGGTGGTCGTCTCGTTGGCCGCCGGTGAACAATCACAACGCTTATGCTTTGACGTCATCGATTCTGGAATCGGTATGGATGATTAGCAATTGGCACTTATTTTCAAGGTCTTTACCCAAGCGGATGAAACCATGACACGCCGTTTGGTGGAACTGGTCTCGACTTGACGATCCGCCATGGATTGGCCCATTTACTTGGTGGCGACCTGACCGCAACCAGCCAACCTGGCTGTGGGAGCAACTCCTAGGCAACCATCGACCCGGGACCCCTCGACTCGACTGCAAGATTCACCGATTACCACCAGCAAGAGACTCCGCCAACACCCGCACCAAAGAAAGAGCAGCCGCTCCAACCGCTCACCGGATGCCGTATCCTACTGGTGAAAGATGGGCCCGACAATCAGAGGCTAATTGCTTTCATTCTGAAAAAGGCAGGAGCCAATGTAACGATTGTTGACAACGGCGAAATTGGTCGAGACAAGGCGCTGCAAACCATGGCGAAGGGGGAGCCGTACGACATCATATTTATGGATATGCAGATGCCGGTCCTGGATGGCTATTCTGCCACAACCCAACTGCGCGAAGCGAGCTACAAAAAACCAATCATTGCACTAACTGCCCATGCCATGAGCCACGACCGCCAGCAGTGCATCGACGCAGGATACGACGATTACACTAGCAAACCGATCAATCGACAGACTCTGATCGCAACTGCCAAGTCTTACTGTGGTGCTTTGACACTTTCTTAACAAAGCACTACGCGTCCTACTGCCGTACGCTATCTGAAGGCAATACTGGATAACCGGCCGCCCATTGGATGCCTCCCAGCAGGTGCCGGAGAAATAGAGGTTCGGAGTAGGCTTCTTTGGTATGCCCACCCGCTGTGTAAAAAGCACGGCCCCCATCGTAGGTGTGGTACCAGGCGGCCGGATGATTGCCAGCCAAAGTGGAACCCTCATAGGAATCTGTATCCAACTTCAGTAGCACCTGCACTCCAGTGGAAACCTGCTTAAAGTTGTACCATTCATCCCGCCGCGGCCAAGGATTGGGCAGAAAGGAGGTCGCCCGATGTTTTTGGTCGACCACTTCCACTTGGGCCTGTTGAATACGTGGATGGCCGGCGAAATAGGCCCCCACCAATTTTCCATACCAGGGCCAATCATATTCGGTATCGGTTGCTGAATGGATCCCGACAAACCCCCTTCCCTGCTGAATAAAACGGACCAATGCTTGTTGCTGAGCATCATTGAGCACATCGCCAGTCGTGTTCAGGAATATCAGCACTTGAAAGGCTTGGAGGCCCTTGTCCGTGAAAACTGCCGCATCCTCAGTCGCATCGACGGCAAAATGGTGTTCGCCGCCAAGCTTGTGCATTGCCTGAATGCCAGTGGGGATCGAATCGTGCCGGAAGCCGGCAGTGCGGGAAAAAACGAGCACTTTAAAATGTGGCTCGCGTTCCGAGGAAGTTTCCGCAATCACCCGGGTGGGTAATGTCAGAGTCATCCAACTGGCCAACATAACACCGGCCAAGATCCCATTGGAAAGCGAAATAGATTTAGTCAACATCGAATCACCTTGGGGTTAATATTTCACCGTTCAGGATACTAGTCGAGTACCCCAAACTCCAGTACAAAAATTTTCTCCAGACTTGTGCCAGTAAAATATTGACGGCAAAGTGTTGTAGTATTAAGTTCAGGTTTTGCCTTTTCCAGAAACCATTTCAAAGAAAATCCCTGGAAAAAGGGTAGTGCGAGATATTTTAAACACCCCAATAGAAACTCAGGAGTCGTTAAAAACCTCCGATCGTAACAATTAGACTACGAAGGACACGAAGAGCACGAAGGAAAGAGAAGGATGACCACTTTGCTATACACTGAGAAACAAGAAGCGTTTGACCACTCAACAAGTCGTGAAAAGTTTTTTTGTATTAGTCTTCGTGCTCTTCGTGCCCTTCGTGGTGATTCTTCGCGGGTAGAGAGTTGTTAGGGGGAATGTGTAGCCAAAATAGCGTCAACCTAAATCACACCGTCCAATTTGCCAGCATGGAAAAATACAAAAGTCGAACTAAATGGCATTGCAGATTCATGCCAGCAAACCCTTTATGATGCGGCCGTGGACGTCGGTCAAACGGAAATCTCGTCCGGCGTGTTGAAACGTCAATCGCTCGTGATCGATACCCAGTAGATACAACAGGGTTGCGTGCAGGTCATGCAAATGAATTTTGTCCCGAATCGCCACATGGCCAAATTCGTCTGTTTCTCCATAGGCAGATCCTGGCCGAACCCCCCCCCCTGCCAGACACACGGTGAATCCTTGTGGATTGTGATCGCGTCCGTTACCTTTGCCCTGCGCATAAGGTGTACGTCCAAATTCCCCACCCCACCAAACCAACGTTTCATCCAAGAGTCCACGTTGCTTTAAGTCTTGCAAGAGACCGGCAATCGGACGATCGACCGCGCGCGCATGGACTGCGTGTTTTTCTATGTGATTATGTTGATCCCATGCAGGATTGGCCGAATTGTCGCCATAGGTCACTTGCACAAAACGCACGCCCGCTTCCGACATACGTCGGGCCAGCAAGCACTTTTTACCAAAATCGTCCGTTGCCTTTTCGCCAATTCCATACTGGGCCATGGTCCTAGCGGATTCGTTTGACATATCGAGCACACCCGGTGCCTCGCTTTGCATTTTCCAAGCCAATTCATACGAACGTATGACCGCATCTAATTCCATGTCTGCGGCATGTTTTTTGATTTGTTCTCTATTGAGATTTTGCAGAAATTCAAATTGGGCCCGTTGCTGCGCATGGGTCAATCTTGTATTGGCAATATTGTTGATCGTTGCCGCACTTGCAGGCGCCCCTGCATTACCTAATGCCGTCCCCTGATACCGAGCGGGCAAGAACGAGTTGCCATAGTTTCGTGCTCCACCGTTTCCCTCACTGGGAGCGATGGAAACGAACGCAGGAAGATTTTGATTTTCACTGCCCAATCCATACGAAATCCAAGATCCCATGGAGGGCCGATCATCACGAGTTGCACCACAGTGCAGAAACAAGGTCGCAGGACCATGGGCCACCCCTTCGGTTTGCATCGAATGGACAAAACAAAGGTCATCAACCTGTGCGGCCATCTGGGGAAATAGCGACGACACCCAGCGACCCGACTGGCCGTACTGCTTGAATTTCCAAGGCGATTTCATCACTCGCTGCGAGGAGCCGCGCAATCCGGTATTCGCAATCGTTCGTGCATCGTCGAAGGGAAACTGCTTTCCGTCTTCGAGAGCCAATCGTGGCTTGTAGTCGAACGTATCGACTTGACTGGGCCCGCCTTGCATGAAGAGAAAAATCATTCGTTTGGCCCGAGGCCGAAAGTGGGCTCCTGCGGCGAGGTCCGGAATTCCTGACTCCATGCCTGCGCTCCATTGGCCTGCGAGTGCCAACTGCCCAAACCCGCAGGCGGCTGTCCTTAAAGCTTGTCGCCGGCTGATCATGGATGGAATCCTATTTTACTCATCATTCTTATCTCATCAGTATAAATAACGAAAATCGATCGTCAACAACAGGACATGCATCATCTGCGTGATTGCCTCCAAACGCGAATCAGCCACATCGGAAGCACTCACCGATTGAAGGTACTGCAAGGTCATTTTTCTTTCTACGTCTGTTGGCAAACGCCCCATCGTCCTGCGATAAGCGGTTACCACAAGATCCGCATCTGCCAAATTTGACTCAGCCAGCAATCGTTTAGCCGCTTCTCGAGCACGCTGGTAGAACCACGGATGATTCATCAACAACAGAGCTTGGGGCGCCACCGTGCTGACATCGCGTCTTCCGGTGGTAACGCTTGGATTGGCAAAATCAAACGCAGTAAATATTTTCGGTAACGAGTTGCGCAGAACGGGCAAATAGACACTGCGGCAGACCAAATCATGCTGATATGCGAAATCTGCTTTGGTTCCAGGACGGATGGTGGAGCCGCTCATTTGCAGAGACAGTTCTCCACTGACGGCCAACATGGAATCTCTCAAACACTCCGCATCGAGCCGCCTGCGGCGGACATGACTCAGGAGACGATTGTCAGGGTCTCTCGCCATCGCCTGGTCTGTTTTGCCCGAGCCTAATCGATAGGTTCTCGACAAAACAATCAGACGTATCAGACTCTTGATGGACCATTTTTTCTGCACTAACCGCAAGGCCAAATAGTCCAGCAATTGCGGATGGGAAGGAAGGGCACCGGTGGTGCCAAAATTATCGGGCGTGCGTACAAGCCCTTCACCCATGAGCCAAAACCATATTCGGTTTGCGGTGACTCGAGCAGTTAGTGGATTAACGGTACTGACAAGCCAATCGGCCAATTCACGTCGACCACTTACAGCGCTGGTAAAGTGAGGGTTCGGTCCGTGGTTCGCCACTTGCAGAAAGCCGCGAGGCACCACCTCACCAGCACTGTGCACACTACCTCCCAAGTGGATGAACGTGTCGCCAATTTCCTTTTCCTCACGGACCGTCATTACCGTCGGTGGCCTGGCTTTCGATTTACCACCGCGCTGGACGGTCTCTTCTTCTGCTGACCGAGGCAAAGGTGATTCCAGCCATTTGGAAACATTGGCATGTTCCAAGGTCTTGGTATTGCGAAGAATACCAGCCAGTGCATAGTAATCGTGCGTCGGAATGGGATCGAACTTGTGATCATGGCAACGGGCACAACCAAGCGTTTGGGCGAGAAAAGCACTACCAATCGTTTCCAACTGGCCATTGACCACATCCATGCGCAACTGCTCTTTATCTTGGTTCTCCAGATTGGTGTTGCCCAATGCCAGAAATGTCACACCTACCAGTTGACGTCGCCGCTGAGAATTTGTTTTCCAGGTCAAAAGATCACCGGCTACCTGCTCGCGGACAAACTGATCAAACGGCCGATCTGCATTGAACGAGTTAATGACATAGTCGCGAAAGCGCCACGCATCAGGCAGAATCAAACCACGCAAGGTCATCGATTCGGCATAGCGAACCACATCGAGCCAGTGCCTGCCCCAACGTTCCCCAAACCTGGGTGAAGCGAGCAACCGATCGACCAGTTGCGGGTAGGATTCAGGGTTTGAATCCGCTAAGTACTGGTCTACTTGGACAATCGTTGGAGGCAATCCAATAAGATCAAAGTAAAGTCTTCGCAGAAGGGTCTCGCGGTCCGCATCGAGCCCTGGGTGCAAACCGATTGCTTCTAGTCGCGCCAGGATGTAATCGTCAATCGGATTGAGCGGCCACGATGTATCCTGAACTTTCGGCATGGGCATGGACTGCGGCAATTGGTAGGCCCAATGCGATCGTCCTTCCTCAACCCAATCGGCAGCGGTACTTTCGCCAGCGACACTCCATCCCGCCCAATTGGAGCAAAGAACGAGCGAAGCAATCGTCAGCTGCAGCGCACACGTCCGCAAGTCGTGTCCCAGTCGGGCGACGGCGACAGCGAGCGTGTTGATAGAATGCCAGCGTCTATGAGTGGTTACCATGGTGAGAAAAAACCAGTCGAAACGCGTTAGCGTCCGGTTGTTATAATGCTGAAAGGTGACGATCACATCAGCCGCAGGGCGTTAGCCCCCGGTTCTGACTTCAGGACACGCCACAAAACTGGGGGCTAACGCCCTGCGGCTGATGTGAAAAGGAAGCTGTAACGACACACTAGGAAATCAACCAAACTAGCATGGTGCTGTAGTATAACATACCGCGAGCCTACTACAGTTCAAAATTGAATGTCCGGCTCAGATAGCGGTACACGCGGCTAGCCAAGGTGCGTGGGTTCGTCTTCACACGTGCCTGTCCGATCAGCCCGTTGCGGAACAAGCCGGTTTGATTGTCCAATCGGGCCACGGCCTGATAGGAGGTACTCAGTGGCCGGACGGTCCCATCGGAAGCCGCTTGAGAAGGCAACGGTCCGCCTGAAGTACTGGCCAGTTGTGGCGGAACCGATTGCATGGCATCGGAAGCTTTGGAAGTAATTGTACTGATGTAAACATGAAAGGATGACTCGTTGAACATCATCCGCACCTCCTGTTCATCTTGCACCAGATTGATATCGTTTTGATCGATCACCAGCACCGCCTCCCACTGGTTGGGATCGCCAATTTGGCAGAACAGACTGCCCCCCCCCTCCGACAATAGTGTGGCTCCCAAGTTTTCCGGATCGAGTGGTGTGCCGTCCCAGACGGGCAGTTCGATTTGTGCATCCGTACCAGGCGATCGAACTTGAGGCGGCGCAATCACCGTACCAGACACGGGAGCGAGCATCGTGAGACGCTGAGAATCCTCAATTTTTTTCTGAAGTTGCTCCTCAATTGAATCGAGCTGCTCCCGAATCACACTGATCTGCAAACTCACCTGTTCGTCATTGAAACGGATCTGTTGAAGGCTGCTCAACTGTGCCTGGTAGGAATCGCGCTGTCCGGTCAACTCTGTCAACACGATTTCCAGATCCGGATTGGACAAGCGGGCCAATAAATCACCCTGTTCGACCCTGTCACCTGCTTTCACGGAAACCTCCTCCAACACCCCCTCGATCTCGATATAGACCGAGGTCGCATCGTGCGGTTGCAACACAAACAGACACCACACCGAGGAGGGAAAGGGGATAAACAGAATCCCACTCACCACCCCTCCTAACAACAGCAAGGTCACCGCCATGCGCATACGTTTCACTTTACTCCACCTCCCGGGCACTCGGAAAAACTTGAACACCTTCCAAAATGGCATCACCACCAAACCATACAACGACATCAGCGCAATCATTTGACCGATCACCTTCAGCCCATACGGCTCAAATACTTTATTCAGAAAGTAGAGAATCGACAACAGAATAACCCAACGGTAGAAAAATGACGCCACCGTGTAGAACGCGAAGAGCATTTGGTGTCGCTTGGGCAAGAATGGATCTTCTTGCTCCTCCAACCCCAGACACCACCAGGCCAATTTACGATTAAGAATCGAACTGGCCTTCTGCCGCAGATTGGGAATTTCCAAAATATCGCTAAGAATGTAGTAGCCATCGTAGCGCAACAGAGGGTTGGCATTGAACAGGATCGTACTGACGGAACTGACAAACATCACGTTGAGACAGATGTAATTCAGCCACCCTGGCTCGCTAAACCACCACACAAACGTGCAGATCGAAGCGATGACAATCTCTACGTACATACCCGCCGCCCCAATGGCCGCTCGGTGCCACCGGTTGGGCAACATCCAGGAGTCGGACACGTTGCAATAGAGGCAAGGAGTCAGCACCAGAAACATGACTCCCATCTCATGACATTCGCCGCCAAAATGCTTGCAGGAAAGGCCATGCCCAAATTCATGGATCACCTTAGTCACACCCAGTACCGATGCCAGCAGAAGCCAATTCTGTGCTGCGAAGAAATTTTGAAAGGAGGGCAATCTCGACTGAAATTCTTCAAACTGCACCATCACCAGAGTCAACGCCACCAGTACCATTGCGCAGCAGATGAGCATGGTGGGCACGGTAAAAAACCAACGGACAAAAGGATACATGCCGTTGAGAATTTGCTCGGGATCAAATCCCTTGAAGCGAAACGATAAGATGTTGGTCATCGCGCCAAGCATCTCTTTGCGTTTCCGCTCATCACGTTTTTTTTTCAGCTGAACGCCCTGCCCCATCGTATCGGATAGCACCAATCCACTGCGGTGCAACATGCCGATATAATTCTGCAATTCCTCAACTCGAATGGTTTGCGGCGGAAACTCTGCTTCAAATTTTTCGGCAATCTCTTCCAGACTCGACTTGCCATCAAGCATCTGCAAAATGGCGTATTCTTCTTCCTCAAAACGAAAATACTGCAAGCCAACCGGTTCCTTAACCACCCAGTAGACCCGGCCCTGATAGCGCTGCTTGCGGCCCTCCAGATCTGGCCGTTTACGGATCGCCAGCCGACGAGCGGAACTGGAAACGATACTGTCGGCGAGGGTGGACATGGCAAATATTGAAGGATGAGTGTTGAAGGTTGAGGGCTACAAGTAAGGAGAGCGTATTTCTTACACAACTCTCAACACTCATCCCTCAACACTCAACTATTCCAAATGTATTGTCATCGTAGCTTTTTGTCCTGGACGGATGAGCCAGTACTTGCCTTGCTGCTGATTGGGAATCTCTGCCCGTATCTTATAACCTCGGTCGTGCTGGACCATCTGATTGATATAGATGATTTTACCGGTCGCTTTGATTTTTCTTCCATGGGCGAGGACAACCTGTACGGTAACCGAGCGTCCATCGATTTGCTCTGGATCGTACTGGCCGGAATCGATGTGGCCTTCCACATACATGGCATCAAATCGAACCAATCGCAAAATCGGATCACCCGGACTGAGCCATTCCGATTCATGTCGGTAAAGAGTGACAATCTCCCCTTCAAAGGGAGCCCGAATCTCACGTCGGCCGAGGGCCAACCGGGCTGCTTTCAATTCGGCCTCTTTAGTTTTTACTTCGTACTTGGCAAGTACTCCGTCATTTTGGGCCTTCTCGATTTGTAATTCCAAACGTTCGTAGTCTAGTTTGAGACTCTGCAACTCAGCCTCAGGCACCGCGGTTGCGGCACGCCGATTGGCTTCATGGGCCATCTCCAATTTGGCCCAGGCTACCTTCGACGCCTTTTCTGCGTAGCGCACCTCGATATCGGAATCAGCCCGCTTTTCCGCCGCTTGTAAACCAATCTGAGCCACCTCCACACCGGCCTGCGCTTGGAGGTCATTAATGGCTGCCAGTAAATCGCCCTTTTGGACTTGTGCACCTTCCTTCCAAGGCAACTTTATCAGCACACCCGCTTCTTCAGCAGGCAGGCTGATATCTTCCTGGGTCTTGACCAGACATGACTCGAGTACTGGATCTTCCGCATGAACACTTTGCATTTGACCAAAGGCCATGACCAACAGAAAAACCAGCCAGCCTACTGCAATCTGGGCCCCATGCGTTTCAACCCTGAACCAGCGTATTACATATTCATTCACGAGTTAACTTTCTATTAAAATCGAAACAAAATGCGCGATTGGACAAACTCGAACAAATCATGGAACCAGACATAACCAATCGCCCGACGTCCACAATGTATTTTCGCTTTCGAATCTGCACCCACTTTCAAATCGTCCGCCGGATTGGCGACCAGACGGGTTAAGGCGGATTGATCAAAAGAGACTCGCATCTGCACCGTGTTGCCATCTTCATCGTGCAATCTGGCGCTATGGTCAATCTCTTCCACTACCCCTTCGAGATGCTCCGACGGATGGGTCGCCAGAATAAAGGTCACCTGCATTTTGTATTCTGGGTCCTCCTTACGCTGCTGCCGAAAGTATTGCACCACATGTCCCATTTTCGATTCGGGCACATAGATCTTCAGCTCCCAGTTACTGGATGGATCGGCGATTTCCATGAGTCGTTGGCCACGGCGTACAGGCCGCCCAAGAATCATATCTCTCACTTTCCAGCTTACCACTTTACCGGCAATCGGACTGGTCACTTCAAGCCGGTCACGTTTCTTTTCCTGTACCTTTTGTTGCAACATCAGGCTCTTGAGCTGTTCCCGCAGTTGAGCCAACTGGCCGGTTAACTCATCCATGTCCGCATCGCTTTGCGGACGCGACTCCATGATCATCCGCTGACGCACAATGGAGGCGATCTGTCCTTGGGTCCGATCGAATTCGCCCTGGAGACGGATCATTTCTGCTTCCAGGTCCATGCTCCGCTGCCGAGCTAACAACTGGCCTTTTTCTACATGCTGGCCATGCCGTACGGGCACTTCGACCACCAACCCATCCATACCTGCAAACACATTGCGGCGCAATTCGGGTAGGAGCTTGCCATCGGCGGTCACGGTAAAGTCGTACGGTACCAGGCAGAGTGTTGCGATGGCCCCCACCAACAAAATGATTACCGCCACCGTTTTGGGCAAGGTGCGCGCTGTGACCAGCCATTTTGCCTTGCCCAACAGTCGCCATAGGGGAAGTAAAAACAGCCCTTCGTGTTCTTGCGCATTGGTGAGCGAAGTACTGCTGTGCCGTCTCACCACATCGACCCGCTGGATCAAACCGTCCGACTGCCGCACATCGACCAACTGTTCAATGACAAGTGCCCCCAATACATTGAGTTGGCCTTTTTTCACACTCTTTTCCATGTCCTCTTCGGCAGATTCCACGGAAGGATCTTCCGCTTCGTGCAGTGGCAGCACGGCCAACTGCTTGGTATGGGACTGGTCGACATAGGCATTGACGGCCTTTTCCACTTGAGGGGCCAGGTCAGATGTGTCACCAGTAAACCATAAATCCTCACCCGTTTTGGCAACCGTCTTGGACAGATTACGCAGCAACCGCACCACATTGGAACGTTTGTCGAACGTATCCTGGCCGCTGATCGCTTCTACCTGATAGCTGCCGCCCTTACGCAGGACCACCGTCACTCGATCGCAACCAATCAGTCGACGACCCTCATTGGCGATGGTGTAAGCCGTCTCACGAGAATCCAATCGCAGGTGAACCAACGAGGTAAAACTCTCCAGTTGCTCCCAGAGACTTTGTTTGGTGGCAAAATGACGTAGCCGTCGACTCTTGACATACTCACCCGCCAGTTCGCAAATTTGCACCAGAAAACGCAGGTAGCCGCGCTGTGTCGTGGGGCGTGCTCCGTCACGCTGAAATATTTCGACCAAACCCTCCACACCCCGATCACTCATAATGGGTGCCAGCACCAGTAAATAGTCGGTAGGATTGGCCACCACTTCGGCATCGTCCGGATCAAATTGGTTGCCTGCGGCCGCGCGTTCTTGTTCTTCCTCAGAACGGGTTTCTGCGAGAGCCCCGGCCTCGTCCCCTCCCATGCCAGAACCCGAATGGGGTGCCACCAGGGTAGGTTCCCCCTTAGCCATGACCTGCTGCAATAATCGGCTATGTTGTAACTGGGCCGTCCTGCTTTCAGCCAATCCAGTCATCTGAAGATTTATCTGGAACTGCAAACCGAGCGCGCCGTTTTCATCCAATACCCAAATCACACCACCGTTGGCAGCCAATGCCGAAACCGATTTACTGAGCAGTGCTTCATAAAATTCCCCCGGATCCACCTCAGACTTGGAAAGCTCGACGATTTCCTGAACCAGTCCCTGAATCTCCTGTTTGGCGCGCAGCACCGCATCGTCGTCCGGACTTGTGGACTGGCCCGTTGGGGATGGATTGGCATTGGTGCTCACAGTGAGTCCTGTTCTTCTACTTGCTGGAATTCCCTCAGCAAAATTAAGAGCTGGCTAATTTGGGGTGATCAATCGGCACCCACCATCAGCAAATCGAGAGGTCTCCGGCCGATCATGGGTAACCACTATAAATATAGCCGCTATTTACCTGGAGGCGCCGACTTTGGCTATGCCAAAGTGGCAATAAGTGCCAATAAAACAGGCGATTCCAGGAATTGTCTTCGGATACCCCTACTGGATGTGCAAAACACGCCCGATTCATCCTTTGGTAGTGCATACGACAGTTTCCTGCGAATTCCCTCTCTCGCCTATCATTACTCGAATCCACCGGACCGTTGCTGGATCCTTAAAAACACCGCGTATGCAATATCCGGGCTAAGAGATCCTTCAGTCGCCAAGGCTCCCTCAGGATGACAGAAAGCGACGATATGCGTTCGTATCACCCAGATTCGAGTAAGGTCTTGCCAATCTTTTCAACACAATTACGGCCAGATGCGGTTGGATCAGATCGTGGCAAATGCTACGATATGCGGGGGATTATTTGGCTACTTTACCGGAGACCGCATGACAAAGCAAAAGGAAGAAGCTCTAGAAGTTGAGGGGGTGGTAACCCAAGCACTGGCAAACACCCGCTTTCGCGTGGAAATTGAGGGTGGACACATTGTCAATGCGCACGTCGCAGGACGAATGCGAAAACACTTCATACGTATCGTACCGGGTGACAAAGTACGAGTAGAACTCTCACCTTACGACCTGACCAAGGGTCGAATCACCTATCGCGAACGCTAAGCTTACTTTACTGTTTGGTCAAGCCAAACTTTTTAGCTAGCGATCGTAACCTCTTTGGATGAGGTGTGAGATTGTGGAGATCGCTTGCAAAAAAGATTTGTTTGACCTGAAAACGATTTACTGTTTGCTCAAGCCTTAATTTTTGGGTAGTCGCAGGCTGATACGGCTTGTTGATTTAATGTTCAAAAGTGACGATCACATCAGCCGTCGGGCGTTAGCCCCAATTTTGAGGTCAGAACCGGGGGCTAACGCCCTGCGGCTGATTTTTTTATTGCTCCAATTATTTATTGCCCCAATTAATAGTTGAAACAAAACACTAGTCGCTAGCAAAAAGTCTCCAACTTACCAAAATATTAAACAGGAGTATCGATCGTGAAATCCCAACTCAACCGATGGTTTTTTCGAGCTTCCCTTTGGGTGGCAGCAATTGGTTTCTGCAGTGAGGCCGTAACCGTTCATGCTGAACCGTCGGATGCGATGAAGCCGCTGGCTGTTGTCACTCTCAGTGGATACGACGAACTCCTCAAAGATGTCAACTTTGTGGGAAGCTTGGCAGGCCAGCCACAAGCGGCCCAACAGTTGGAGATGATGCTCCAAATGTTTACGCAGAACAAAGGCTTGGCCGGACTGGGCAAGAACCGACCACTGGGTCTGTTTGTCGTCTCGGACGGCGCCGATTTCCAAGGAGCCATCTGTGTCCCCGTTACGGATACCGATGCACTGCTCGAAGTGCTGGAACCTTTCGGTGTCATGGCGGAAGATCAGGGCAATGGCACTAAAATCCTTTCCGTGGGCAACACCAATTTATATTTAAAAACTCAAGGCGAATGGGCTTACCTCTCGCCTCTGCCGCAATCCTTGGAAAATTTACCTGACGATCCAAGCACCTACTTCGCACCACTGGCCGAGCATTACGATATTGGCATCCGTATCTTTGTGAGCAATGTCCCCGAACATCTCCAACAGATGGCGGTTATGCAACTCTCAAATAGTATCGAATCTGGCCTGAAACAACTTCCTGACGAAAACGACCAGGAATACGCAATTCGCAAAGGTGTTACGCAAGCGCAAATGGAACAATTGACGCGAATGATTCAGGAAATCGACCAACTCTCTCTGGGCATTCAACTCGATGGCGATGAGCAACGGGCCCTGATGGATGTGATATTTACAGCGGTTGAGGGAACTACCCTGGCCAAGCACATTCACGAATACAGTAACGCCAAAACCAATTATGCCGGCTTCTTTCAATCTGACGCGGCCATGACCATGTCGTTTGCCTCCAAAATTACTCCGGAGGAGTCGGCCCAGTTTGGCCAGACGTTCGGAGCCATCCGCAAACAGGTCATGCAGGCGATCGAAAACGAAGAAGATTTGCCCGATGACAAATCCCGTGAAATCATTCAAGGGGCCGTCGGAGACTTCCTCGATGCGTTAAAAAGTACCGTCGAAGCGGGCATGTCGGATGGCGGCGCCGTGCTCAATATTGCCCCGGATTCACTTACTCTGGTTGCAGGAGGTTTTGTCAGTGAACCTGACAAAGTTGAAAGCGGCATGAAGAAGCTCGCTGAAATGGCCAAACAGAAGCCTAAGTTTCCTGGTGTTCAGTGGAATGCTGACAACCACGCAGGCATTCAGTTCCACACTATCAGCGGACCAATCCCCGAGGGAGAGAAGGAACTCCGACAACTGGTTGGTGAAACGCTGGACATGGTCGTTGGAATCGGCGAACAGTCGGTCTATTTCGCGCTTGGGAAAAACTGCCTTGACGCACTCAAGCAAGTGATCGATACATCACATGCCAATCCTGATAAGTCCATTGCCCCGGTGGAGATGACGATTTCGCTAAGCCAAATCATGAAAGTGGCCACGGCCTTTGCCAAGGAAAAAGACAAAGGCCAACTAGAAATGATCTCCAGCATGCTGGAGGGGGAAAGTAGTGGACGCGATCATGTGCGTCTGGTCCTGCAACCGGTTGACGGAGGCCTGCGCTACCGACTGGAAGCGGAAGAGGGCGTACTACGTGCCATCGGCATGGCGGCAATGGCGGCCCAGTCACAAGGGCAAGGTCTCTAAGTCCTGCAAGAATGTCGGCACAAAAGGCATGAGGGTGGCACCGACAGTCGTTCGGAGTGGACTTTGCCAGCATGCAAACGCATTCGAACGATTGTCGGTGTGCGCAACACAAGAGGCCTGCAACCCTAATCTCCTCCTGTGCTGCGCACACCGACACGGGTCCGAACATGTCTCTCTCGCCAAAAAACCGCCCTACGTACCAGTGTCGGTGCCACCCAATAAAATCAACACACTCAATGCTGCCTGGCCCGTATATTTCATCCGTTTCTGCTACGGCGTCTTAGCCACTGGGGCCGGTAGACCACGTACAAGCCTATGACTAACGCGCCAAATACCGCGTAAATAATCGCAAACGTCCCGGGTGAAACGTCGAAAAACAATAGTTCGTGTAGCCACTGCCCAATAAAACTTCGAGCATACCCCTGCTGCCCGGCCATCAATCGAAGTCGATTTTCCCACACCGTCAAGGGACAAGTCACTCCGCATAGCGACTGAATCACAACAATGGCGATCATTGCCAGGTGGGTATTACGGAGCCAACTATTGTGCACCCACTCCGCACCCAGCAATCCTCCCACAAGTATCGCGGGTACCACCAATACGACGAATGCGACGTATGCCACGTGCACAGCGACCACAACATCAGCCCAAAATGCGGCATTCATGGGGAATTCCTGGATTTTGTCAACTTCTTAACCGTCTCTTCGACGCATCGTCGAATCCCATAGTCCTGTCCCTTGCTCGCTTTTACACGTAACGGTTCGTCAGCCAGGCGTTCCTCTAGGAAAGCCAGCGCAGGCATGGCGTCCGGGCCAAGGTCATTCAACGCATCGCATGCAGTCCGACGCACGAACGGGCTTTCGTTCTTCATCTTTTCGATCAGAAGAGATACGTCCCTTGGCCCGATCTTTGCAACAGCGGCTCTGGCCGCATAGCGATCGGAATCGTCCTCGATCATCACGAACAACCGAGGAATGGCATCCTGGGCGGCAGATCCTATCTCACCAAGCTCATACGCTGCAGTTCGTTTCACTTCACGATCTGAATCGTGCGTTGCCTGCAATAGGGCTTTCAACAGCTCATCCACATTGCCCACAATCGGTCGAAATGACTCGACCACAAGAATGCGAAATTCGCTCTCCTCGTTTTCGAGCGCCTCGACCAGTTGTGGCGCCACGGGATTGGCCGCCCGGCCCAATCGGCAAAGAGTCAATACCGCCTGTCGTTGCACCTCCGCGGACGCATCCTTCAGAGCGATTGTGAGTGCCCCCAAACGCTTTGGATTAGTCTCGCCAGACTCGCCGAGAGCGTGAGCGGCGCTCACGCGAACCGCTACAACAGGATCTTGCAAACACTCAACTAAAGTTGGACCAGCCACCGCACCAGCCGCGCCAGCAGTAGCCAGGCCCATCGCTGCACCCGATCGCACCTGTGCGTCCTGATCACTCAAGGCAACGAGCAAAGCGTTGACCATTGTTGATGCAATCTCCACATGCTTTCCGATGACCAACACAGCGGCTATCCGGACGGTCGCTTGTTTGTCGCCGAGTGCATGTACGAACAGAGTCGTGTGCGTGGCCCGATCGGTGGCCGTTTCACCCAAGGCCACTATGGCTGCCTCACGTACGCGTGAATCGATGTCGTTCAGTGCATTGGCTAACACCGGAGTTGCCTCATGGGCAATCTGGCCAAATCTGCCAATCGCTTCCGCAGCACTTGCTCGAACCAGCCCATCATCATCTGCAAGCGATTCGATCAACTTTGGCACCGTAGAGGTTGCCGATGGGCCCATTGTCCCCAACGCCAAGGCCACAGCAGAACGCACCTGCGGTTCACCATCATTCAACGCTTCCATCAGCAAGGGTAAGGCCTCGAGTCCGACAATCGTCAGCTCGCTGACAAACCGCCTGAGTATAAATTTTGAATGCTCCTTTTCGGAAAGTTGTGCAAGGATGCTTCGTACTGCGGGTTTGCCCATGCCGCCAAGTGCCTGCGGCAACAACACAGTGGCATCTTGCTCACCAAGGCGTGTAATAGCGCGCACCAACGCCGGGACCGCGCTTTCTGCTGCCCTACCGAATCGAAGCAAAAGACGTGCAGCTCGTATTACGGTATCTGTCTCCTCGGATTCGACAAGTGCTGCCAGAAGCGAAATGGTCATCTCCTGCGGACGGACAAGCATAAGCAGATCGCTGGCCGTATGCTGCACACCTTCCTCCGCATCAACGAATAGTGTTCCGAGTATTGGCACCAGTTTCGCAGGTGCGACCCCAACATAAGCCAGGGCCCGTGCCGCACCTATCCGAACCCTTGGATCGTTGTCGTTGACAAATTTCAGGATCGTGGGAATTGCCGCCTCTGCTTCTGGGCCAACAATCTCAAAGACACGCAGGGCACCGCATATGCCGTTGGGTTCTTCCATCGGCAGTGTATCCAGCAACCGCCTCACACTCTGCGTCCCAGTGCGGCCAAGCGCGCGTGCCGCCTCATCGCGCACCTTCACCTCGGCATCCGTAAGGGCTCCAATCAAAACATCCATGGCAGCACTTGAGTCAGGGCCCAGAATGGCGAGTGCCTGCGCTGCTCCCAATCGCTGCGGGACAGAATCACTCTGGAGTGCCTTGATCAGCGCCGGCACAACAACCGGACCCATCTGACCGAGTCCATAGGCTGCTCGATATCGCATTTGGGCATTGGAGCTCTGCAAAGCCTCAATCAGTGAAGGGATTGCTGCCTCGGCTCGTGGCCCCAACTGTCCCAATGCGGCTAGCGTATGGGAACAGACCTGACGATCCTTGTCGTCCAGCGCTTTCGCAAGCTCGGCCACGGCAGGTTGAGCTCGATCACCCATTTGAGACAAAGTTCGCGCTGCGTCACGCCACTGGCGAACTTCGGAAGACCCCAACTGCGCGATCAGGTCGTCCACCTCGTCGGTGGCCTGTCCCACGACGGCTGTCACAGTAAAGCTGAACACCAAAGCAGCCACAAGAACTTGGTAGCCAGCCATTCGACTGGTAGTCCACGCACACAAAATGTTCAGTCGATCCGACATGGTTCACATTTACGGTTGTTCATCCAAACCCGAGTCCAGGTAGGCGAATAGGTGGGCAATTTCTTCCAGAGAAAGAACCTGGAGCGAACCCGCAGGCATCATCGACATCGCTTTACTGGTACGGATAATGTTTTCTCGCATCAGGGTCAGCTTGGTGCCATCGGTCCGCTTGAGGGAAAGTCGCTTTTCATCATCGCCCATGGGAATGCCGGTGACAATCCTACCCTCGTCAGTTAGCACATTAATGGCCTTGTATTGATCCGATATCACGCGGCTCGGGTAGAGGATGGAGTCGAGAATTTCATGCCGCTGGAAGCGTGCAACCACCGTGGTCAAATCGGGACCAATGCCTCGGCCAGGAAGCTGTGTGCCCATTTTGTGGCAAACAGCGCAGCCCGCTTTGACGAAGGACTTGCGTCCCTGCTCCGCATCGCCACGTCTGCTTGCCGGATCATGAAGTATGAAATTTTCGATCTCTGCGGGTTGATAATTGTAACTCTTGGTAGGTGCAATGGGTGTCTGGCCGTTCTGCCTGGCAGAGTCTTCAAGTTGGGCCAAGACGTCATCTCGACTCTCTGGGGGAAGAAGCTGGAGAGCATCGTTCCAAAGCATGTCGAGGTATCCGGAGAAGCTTGCGCCACCGGTCCACTGGCGGGTGCGACCGAACCAGGCAATCAGTCGCTGGTGTGTTTCGGCTGTCCAACCCGATTTCATCGTACGCAGGCAGTAGGCGTAATGGATTTGCTGTTCCCAGGGAATGTCGGCCTCCATGAAGTCCAGCATCTTGGATATTGCCTGAGGGCAGTCGAGAAAGGCTAAAATGCGGGCGGCTTCTCGTTGAATACGCCAGTCCTTATGCTCGAGGGCCTGAAGAAATATTGGATGATGCGGCGCAAGCGATTGCGTTTTGGCACCTTGAATCAGCGTCAACTGAACCAGTCGAAGAGTATCGAGGAGTAATTCGTCGGCTGGCGCAGCTTGCAAAATCGAGATTTGACGATCGATGTATTCGCCCAGTTGAGCCTGACTGGGATGACCGGCGACCAGAACGAGCATACCTTCTACGGCGATTCTGGGATTGTCGGTTTGCAAAACCGACTTGCCAAACTGACTCCCATTGTAGCGGTGAAGCAAGGCGCGGGCTGCGTAGCGAACCCAACGATCGTTGTCGGCGAGTCGCGTGAGAATTTGACCGACTGGTGGAAGAATTTCAGCACGGACCAAGGCTTCGCAGGTGCGGCGTCGTACCAGAGCGTTGGAATCTTGCAGGCGAGCGTTTAAGGCAGAACCGACGGCGTTGCCCGACTGGGTCCCTAGTAAGTAGACCGCGGCGGCCCGGACTGAGGGACAGGTGTCTTGCGTCAGCAGGATGAGTGTCGTCTCACCGGGCGGAGGACCAAATTGTTGCAGCAGGGTAAGTGCGCGTATGCGCTCATACGGGTTACGCTCGGTGTTATTGACTATTTTGAGCAGGTCCGTTTGCCAACGTTTGCCAAGCTGTTGTTTGATCTTGCGGCAACGAGATCGAGCCCAGGCGGTGTCAGGCTGAGGTTGGTCCAGGGCCGCCTCGACGGTAGCAATAATTTGGGCGGGTGCCGTCAGACGACTTCCCTCGTGAACAATCCGGTAGACTCCACCTTCGGTACCCCGACCGCCGATGGAAAAGTAAAGTGCGCCATCGGGACCAACTTCGATATCGTTGACGTTGAGAGGCCGGCCGGTGACGAACGTTTCGGCATGGCAAGAATAGGTGGCGCCATCAGGTTGCATGAAAACGACGACAATACGGCCGCGTGACCAGTCGCAAAGAAACAGGGCGCCGTGGTATTTCTTGGGAAAATGTTGATGTTGATAAAAAACAATACCGCAAGGCGAGCCACGACCCAGATCAACCGTGGTGGGGAGACTATCAGGGTAGTAGGAAGGCCATTTGCCGGAACCGTGCCGCCAACCGTAGTCGCCGGCAGGGATGACGTGATTGACGCGAGTGGGGCGATACCAGGGCATTCGCTCGTCCCATTCCATGTCGGAGTCGTAGGTGAACAATTCACCGGCGGAGTTGAAGGCAATGTCGTAAGCGTTGCGAAATCCGCCAGCAATACGAGTCCAGTGATTATTCTTGAGATCGATCCTCGCTATGGTACCACCCGGCGCAAGAATGCCAGCGGCGTGGCCGTTGGCATCGGTATATCGGGATAGGAGATGGCCTTCATAGGACCAGTGCAACGGCGAATCGGACTCGGCACCTTCGGGGAGTCTGGTATGGTTGCCGATCACAACATAGAGGCAGCCGTCGGGACCATAGATCACACCGTGAGGCGCATGTTCCCCCATCCCTTTGCTGCCGAAAGCGCCCACCGTTTCGATCCGATCCGCATGGTCGTCGTCATCCCCGTCGGTGAGGCGATAGAGACCGACCCAGTCGGGACCCTGTCCTACCGTATAAAGCGAACCATCAACAAAAGTCAGACCTTCGGAGTGGGTCAGGCGATCGTCGAATTCCTTGGCCAGATCACAACGGCCATCGTTGTCTTGGTCGATCAGGGTAACAATGGTACCTTCCTGACGTGAAACCACGATGCGGCCTTGGGGATCGAACGTCATGGCCCAGAGTGATTCTGTCAACTCGTGATCGGCGACGCATTCGATCCGAAAACCGTCAGGCACCGAGAAACGCTGGGGTTGGTCGGCAGTCGTCGCAGGATTTTGAGCCAACGCCCGCAGAAAGCCACCTGCAAGCAAGAATCCAAGGGCCAGCAAGCACAGAATTGATTTTGCCAGCAGAATTGCACCCAACTTTACCAGGGACCGATATCGGACGCTGTGACATGCAAAAGCGTCGCAGATCTCCTCGGCCTGTTGACATTCAATTACGCCCATGATGGGGCCATTCTAGCACACACTCAGCCATATGTGTGTCAAAAGAGCACGCCTTTTACGACAAACAAGGTGAGGCAATCAGGGTGAACAGGGAGTGGCGTCTCCGAGCCGCCATCACGGCCTATCTCTGAATCAACCAAGCCTACTGCTGCAGCCACGGCATCAGTATCTCTTCGGCTAGCACCGCATTGGGCTGGTCTAGCCAAAGCAAGCTGGTGTGGCCCAATCGGGCCAGTCCTTCCAAGTCGTCGTACTTCACCGCGCCCGGGACGAACATCGGATCGTCAAAACGAGTGACCGAGGCAAAGCGAAAACCTGCTGTCATGGCAACGGTGCGTTCGATATGCTGTCCGGCCGCCAGACGAGCAGCCAATGCGATGGGGCCCGTTTCCCTGCCTTGGCCTACCAGGGCCAATGATTTTGCCTGCTGGGGTCCATTTCGAAGTGCCTGCAATGTGGCCAATACATCGTGCATACGTTGTGAGAACAAGGGTCTGTTATATCCAAACGTATAGCCGGCAAAATATTCCCAGGATGCACGTTGATCCACAGCCTTATCTGGATAAATCGTATTCATCCGTGTATTGGTCAGCTTTTCGCCTGCGGGTAGAAACTCACCCTGATACAGCAAGTCCACGCCTATGACTGTGGTACCCCTATCGAGCAATCTGGCCACACCGTCGCGCGGATCGCCATGATCGGTAAGTAATCCCGCTTTGCCCGTGTCCGTGAGCCACAGGACTGTTTTTTTTGCATCATCCCCGGTGGGATAAATAACCAATGCCGGCAGTTGCTGCCCAGTGGCCTGCTCACCCAGCAAAACCAACTCACCCCGATACTTTCCTAACTTCGTTTCGCCTACTCTCTTCCACTCAACATGTCCCATCTCTTCCCAGGTTTTTCCCAGGATGACTTCCCAGGCCCCACCGACAATCTTGGCATAAGCATCCTTATGCACTCGGAGTTTGGAAATTTGTGCCTGAGCATCGAGAGTCCAATTGCGGAGTAATGTCCGCTCATGTGTTTCACCCACCTGATCGCCGCCGGGTGCCGGATGCTCAGGCGTCCAAACGCTCATTTCTTCTCGCGTGAGGGGAACATAATCTCGTTCCAAAATTGGCTTGTCGTAACCCAGTCCTAGAAAATCGTTGATGCAACCATACATGAACATGCGGTTGACCGAATTGTAATTGTGCTTGAAATGTGTATGAAAAACGGCTCGAAGCCGGTCGGTATGCCCCAGGAGCGAATAGAGATTGGCCAAATCGGGATAGCCCTTGGTCTTCAATTCAACCGTCCAATCATCTGCAGCGGTAAGTCCCAACGGTCGAGGAGCAGTGAGTGCCGCCAAGTCGATATTACCAGCTCCAATACGCAGGTAAGGCGCGTTCTCGCAATTGCACCCTCCTTGCATTGCGGTGGAAACCATCACGCAAGGGACCGCGGCCGCGGGTCGGTCATCGACTGCCATCAGCATGAATGTTTGAGTTCCGCCTCCGCTGGCACCGGTAACCGCGATACGGTGAGGATCTACGTAGGCAAGGCTGCTGAGAAAGTCCATGCTGCGAATTGAATTCCATGTTTGCAGTCCCATCTGATTCTGTAGGTGCAACTCTGCCTGCGGACTGGCAAAACCCCAATCGGTTTGGGTGTTCATGTGGGAGCGAACCCCATTACGGTGCTGAACATGCTGCACCGAGTCGGCAACCCCGTCCATATCGTAATGAAAAACCACGCAGCCCATACGCGCCAGTTGCACGCAGCGGGACTGGAGCGGGGTGCGACCTGCCACGATAAATCGTTCTCCACCAAACGATATTTGTTCATGAAGTTGCCGCTCGGTGAATTGATGAAATCTCCCCTCAGGCCAATGTCCATGAGGAGTTAACACCGCAGGCAAACGCCCACTTTTATTTTTGGGACGGTAGAGGCTACCGGTTACGTAGTGGCCCGGAAAAGACTCGAAATAGACTCGCCACACCGTGTAATCGTCGCGTTCGACCGGGCTGTGGACGACCGCCTGCAAAGGTGTTCGAGTGGGAAGCGGCCAGATTCCTGTTGCTACCTGAACTTGCCGACGAAGTTTCTCCGCCTGCCGGTTCCAGGCTTCGACCGAAGCCACTTGCTGAAAAGGAAAATAATCCTTACCCAATTGTCGCAACGGACCCAGCCGCGCATCTTCGGGGAGTTGGCCTTCAGAAAGCACCCGTGGTGCAGCCGCCATCAACGGCAACGACAGACCAACAAAAATTATCAGCGTTCCGATCTTCGTCATGATCACCATTCCCTTATCTGCCAAAGCCAACAACACACTCACCGACCAGCAGCGTTATCAGCTGACCGGAGTAGAGTGATGATTGTACCAGAACAGATATCTGAGAACAGAAGGTCCGTTTAAGGAACAGACAGTGCTGCCAGGCCCGGTACCAGCGCTCGAGTGGGCTGCCTGAAGGTGATATCGTGAACCAGGAACCCTGCAGTGCCAACAAAGTAGGTGCCAAAATCGTGAACCACCAGATTACAAGCTTCTTCCGGATCGGTCTTTGCAACGCGATCAATGGCCAATGATCCCCAGACTGTGTGCAGCAGATCGCCAGCCTGCAACTGCTTGGCCATCCGCCACCCTTTGCCATTCACCCAAAAGAGGTGACCTAATGTAGTACGCAAAGTTTTCCCATCCACAGTCAACTCAAGCAGAGACTGTGGTTCACCGAAAGTCGTGGCTAAAACCGGCTTGAAAGCCAATTGACCCGTATCAGGCTCTTGTGTCAAAACCCAACTGCCCTTACGCACCGACTCGATTGGCTTTTGACCGGTCATGGTCCAGACCGGCGTGCCCTGGGGAAAACAGGAGGAATAGGTAGTCACAGAATCGTAGAGACGAGGAGACCGATCGTACTGCCAATCGGTGTAAGTCTGCTCATACGTGGGTATTTCATCCGGTACCAGTTCATTGTAATTTCGCCACCATTCCCACCAGGTCTGCGGATTCTCTTCCAAATACTGGTCGGTAACCTGAGTAAGCACCATCATGATCCGCTCATTATTATGCTTACGTAAATGATTGAGCTGAGCCAGGTTCTTCTCCAAGTTGGCCGCTTGAGTCATATAGGATCTAGTGTGGACTATGGCACGCTGCTGCTTCTCTCTAGCAATGTTACGCATCTCGGCCCGAGTAAGCATACGCATGCGAACTTCTTGCTCACCCGTACGGCGCAGCCTAATATTCACTGCATAATTACGTTGTGTGTTATCCTGCCGAAAATTGCCAAAAAAGGTCTTGCCCCGGTTCTGTTCCGGCCCTTCCTCGTAGAGTTCGTGGGTGTAGGAAACGCCGCCATCGTAGCGTGGTACAACACTGTAGGAAGATTCAACAGGTGACTTGAGTTGACCCATCAGAGTGGGCACGAAGTCATGTAGCGGCCGGCTGGCCAATTGGTCAGTCGCTGCCATACGAACTTCGACGAACGGAGAGAGGATCGCATGGCGCATCAACGACATGGTAGCCCGATGGTCGACCAACCTGCCCAGCCCAGTGACAATCGCCAAACTAATTTGGCGATGGCGTGCCGAAAGGTCTCTTTCAATCTGTGGAATCGTGAGCGGCTGATCTTTCGGGGCAATTTGAGCCCAATTTTCTATTTGGGCCAGCACCGCTAGCCGTTCGTCTGGATCGAGCCGTTTCCACTTTTTCAACCACCGTTTGATTTGTGGTTTCAATTGCTCCGTCAATTGGTGCAACTTCTTTCGCAGCTCTCTCTGTTGCTTGATTTCAGCGGAGGTTAACAACTGGCCACTCACCAGGTGAACCCCCAAGGAACGTTGCGCTTGCTGATATACCGGATTTTGAGCCAACACGTTTTCCCAGTGAAACCGCTGCTGACTTTCCAGGCCTTGTTGCCGACACCAAAGGGCCAAGTGGATTTGACCCTCCAAGGTATCGGCAAACTGATCGCAGAGCTGCCCGTATTGGGCAAACCGTGGATCACCGGCGGCCTGCCGCTGTGCTTCGACAACACCAATCCACTTTTGGCCTAGACGAACCTTGCCGCTGTGCCAATGGGCGGGTGCGAAATCTGGAGCCACTTGCAGTGCCCGCTCCAACTGAGCATTTCGACGGGCCGACTGCCCTTCCACTTCAGACTGCAACGCGAGCTGTACCAGCTGTTCAGCTTTTACCTTGCGGGCATTCCTGGCACCAAGGGAAGAGGTACCCATGGTAAAAACTGGATTGGGCTCAGGCGGATTGGCTAGAGCAGGCAAGAAAGTAAGCACCGAGGTCAGGAGACACAAGCTCGCCACCCACAGCTTGCCAAATACGGCCCACGTGCACCCATTCATCATAACTTCTCTCCTTCTTTCCCTGTCTATCACCGATCCACTCGGTCCCTCATCCTATTTTCCAACGTACAAACAGAGTGCATCCAGCATGCCAATCAGCTGAACCATATTGTAAGTAATATCCATCAAGTGGTTTAGAAACTATTCAGCATGGACAATCCAGGTGAATATAGCCCGATTTTGTTGTCGATCTGACCGCAACCCGTATCCAAATCGCAACCTGAGTGACCTATTGACCGGTTCCTTTATTGCCCTCATACCGGCTTGGCCCCCTGCCGATGAGAGACTATGCTTAGAAGGGGATATTATCCGTTCGTCCATTCTTAGTCCCCACACATTTGGCCCCACACAGACAATCGACCATGGCAAAAAAAGGCGCTCGCAAAAAGGTCCCCAAGGAATTGGCGATTATCAACGCAGATAATTGCACTGGCTGCGAGTCATGCCTGGAAGTTTGCCCAGTCGACTGCATCTCCATGATCACCCTCGATCGGGGGGTCGTGAACGGTACTATGGAGTGGTGTGAAATCGACCTTGAGCGGTGCGTAGGCTGCGAAGTTTGTGTGCATATTCCAGGCAAGAAGTCGAACCCCTACGACTTGAAAGTCTGTCCCTGGGACGCCATCGAAATGGTCCCCACCGAACTGGCAGCCCAAACCGTTGCCCAAATTGGGGGACCACCGGAGTACGTCAGCGCCAATTGGGACCGCCTGGTCGGCACGGCACAAACATTGGCCGAACTGCGGGCAGGCGTTTGAATGACTCTGGCTTCGACAACTCCGGCTTCGACAACTCTGACCACGGGAAAGATTCACCAAGGCGATTGCATCGAACTACTGGGCAAGCTGAACGATGAATCGGTCGACCTGGTGTTTGCCGATCCACCCTTCAACATCGGCTACCAGTACGATCAGTACGACGATCGGCAAGAGGATGAAAAATACTTGCAGTGGTGCCGTGACTGGATGCGGCAGGTACTGCGTGTGCTCAAACCCCAAGGAACTTTCTGGTTAGCCATTGGAGACGAGTACGCCGCCGAATTGAAAATAGCCGCCCAAAGGGAACTTGGATTTACCACGCGCAGCTGGGTGATCTGGTACTACACGTTCGGGGTCAACTGCCGGCAGAAGTTCAACCGATCGCATGCCCACCTGTTTCACTTCGTAAAAGATGCCAATCAGTTTACCTTCAACGCAGAAGATCCACTCATCCGCGTTCCCTCTGCCCGAGCACTCGTTTACGGAGACAAACGGGCAAATCCGAAAGGTCGGCTACCCGACGATACCTGGATCCTGCGTCCCCAGGATTGTCCCGAAGGTTTTCAGCCTGGCGACGATACCTGGTACTACGCACGCGTGGCTGGCACATTCAAGGAGCGACAAGGTTTTCATGGTTGCCAGATGCCCGAGCAGTTGCTGGGACGTATTCTACGAACCAGCAGCAATGTCGGAGACTTGGTACTCGATCCGTTCAGCGGCAGTGGTACCACTTTGGCCGTGGCCAAAAAGCTCGAGCGGCAGTGGCTCGGCTGTGACCTGTCATCCGATTATGCCAAGTACGCCACCGAACGACTTGCACACATCAAACCGGGTGATCCACTCGATGGCCCGACCGATCCTATCGCCAGCGCACCCAATACGGCTGCAGGACGTAGGCTGGCAGACCAAAAAGCTAAAAGAAAACCTAAAACGGCAAAAAAAACTTCGCGAAAGGCAAAAGGCGATCCCTTGCAGCAAACCTTGCCGCTGATGGAGTAACTTTTGAAGCCCTTGATATGCTAAATCGCACTTGCTTTGCATTTTTGTTGGCACTGACGATTGCTACTGCCTGTCATGCAGAACGATTGTTTCAAACAGAAAACATCTTCCCGCTCATTCCACTGCATTCCCACTCTAGCAGTATTGTGGAGTGCCCAAACGGCGATTTACTTGTCTGTTGGTTCCAGGGCCATGGTGAACGGACGGGGACGGATGTCATCGTTCAAGGTGCGCGGAAGAAAAAGGCGAACGCCGATTGGAGCTCTCCATTTGTTATGGCGGATACGCCAGAATTTCCTGACTGCAATCCAACCTTGTTCATTGATAAGAACGACCGTGTTTGGCTCTTTTGGATCACTGTTTTGGCCGAGCGCTGGGAATGCAGTCAGTTGAAGTATCGTCGGGCGGACGATGCGGGCGAAGAAGGAGCCCCCCATTGGACCTGGCAGGGAATGGTTCAACTCAAGCCGGGCAAACGCTTTGGCCAAGTCATGAAAGAACGATTTAACGAACTCCAGCTTCGCAATGGAATGTGGGCAGAATACGCCAAACCTTATCGTCGACTCTTGGAAGAGGCCGCCGAAGACCCCTACAAACGGCAGACCGGCTGGATGACTCGGATCCACCCGCAGACCTTGCCCAGTGGTCGCATCTTGCTGCCACTTTATTCCGATGGATTCAACACTTCGTTGATGGCGATTTCTGATGATGAAGGGAAAACTTGGCGTGCCAGTGAGCCCATCATTGGATTAGGGCCGATCCAACCAACCGTAATTCGCAAAGAGGACGGAAGCCTAGTTGCCTATTGCCGCGATTCGGGCGATGCTCCACAGCGGGCGATGATTTCCCGATCGGACGATGAGGGCGAGACCTGGTCGGCTGCCGTTGATAGCCAGATACCGAACCCTGGGTCGAGCCTTGAAGTTATCAAATTGGCAGATGGCCGTTGGCTGTACATCGGCAACGACACCGATGATGGACGACACCGGCTGACCGCCATGCTCTCAGACGACGAAGGCAAAACGTGGAAGATCCGTCGCCAGATTGAGCCCAGTGATGAGGCAGGCATCAGCTTCGGCTACCCATCGGCCATTCAATCCCGTGATGGCTTGATTCACATGACCTACACCTATGCCACGAATTCCGGCAAGGCCATACGCCACACGGTCATGAACTCCGAGTGGATCGAATCTGCCCAGCGCAAATAGTTGCTTGGCTGCATGTCAGTCGTTACACTGGATTTCCCTTCCGACTCTCCCCCCCCTTTTCCGATTCTGCTTTTATCCTAGCCCGAATATGTCATAAACATTCTGCTACGATGCCGAATAGCACTGTGTCTGCCGCGTTAAACAATATTTTGGGTGTGCTCAAGTATAGACAATACGTTCCGCACCCAAATCACCGTCTGCCTTGCAGCCACAACACTCTTCAGCCTCTCGCGACGAATTTTATGACATATCCAGGCTTGGGGACCGGCTCTCAAGCTTCCGTGTGGAGATCCAATCATGAAGACTCTGTTTGTAAGTCTCGTTACTCTGGGAAATATTTGCTTGGGATGCACCACCTTGGCAAGCGAGAACGGCAACTTACACGACGCTAGCCAATAAGATATTGTTACCACCAAGGTCCTAGGCAACGAATTTCCTGGAAAGTACAAGCATCCTGCCTCGTTCGACCAACTCGACAATGGGGACTTGCTACTTGCCTACTACGGCGGCGACGGCGAATACGAAGACAATTCTAAAGTATGGGCCATGCGATTGAAACATGGTGGTTCCCAATGGACCGCCCCTCAAGTGATTGCAGACACACCGTTTCGCGCCGAAGGCAATCCAGTTGTTTGGCAAGCACCTGATGGCGTTGTTTGGCTATTCTACGTACAAACCTATGGGAATACTTGGTCCGAATCACGAATCAAGGGAAAAATTTCCCAAGACGGAGGCCTTTCCTGGTCAGACTCATTTATGCTCGCTTCCGAAAAGGGCATGATGGTGCGGAGCCATCCAATCACCCTCATCAACGGCGACTATCTCCTACCCGTGTACCATGAAACGGGCAACGATCGGGAACATATTGGCAAAGACACGACCTCCGTCTTTCTCCGCTACAATCGCGACACACACCTCTGGGACGAAATGGACCGTGTCTCTTCACGGGTCGGCAATTTGCAGCCTGCGGTTGTGCAGATTAGCGACGATTATCTGTTGGCTTATGCGAGGCGTGGTGCTGGGTACGAGCCCATTGACGATGGCTGGCTAGTCCGTATGGAGTCGCACGATGGCGGACATACCTGGTCAAACGGCATTGATTCGGAATTTTCAAATCCCAACGCGGCCGCTGATCTCAAGAAACTCAAAAACGGCGACCTCATTCTGGTCTTTAACGACAACATGAACGATCGCACTCCGTTGACAGTGGCAATCTCCAAGGATCACGGCAAAACCTGGCCCTACAAACGAAACATCGGCGAAGGCAACAACAGTTTCGCTTATCCAGTAGTTGTTCAAACTGCGGATGAAAAAATTCATGTCATCCATACCACGGACGATCGCGCCACGATCATGCATATCGAGTTCGATGAAGAGGCGATTCTCAAGTCTCGTGACCCCGTCGTGGAAAGTCACATCAAGGTCCACTATGAGCCTGGAAGGTTTGGTGGTTGGCCAGCCAATTATGGCATCTGGAACTGGGAAAACGAAATTCTCGTTGGATTCAATCAGGGCTACTACAAAAACCGGGGGGAAATGCGTCATCACATCGATAACGACAAGCCCAGTGTCGATATGTTTGCACGCAGTCTGGACGGTGGCTTGACTTGGAAACTGGAAGAACCCATTGTCAAGCAGGCCCCTGACGACTCCGAACCCATTGACTTTAGTCATCCCAACTTCGCCCTCCGAGTTCCATTGAATGGAATCCATGGTGGGTCCAAACGAATTGACTATTCTTACAACCGGGGTACCACTTGGACTGCCATCGCATTGCCAAGCTTCGATACCCCTGGCATTGCTGCTCGCACGGACTACCTCCGTGAAGGAAAAGACCATTGCACACTCTTCATGACCGCGGCAAAAACGAACGGTGAAGAAGGCCGCCCTTTTGCGGCGCGCACCATGGATGGTGATAAAAACTGGAAGTTTCTCTCTTGGATCGGCCCCGAACCAGAAGGCTTTTCCATCATGCCCGCTTCGGTTCGTCTCTCGGATTCGGAAATTCTTGTCATTGTCCGTAGTCGTGATGGATGGAAACGGTGGTTGATGGCATATCGATCGCAAGATAACGGGAGCACGTGGAATTATCCCAATGATCCGGTACCCAGCCTGGGCGAGGGAAATCCGCCGAGCCTGATCCAATTGGCCGATGGAAGACTCTGCTTGACATATGCCCACCGCGACGCTCCTTTTCGCATTGCCACCCGTTTCAGCAGCGATCAAGGAGACACTTGGAACGATGAGTTCGTGCTTCGTGCTGATGGAGCCAATCGCGACTTGGGTTATGTGCGAAGTATTCAGCGACCCGATGGCAAAGTGGTCTCCGTCTATTATTTCAGCGATGAACAAACTGGACCAGAAAGATACATTGCAGCAACCCTATGGACTCCTGGACTATAAGAATTAATGCTTGTAGAGAAGCACATCATGGAACGAAAATATCCATGCTGTATTGTGCGTTGGCAGCGATCACCATGGCCTATGGCTGAAGATACCGTGGCACCGTAGGCCACGAAGCTGGTGCCATGCTTCCTGGGGCATTGCTAGGATTGGTCCTTTGCCTGGGATCTGGTCGGCTGGATTGGCACCGCCGAGCGGCAGTGGTAGGACTTTTTGCCGCCTTTGATTGGGCATGGGGTGGCTCAATCAGCTACGTGGAACAGACATTTTATGTCTTGTCGGATTCGTTCCCTGACGTCTTGTACGGTTACACCGTGCTATTCTTCATCAGCGCTTGGTGGGCCGGTTGCGGGGGGGCGTTACTTGATTTGGGATTGACCGAACCACGTTCGGAATTGGAAAGTTTGACCCGACCTTTTACCGTAGTGTGCGCTGTCTTCGTGATAACGGTTGCCCTTTCCTGGATGAACTTTCGTCGCCATGCGGAACGTGTTCTAAAAAATGAGCTGCGTACAGACGAAAATGCAATGCTAGGGTTCTGGGCAACAAGCTCAAGTCCCACTACAATTTCACGAAGGGCGATTGTATATCTCTTGGCCCCCGCACAAGGGAAATAAAGGCAATCTCGTCTTAGAACGTCGCAACGGAGATCATTAAATGAGCTGTGAACCTATAAGAGGATTGGCACAATTTTTGACTATCAATCTGATCTTTTTTATCCCTATTGCGAAAGGAGGCAATCCCTTGGCAACTTATAAGGTTCAACACCTTTCCAATTGGGCAACATCTGATTCAAAAAATAATCGCAACCAAAAGCAATCGCTTGCAACTCATGCTGCTGCGGTCACAAAAACCAGAATGCACATTGATGCCGATTGGAATAAGTCGGCTTGGAAGCACATCCGACCACTTGTACTCCAACATTTCATGGGAAACCGCCCCAAGCACCTCCCACGAACCCAAGCAAAACTTCTTTACGATGACAAAGCCCTTTACGTGATCTTCCGAGTCAAGGACTTCTGTGTTCGTGCAATTTCCAAAGAACACCAAGATCACGTCTACCTGGATAGCTGCGTTGAGTTTTTCTTTGCGCCGGAAGATCCTACAGAAAAATCTTACTTCAATCTGGAGATGAACTGTGGCGGCACCATGCTACTCCATTACCAGACAATTCCACGAAAAGTTCCTCTGAAGTTAACGAAGCAGGAAATTGCTCGAATTGAAGTTGCCCATTCTCAACCCAAAATCATCGACCCCGAGGTTATAGAACCTACCACATGGACAGTAGAATATCGGCTCCCATTCGACATTCTTAAAAAACGTTCCTCGACATTTGTCCAACCTGCGCCAGGTGTGCTTTGGCGTGCCAACTTTTATAAGTGTGCCGATCATACTTCTAACCCACATTGGCTAACTTGGGCCCGCATCGACCATCCTGTCCCAAATTTTCACCTCCCGCAATTTTTCGGTGTCTTGGAGTTCCTTTGATACCAGCACATCCTAGATCAGAACTTCGCCCACAAAAATCGCTACCCTTAATAAAGATCCCCACCGCAAGCGGCGGGGTATTTGTTCAAAACAATGTATTTTGGCGATCCTCGTGCAGTTTGCTATATGATCCACCCTGCTTTTTCACATATTGCGAAATGGT
>JBDOMT010000187.1:0-1978 GCA_039831705.1 Pirellulales bacterium | reverse complement strand
AGACGGATCGGTGGCCGACTATTGATCGAAACAAGAATCATTTGGCACCGCGTACAGCGTGAGTTTTCTTGTTCTACCGCTCGACAATAGGCTAAGATCATGTCGTGACGATGGACTATCCCAACTGAACGAAATGGAGTCGTCCGTATGTTCACCATTCAAGGTGAATCGATTGGCCCGTTTTGCGACCGTCTCAGGCGACGTGATCTGCTCAAGATCGGAGCGCTTGGTCTGGGTTTCGGCTCACTCAACTTGGCAGATCCGCTGCGAGCTGAGGGGCAGGGTAGCATCCAACTGTCGGGAAAGACGGTCATCAATATTCATCTCGAGGGTGGTCCGCCACAGATGGATACATGGGACATGAAGCCGGACGGGCCTGTGGACCTGCGAGGCGAATTTCGCCCCATCCAGACCAACCTACCCGGAACTCAAATCGGCGAGTTGTTGCCCCGTTTGTCACGGCTCGCCGACAAGTACACGATCATTCGGTCGGTGGTTGGCAATGTGGACGCCCACAACTTCGACACGACACAACACGGCTATCGCAACCTGCGACTGCCCAACGCCGCAATGCGTTCAATCGGCGGAGTGCCCGCCGTGGGTTCCGTCATTTCGAAGCTGCTTGGCCCCAACAACGGTGCGCCGCCATTCGTGTGGGACTGCGTCGGCGGCTCGCAGGAGGGAGTCCAGACCGGCTATCTCGGTCCGGCCCACAAGGCGTTTGTCGCCAATAAAAACCGAGCCGTTTTCAAGCAGCGTTTACCCGCCGAGCGGTTTAGCGAGCGAATGTCGTTGCTAAAGAGTATCGACACCCTGAGGCCTGATATCGATTCGTCGGGCGAGTGGCAAGCGATGGATGCTTTCAACCAGTTGGCGATCGATACGGTTCTTTCCGGTAAAGTGGGCGCAGCTCTGGATCTAAGTCGTGAAGACGCCCGCGTACGAGATCGGTACGCCGAGGGAGCCGGGCGATATCGTAGCCACACGGAGCGGTTCTTGCTGGCTCGCCGGCTGGTCGAAGCGGGTGTCCGTTACGTGGCGCTCAACTGGGGCGGATACCTCGGGTTTGACTCGCACGACAACAACTATCCCAAGATGAAGAAAATTCTACCGCCGCTCGACATGGGATTGAGCGCGTTGATTGAAGACCTGTACGAGCGGGGGATGGACCAAGACACGCTGATCGTCGTTTGGGCTGAATTTGGCCGGACACCGAAAATTAATGCGAAAGGCGGACGCGATCATTGGCCACCGGTGCAATCGGCTCTCGTGATCGGTGGTGGCCTGCGAATGGGACAAACGATCGGCGAGACAGATCGCGCCGCTGGAGAACCAACCAGTCGTCCGGTTCACTCACATGAAGTCCTTTCGACTATTTACCGACACGTCGGCATTGACGCACGAAGCGCCCAACTGACCGATCCAACCGGTCGTCCAAGGTACCTCTTGGACTTCTGCGAACCAATTCACGAATTGATTTGACCGTTGTAATTCTGCTGGAGGCTCACCTATGGCCGAAGACCACGCGCTGACGGAAAAGGAGATAGAGCAATCGCTACAAGAACTCCCTGAATGGGAAGTGCGAGATGGTTGGCTAAGGCGCACATTCACAACGCCTGGCTGGCCTCACACCATGTTGCTGACTGCGGCCATTGGTTATGTGGCGGAAGCTGCTTGGCATCACCCGGACTTGAGTATCGGTTACGCCAAGGTCACGGTGAAGTTGCAGACACACCGCGTGCTTGCGGTGACGTATAGCGACGTTGAGTTAGCACGCCGAATCGACGAAGTTGCCTGCTGGCAGCCGTCTGACGAATCGGCGCTGGACGGATTTCCAAAACGTTGGATACATTGACGACCTCCAGCCGTTTCACCTTCACTCGTTCCCAGGCACGGTGAAGTTGACCCGCGAAGGGTGCAGCTTCGAGTGATGGACAACGTTATGGGCGATCGACGGCTTCGACTCGTTGTAGTTGGG
>JBDOMT010000005.1:0-8352 GCA_039831705.1 Pirellulales bacterium | reverse complement strand
TCACACATCGTTGCGCTCCATGCTAGATTGGCAGGTTAGTCACTGCCAATACTGCCTGCGCAAATCTTGTGCCAAAGCTGGTCGATTTCCCTGGGTTTTTCAAGAGACTTGTGTATAAACAACAGCCGTATGGCCAAGGGCCGGGCAATCTGCGCGGAAGAGTTTGAGCGGATGCTGACAGCAACGCCCCTGGTCGCCACAGAGGCCGGGAGACGGCGCAAGGACAAGAAGTTGACTGAGGATGAGAAGCAACCAACCGCTGCTGAGATGCTGATAGCCGAGTCCTGGAAGTACCTGCTGCGGGGCTTGTGGCTGTCTGGCCTGCGGCGGAGCGAAGCAGTAAACCTGAGTTGGGAGCATGACGCCCCGATCTCGGTCTGCATGGGCGGCAAGTACCCTGCCCTGCGGATTCTATCCGAGGGTCAGAAATCTGGACGGGAAGAGATGCTTCCATTGGTTCCTGAGTTCTGCGGTTTCTTGGAAGCTATTCCCGAGGCCCAGCGGCATGGTCGGGTTTTCCGACCGATGGCCCGTGATGGCTCCGACTCCCCCATGGGATCTGATTGGGTGGGGACTGTGATCAGCCGAATTGGCAAGGCAGCTGGTGTGCGGGTAGCCGAGGGTACTCGCAAGGGCGAGCCGTACGTGAAGCACGCAAGTGCACACGACCTGCGGCGGTCCTTCGCTACCCGCTGGGTGCCGAAGGTGATGCCCGCCACTCTGCAAAAGCTCATGCGTCACAAGAGCATCCAGACCACGCTGGATTACTACGCAGAGGTCCAGTCCGAGGCCGTAGGTGATGAGTTGCGGCGAGTGGAAGTAACAGCAAAACCAAAAAGTAACACTTTTGGTAACAGTGGCCATTCTGAGGCCGAGGGGCCAAAAGAAGCAAGCCACCAAAACCCTAGTTTTGATGGCTCTTTTTAGTCGGGCCGACAGGATTTGAACCTGCGACCTTTTGACCCCCAGTCAAACGCGCTACCAAGCTGCGCTACGGCCCGAATTGGGTTCTATGTTCAACTCTGTATTAGAATGAAAAACATAAACCTCCGTCCAAAGAGCCTAACTAATGGATTCATCGTTGTCCAGGCCTTGTCGGCAACTCGCTTGGCTTAGGGCCTATCCCACAACCACCAACAGGTTGGAAACCGATGCTCCGTTGGCCGGTTATCGGACAGGTTCTTAATCGGTGGCTCTGGTCTCTAACGATTCTAGGTGTTAACGGGATCGTGACGTCGCTTTTGCCTTCTTTGAGCTAAACGGCAACGTACACTTGGAGCTGAATTGAATACCTGTTGCGCGCACATTTCTGTGCGTCAACCACAGGAATCTATGGTTGGAAAAACGAGGATGAAGGAATGTACGAACGCAATGTGTCCTGGGTGGAGAAATTGGTCGATGAGCAGAACCGGTGGAGAATGAAAACCATCAACCTGATCGCCAGCGAAAATGTGTTAAGTCAGCGCGCACGGGCTGTCATGGGTTCCGATTTTGCTCATCGTTATGCAGAAGGACATCCGGGGGAACGGTATTATCAGGGAACGGACAAAATCGATGAGATCGAGGCACGCGTCAAGCAGCATTTGAAGTCCTTGTTCAGTTGTCGGCATGTCGAAGTCCGATCGATCAGTGGCACCATTGCCAACGACGCGGTGATCAGTCGCTTCGTCAGTCCCGGTGATGTGGTCATGGTCAATTCAACTTCTGGCGGTGGTCACATCAGTCACCACAAGGATGGCAGCGTTGGCAAGTACACAAAGAACATTGTTGACTTTCCCTTGACCCCGGACGGATACCACACAGATGTAGATAAGACTAGAGAGTTGATCAAAGCGCTCCGGCCAAAATTCTTGATCTTTGGCAAGAGCCTGTTCCTGTTTCCCGAACCGGTTGAACAATTGCGCGACATCTGTGACAAGTACGGCATTATCACTTTGTACGACGCTGCTCATGTGCTGGGTTTGATCGCCGGAAAGCAGTTTCAAGATCCACTCAGCGAAGGCGCAGACATGATGACTGGCAGTACCCACAAAACATTTTTTGGATCACAGCGAGGCCTCATTTTGAGCAACATGAAGGAGTCGATGTGGCACAAGATCGATCAGGGTGCGTTTCCCGGTTCGTCGTCCAATCATCATCTTGACACCTTGGTGCCACTTGCCATCAGTACCTATGAAATACTGGAGTATGGTGAGAAATATGCGACACAGGTGGTAGCCAACGCCAAAGCGCTTGCCGAGGGACTGGTTCGGTTTGGATTTGAAGTGCAGGGCAAGCAGTTCGGCTTCACCGAGACGCATCAAGTGGCGGTGGACGTGAAACGACAAGGTGGCGGAGACGAAGTGGCGCGGATGCTGCAGGACAATGGTATCATCCTGAATATGAATCTGCTTCCTTTTGAGCCGCTCAAAAATGTGCTCAATCCGGCCGGAATTCGCATTGGTACTCAGGAAATGACTCGATTTGGCATGAAAGAGAGCGAAATGGAGCGGATTGCCGAGTTGATCAAGGTGTGCCTCAAGGATGGCAAACCGGTCGATGAAGAAGTTGCGGAATTTCGTAGTGATTTCACGGAAGTGGCCTACTCATTCGACGCCGACCGTTGAAATCATCCTGGGGGAGAAGGTATACTTACACGGATTCATGGATAGCTGGGAACTGTAGATAGTTGGAACAAGGAGGTGTGTGTGCTTCATTTTATGGATGAATTGGCGCGGGCGGCGCGTAAGTACAGGAATCCAGTGATGGTTGGGTTGGACCCACGCTGGGAGAACCTGCCTGAAGGATTGCGTGATTTGGCTAGTGACTCTGATTCGTCCAATCCTGCAGACGATGATTTGTATTCTCGTCGTGCCAAGGCTTATCAGCAGTTTTGTTGTGAAATTATCGATGTGGTTGCGCCGCTGGTGCCAGCGGTTAAGCCTCAATCTGCTTTCTTTGAAGAACTAGGTCCAGCGGGTATGCAGGCTTTGGCCGCAGTGATAGTTCACGCTCGTCAGCAGGGCTTGATCGTTATTCTCGATGCAAAGCGGGGAGATATAGGTTCGACGGCGGCAGCTTATGCACGAGGCATATTGGGTCGAACTGAAAGTGCCTGGGGAGCGGATGCTGTTACCGTGAATCCCTATTTGGGCGACGAGAGTTTACATCCTTTTGTTAAAGTCGCGATGGAGCGTGGAGCCGGTCTGTTTGTACTGGTCAAAACGTCGAATCCGGGTGGTGGTATGTTTCAGGATCTGGTGTTGGACGAGCAGGCAGACAAAAAAGGGGCGGCAGGTAGTTCCTCGTTTCGAAGTACTTTAGATCAAGGAGAACCCCTTTACGGTCATGTTGCAAACCTGGTGGAAAGTCTTGCCGACCAAACTCGAGGAGATTGTGGATACGGCGCTGTAGGCGCTGTTGTTGGAGCCACCTATCCTCAACAATTGGCCAAATTACGGACGACAATGCCCCAAACCTGGTTTCTGGTGCCCGGCTTTGGCAGTCAAGGAGGAACAGCTCAGGATGTGGCGGCTGCGTTTGACAGCCGTGGTCTGGGTGCAATCGTCAACAGCTCGCGCGGAATCATATTTGCCCATCAGCGGCCTGAATACGCCCAGCGTTTCGGTTCCGCCCGTTGGCAAGAAGCGGTCGAAGCCGCCACTCGCGAGATGATTGCCGAGCTACGGGCGGAAACTCCTGCAGGAAAGCTGAGAGTGTATGAGAGTTGAGAGTTGATATTCTACTCGAATGTGTTTCTTATCACTCATCACTCTTTGCGCCTCGCGCCTCCGTTATCTCAATCGCCTTCAACAGGCCACGTGCTTTGTTAAGGGTTTCTTCGTATTCCACTGCGGCGACGCTGTCCGCTACGATGCCGGCACCTGCTTGGACGTAGGCGATTCCATCTTGTACGACGATGGTACGTAGCGCAATACAGGTGTCCATGTTGCCAGCAAAATCTAGATAACCGACTGCACCGGCGTAGGGACCACGTCGATGGGGTTCCATTTCGTCAATGATCTCCATTGCTCGCACTTTGGGAGCGCCTGAAACGGTCCCTGCGGGAAGGCAGGCGGCTAGTGCATCGAATGCATCCATGCCATCCTTAAGTTTGCCTGTGACATTGCTGGTGATGTGCATCACGTGGCTGTAGCGTTCGATCACCATTACGTCGGATAGTTTTACCGTATCATATTCAGAAACCCGACCTACGTCGTTGCGTCCCAGGTCGACCAGCATCACATGTTCGGCCCGTTCTTTGGGGTCTGCCAGCAGTTCATCCGCCAGGAGTTGGTCTTCTTGCTCTGTTTCCCCTCGACGTCGGGTGCCTGCCAAGGGGCGTACGGTGACTAGTTTATCGACTACGCGGACGAGAATTTCAGGTGAGCTACCAACCAGGGTCACATCAGGAGTTCGTAAATAAAACATGAAAGGGCTGGGATTCACGACACGAAGGGTTCGGTAAAGTTCGAAGGGAGTTGACTTGAGGGGAACCTCCAGGCGTTGGCTGACGACCACTTGGAAAATATCACCCGCACGAATGTACTCAACGCATTGGTGGACGACATCTTCAAATTGGTCCTTGGTGAAATTTGATTTGTAATCCAGGTGCACTTCGCCGCTTATCCTAATGTCGGACAAATGGACAGGATCAGCGGGAGCGTCAAGTCGATCGACCAATCGATCCACACGTCGGCAGGCTTGAGCATAAGCTTGTTGGAGTGAATCGGGTTGGGGCGAGTTAGGGTTCACGTCACGAACATCGGCCAATGCGAGTACGATGATCGATTTTTGCACATGATCAAAAACGACCATCTGATCGAAGAACGCAAACATCAGATCGGGTAGTCCCCGATCGTCTTCTGGAGGGTTGGGAAGGTGTTCGACATAGCGAACGGTATCGTATCCAGCGTAGCCCACTGCCCCGCCGATAAAAGGGGGTAAAGGCTCCAGGTGCACGACCCGTACCGCTTGGACATGTTCACGCAGGATAGCGAGTGGGGTATTGGATTCGAAGCTTTCACGAGTCCAAGTTTCCCCATCTGCCAACGTTATAGCTGCCAACGCTTCGTCGCCCAACGATTCACTCCCCTTCGATCCTTCTGTGGATGGCTTTATCCCCTCTGAAGGGCTGTCTTTTGCGGCAGTTGTACGGCGAGCGATCGTGATACGGTTTCCGCGTGCTTCCAGCATGAGAAATGGATCACTCGCCAGAAAGCTGTAGCGGCCAACTTTCTCACCCCCGATGACACTTTCAAAGAGGCAGGAAGATGTGCCTTGATCTAGCTTTTTTAATGCCTGAACCGGGGTTAAGGCATCGCCAATCAGGCGGCGATAAACGGGGACGTAATCGACATCGTGTGCCTGTTTCGAGAAGACTTCGTACGATGGCTCATAGCGGGATGCCCGGTGGGGCGACCCTTGGGGCGATGGCATTTGGGAAGATGACATGTGAGGCGAAGTAGTAAGAGGTATGAATAATGAACCCGATAGCTTAGCACTGGTATCGCAGCGACTCAAGCGACCGGAGTGATCAGCCGACGGCCCGTCGTCGGTCAATACCATAACTACGTGGTAAAGATGAGTGTTCGCCTTGACACTGTAGGGCTCCAGGATAGAATCCTCGTAACTGATCCCTATCAAGATGGAGAGCTCCAGTGAAGTGTCAGAGATGCGATCGGCCCGCTTCATTTCACATTACCGATCTAGTGGACGGAAAGGCGAAGGAACTACATCTGTGTGAGGAATGCGCGCAGGCATTTCTTGCTCCCAGCGAAGAAGAAGCTGCCCAGGTGATGCCTGCCATGGCCGGTTTGCTAGCTCAGCATCTGGCCGTGGGGGAAACAGCCGACCAATTGGCCCGTCTCGACCAGCGTGTTTGCCCGGTGTGCGGTATTTCATTTCTCGAATTTCGCAAGCAAGGGAGACTAGGTTGTCCGCACGATTACGTTTATTTTTCCGAAGAGTTGGAGCCCTTGTTGATGAACATTCATGATCAAACGCACCATATTGGCAAAGTACCCAAACGTCAGTCCAGCGGAGCAGATCAACGGACGCAGTTGATTCGTCTACGTCGCGAAATGAAAAAGGCGGTGGCTAAGGAAGAGTACGAGCAAGCCTCGGAACTGCGCGATAAAATAAGAGAAATTGAAGCGACATCACGAACTGGAACACAGAATGAATCTTGATGAGCTAGCCAGTACGAGTGGCGAGTGGTTGCGGGGCTCTGGGCCAGAATCCGACATTGTCGTTAGCAGTCGTATAAGATTAGCGCGAAATTTGGCGGATTTCCCATTTGTGTCGCGCGCCTCAGAAAGTGACCGCGCAGAAATCGAACGCATTCTACATGAGCGATCCGATTCGTTACTGCAGAAGGATCAGACTTTTGGGAGTTTGTGCTACGTCGATGTGCGCGAGTTGCCTGAGGTCGATCGACAATTTCTTGTGGAAAGGCAATTGATCAGCCCCGAACATGCAGAGAGTGAAGGAGCCCGGTCGGTAGTTTTTGATCAGGCCGAGCGATTCAGTGTGATGATCAATGAAGAAGACCATTTGCGCATCCAGGTTATGCAAAGTGGATTAGATCTGGATTCCGCCTGGGAACAAATCAACATGCTGGACGACCAAATCGAGGAGAAGGTCACTTATGCCTTCAACGAGCGATTCGGTTACCTCACGGCATGCCCGACCAACGTGGGAACTGGTGTGCGGGTGAGTGTGATGTTACACCTGCCAGCGCTTGTCATCACGCGGCAAATTGAAAAAGTATTCAAAAGCCTTCACAAAATAAATCTAGCGGTACGCGGGTTGTATGGTGAGGGTTCCCAGGCAATGGGGGACTTTTATCAGATCAGCAATCAGGTGACACTCGGTTTAACCGAAGAGGAACTAACTAAAAAAGTTGCCGATGTAGTGCCTGTGCTCATCGATTATGAGCGGCAAGCGCGTGAGTTTTTGGTTCGTGAAAGTCATGAAACACTGCATGATCGCGTGAGTCGCGCGTTTGGAATCTTGCGGACCGCACAGACGATCAGTTCTGAAGAAACCATGCACCTTCTCTCCAGCGTACGGATGGGAATTAACTTGGGCTTAATTGGCAACCTGGAAATTCCAACCATCAATAAGCTCTTTATTCACACTCAACCGGCCCATCTGCAAAAACTCTCAGGAATCGAATTGGATTCCTCAGACCGAAATATCGAGCGTGCCTGCTATCTGCGGAAGCAATTGGACTGTCCGTCTGGGGGCGATCCGTCGCAAAATTAGCAGAGAAGAGGACTCTCGGTTCTCGAGCAACACCTGGCCTATTTAATACATGGGCCAATTTAGTCCCTGGACCCGTTTAGTGCGTGGGACAGTTGAGCGGATGGCACTGTTTGGCAGCCCTGTTTGGCAGATGTTTTTGTGCCAATGGTGCTGTTTTCTACTTTGCACAGTCTATAATGGATAGTCAGAGTGTCTCTGCTAGCCCATTTTTCATGTGAATAGGTATGTCGATCATGCCCAGCCAGTCAACCTTGCGAGGTGCATTAGGAGGCATTAGCACACTCGCTCTGGTGGCCGCAGTCACTGCTGGCTACCTGGCCTGGGCCAGTTGGAACATAAGCCCAATTGCAGGGTGTGGTGAGCAGTCTCTGTTTGATTGTAGCGAACTGCTTTCTGGTAAATGGTCCAAGTGGCTGGGCGTTCCTGTTAGTCTCTTGGGGGCCACGATCTATGGTCTATTGTTCAGCTTGGCCACCCTGATGTTTTTGTGGGGGCAATTGCGCAAGGCACTCTGGTCGTGGCTTGCCCTCACGTTATTGGCTTTGTTCGCTGCTGGCGCAGCAGCCTGGTTTTTTGTTGTCCAAGCGCTCGTGCTTAAGGAATTTTGTCCGTACTGCTGCTTGATTCATGCATGTGGTCTGGTGATTGGTCTGTTGGTGTTGTGGAAATTACCTCGTGGTGGCCGGGAGCAACAGCAAGCTCAGATGGGTCAGATGCTTGGCTTTTGGGCTGGGGAAGATGACCTTTCCGGCGGGGATGTGGCCTTGTTGATTGGGTTGGGACAGTTTGGGGCAGTTGCCCTGGTGGCTGTGTGTGGATTGGCAACTCTTATTGGTGTGCAGTGGTTTTCTGTGGAGGAGTCGTTTCTGGTGGAGGTGTCTACCGTGGATACACCCATTGTAGCTGCACAAGGTGGAGATGCTCATGCGACTTCGCCTCTACCTGCTTCTGAATCATCATTGCCCGAAAGCTTAGCCGTAGTGGATGAGCCGTCTGCTGAATTTACGATGGATATTATTCCTGACGAAATCACGAAATCAACAATGAACGCGGGTCCAAAGGCTAGTGTCTTGTTGAAATCGTCAGAATTTGCCCTTCGGGAGC
>JBDOMT010000072.1:0-8353 GCA_039831705.1 Pirellulales bacterium | reverse complement strand
TGAAACACTGAAACACTGAAACACTGAAACACTGAAACACTGAAACACTGAAACACTGAAACACTGAAACACTGAAACACTGAAACACTGAAACACTGAAACACTGAAACACTGAAACACTGAAACACTGAAACATGGCATCCAGCCTTCTTGCCACTATCCGCAGCGACAACCCAGACATCCGTAATAGGTCGCTCGAGAGTCTCTGTCGCGGCCTGACCGCGGAGGCACTACTCTCGACATGTGCGGAACTGGATCGGTTTCGGCGAACCAGCGACAATCTTTATGAGCGAGTTCGGGCCCTGTTCTTATTGAGTGGTGTCTATCGATACCATCTCCCGCCGAAATTATCTCCGTCAGCATTTGGGTTGATTCCTTTCAGCGGCTACGATCATTTTCTCAATCGCAGGTTCGACGAGGCGATCGATGTGTTCTTGGCGTCGATGCAACGGCAAGGTATCAGCGACACGCTCGCGAGTGCATTGGCTGCTGTCTACTACGAACTGGGCTTTCAGACGCTTGCCAACCAAGTCCGTAAGAGTGTCCGATCGGTGCATGGGAACCAGTGGATGTTTCGCGTTGGACATCCGATCGATTATCCACTACGAATTCGCTCCGAACTTCTCTGCCGAGACCAGCGCGACGGAGCCTATCCCATTCTGCGGGAGCAGACACCCGTCCGCATGGATCTTTCGCACAGCGGCTGGAGCGATATATTTTTCCTCGGAATGGACTACCCGGATGGGGCACGGGTACTCAATGTGTCTATCGACTTGGGCGTACACAGTCGTGATACCACTACCCAGCCACCCATTGAGGTTTATCTGAGGATCATTGATGAGCCTATTCTCCGGTTGGTGAGTGTCGATCTCAAGGCCCAAGCGGACGTCAGGAGTCTCGGAGAAGTCTTTGATTTTGCATGCGATTATTTGGGCCTGTTGAAGGCGGCAGTGATCGCCGCAGGAATTGTCCCCCCAGGATTGGAGGCATCTGGACAGAAACTGGACGACTTGCTGACGCGACTGGTTGGTCCTGGACTGGGTCTGGAAATAGTTAGTAAGGTCAATGATATTCCTAAAGGCTCCCGCTTGGCCGTTTCGACCAATCTACTTGCTTCCATCATAACTGTTTGCATGCGAGCCACCGGTCAAGTCACCTCACTCGCTGGAAGACTTCAGGAACCTGAACGACGCATCGTAGCAGCACGGGCCATTTTAGGCGAATGGTTGGGGGGCTCTGGTGGAGGCTGGCAAGATTCGGGTGGAGTCTGGCCGGGAATTAAGTTGATCGAGGGTCAAAAAGCGACCCAAGGTGACCCAGAATTCGGCGTTAGCCAAGGTCGGCTTCTACCCAATCATGCGGTTTACGATACCAATATGGTCAGCGAATCGACCCGGCAGCAGATTCAAGACAGTTTGGTTCTGGTACACGGTGGAATGGCCCAGGACGTAGGGCCGATTCTCCAGATGGTCACGGAGAAGTATCTGCTGCGCAGCGAATCGGAATGGAAAGGCAGAGATCAGGCCATTGATATTATGCGGCAGATCGAACAAGCGCTTGCCCTGGGTGAGATCGGCCAATTGGCAAAATTGACAAACCAGAACTTCTTTGGCCCCCTTCAAACAATCATTCCCTGGGCTTCCAATCACTACACGCAAACACTCATCGAACAAACTCAATTTAAGTTTGGCGATGCGTTTCACGGTTTTCTAATGCTTGGCGGGATGTCGGGAGGCGGCATGGGATTTTTCTTTGACCCTCGACACAAACCGGAAGCTCAGGACTACCTGGCGGAGTTGATGTCTTCGACCAAAGGAGAGCTCGAAGCAGCACTTTCATTTGCCATGGAACCGGTCGTTTACGATTTTTCTATCAACGATTATGGTACTCGAGCGAAACTTCTCGCAAGTGACGAGGCGCTGATGCCAACCGGTTACTACGTACTAGTTGCCCGCCAGTGGTTGCGCAAGGATCCCCAGCAACTTACGAGTACTCAACGATCAGAGGCGAGCCGACTCGCGCGCGAATGCCAAGCCGATGGCCGACTGGCCACAAGTGCTGAGTATCTGCTCATTGGGCTTTTGCCACAACCGTCCCTGAAGCATCAGAGTTCGACATCCTTGGCCGAACTGCTCCATGAGAATGGTTTCGATTCGCAATTGCACGAACAGATTCGATCCGATTTACGGGTTGGGCGAATCGGTCTGGCTCAGAATCGCCTGCCCGCGAATGTAACAATCGAGGATGTACAACCGGGTGATGTAATCTCTGCAATCGACGGTGCTGGGCGTGAGTGCTGTACACAAGGCCAGGAGGCGATCGCAATGGGAGAGGTTGCCGTTTTGACCCTTGCGGCTGGTGCTGGAAGCCGTTGGACACACGGAGCGGGTGTCGTCAAATCGCTCCATCCATTCCATCAGTTCCAGGGAAAATACCGCAACTTCCTCGAACTTCACTTGGCCAAGAGCCGCCGAGTGTCGGAGGAGTTCGGCAAGCCAATCCCTCATGTAATCACCACGAGCTATCTGACACACGATCCCGTAGCACGCGCATTCAAAAAAAATAGAAACTATGGCTATTTGGGTGCTGTAATTTTCTCACGCGGGCGATCGGTCGGTCTCCGAATGATCCCGCATGTCCGAGACCTGCGTTTTGCCTGGGAAGAGATGCCCCAACAGATCCTCGATGAGCAGGCCCAGAAGGTCCGCGAGAGCTTAAACACTGCATTGATCGGGTGGGCTGAAAATTCTGGTTGCGGCAGCGACTACACCGACAACCTGCCGCTACAGTGCATGCACCCGGTTGGGCATTGGTTTGAAGTCTCCAATCTTCTCCGCAATCAGACCTTATTGAATCTATTGAAAGAACGGCCAAACCTAAAATATCTTATGCTCCACAACATTGATACCTTAGGTGCGAATGTGGATTCCGAGCTTCTCGGATTACACATATCTCAAGGAGCCGATCTCACGTTCGAAGTGATTGGCCGAAGGATGGAGGACCGGGGCGGCGGTCTGGCCCGCATAGACGGAAAAGTACGACTCCTGGAAAGCCTCGCCATTCCCCACGAGGAGGACGAATTCCGTCTCACCTACTACAACACCATGACGACCTGGATTACCATTGATCGTCTTCTGGAAATCTTTGGCCTCAGCCGAGCCGACCTGGACGATCCAGTTCAAATCGACTCTTCAATACGCAAAATAAGTCGCCGTATGCCAACCTACGTCACCCTCAAAGATGTCAAGAAACGTTGGGGCCATGGACAGGAAGACATCTTCCCGGTGTCACAGTTTGAGAAGCTATGGGGCGACATGTCGTCTCTGGCAGAGATCAACAGCCAGTTCGTCGTGGTGCCCCGATTACGTGGACAGCAACTCAAAGAGCCAGCCCAGCTCGATGGATGGTTGCGGGACGGATCGGCCGAATATGTCGATGGGCTATGCGAGTGGGGATAAGCTTAGCCCGCATATTTCACCGTTTCTGATACGGCGTCCCAAGTCCTTCCGTGGCTGCGTTATGTTTCGGCCTGCGATCCTCAAAGTGTAAAAAACACGCCTGCGGTCGCAAACCTCACATGCCTTGCCACGAAAGGACTTCAAACACCTCGCGACGAAACTGATGAAATATGCGGCCTAATACGCACCTTTGGTGAACAGGACCGTCTTCACCGTCTTAGCCAGCAAGTAGAGATCCAACCAGGGTGACCAGTGGTGAATGTAGTAGACATCCAGCATCACCCGTTCTTCATAGGTGGTGTCATTTCGGCCACAAACTTGCCACATGCCGGTGATACCTGGAAGAACTGAGCAGAAGGTGTTGAAGTGTTCGTGATACTTTACGATTTCCGCTTCAACAATTGGCCGTGGTCCCACCACGCTCATTTCGCCACAAAAAACATTCCAGATTTGCGGCAGCTCGTCGATACTCCATTTCCGCATGAAGTGGCCAAGACCTGTCACCCTTGGATCATCTTTCAGCTTGTGGTCCCGATCCCATTCTTCTCGCAGTTCAGGATGCGCTGACAAGTATTCCTCAATCATTTTGTCGGCGCCTGATACCATGGTGCGAAACTTCCAAGCCTTAAAGCGGGTATTTCCTTTGCCAATTCGCTCGTGTCCGTAGAATATCGGGCCAGGAGATGTCAGCTTGATCAGGACGGCCAATATGGCAAACAGGGGTACCAACACCAGGCAAGCCAAGGTGGAAATCACCAAATCCATGCCCCGTTTGATAAGTTGCTGAACAGGCAGCAGTAAGTGCTGTTCGACCAAAAAACCGGTCAGACTTTCGTCCATCTGATGGCGGTCCCAGTGATCGGGGATGCCGGTGAGTTCGGAAACAACCAACACATGGGGTATGTTGCCTAAATAATTCTCAATGGTCGAGGTGACATCATGGACCGCCTCTGCTTCTTCCACCAGAACGGACCAGTATGCGTTTTCTTTAGCGGCGACATGATTTGCGTTTTTCCATGATGTGACTTGCCAGGGAGTATCGTTGCCGATCTCCAGGGTATCCGGGTCGGTAACAACGCCAACGGGTCGCAACCCAAGTCGCCGGTTGTCTGACAGCCACTGATAGACGCCGAAAACGGTGGCATTGTCACCACAGACCATGGTAGGAAAACCCCACCATGAGGTGCGAGCCATCCACCGCCGCGTGCGGCTACGTAGAAAAGGTGCTAGGAACAGGATCAAGCCATAGGCACAAATGAGAAACAGCACCCGGCTCAGGTATAGGGGTGAATCGGGACGCAGCCTTGATGCAATGATCAACCCTACAATCGAGAGTGAGATGGTCAGTCGTTTAATTTCGTCGACAGTACCCAGACGTACGCCAGGGTAAAGAGACAAGACGGCATTAATCAGAACCATGGAGAGAATGACCGTGGGTAACCATACCATTGCCAGAGACGTTGAATCTTCCGGGTTCAACCATGTTAATCCCACCAGATCACATGCCAGGACTGCCGCTAAAAGAGCTATCAAGTCAGCCGCCAAAAGAGGCGTACAGGTTAATATAAGTTGCCCAAGGTACGCGCGGTTACCCTTCATGTTTGGCGCAGCTGTGCCTGTTTGGCTACGCATGCGTAGAGGGCTCCTGGATTTGATCAGGTTGTTGGCATGGTCACGCCGAACCTGGGTTGCGGTAGATGTTGTATCACGGTGGCTGTTTGGACTTAGACTGGTCGTGTCAGTGCTCTTTTGTTGCGTTTCCTCTCCGCGATTTTCGGTCTCCACGCTATCTGTCACTGCAGCTTTAGATCGAATCATTGGTGGTGTCTTTTTCTATGCTGATAATATGCTGGAAATCAACTCAGGCATTCTTACGTGTTACGTATCCTTGGTGGGTAAAGTTCTCATAAAAAGCGGGACCGACTGCAGTAAATAAATTTCATGCTTGCCATTCAGGCAGGCGCACAACGCCACAAATGTTGTGAATTGCTGCTCTCGAAGTAGTTGCTCCTTAAGAGTAGTTGCAGCAAATTGCATGCCATTTGCTGCAGTTTTTCGCCTGCCTCAGCCCCCACTCACATATTATTCGATCGTAGCCTGTACGTCAAACATACGGACCGGGGTGATTTGCGGCTTCTAAAAACAGATCCAATTACTCCGAATAATACGGAATATACGGCTATCTTAGACACCCGGAGAAACGATCAGGCTGTTGAAAGCAGATCTTTGGGGAATTGGATGGGTTGAATAATGGCATCCTGGTACTGGCTGCTTTACGACTCATGGGGTCTGAAATAGTACTTATGAGGCACTCGTTTACGGTGATTTTTTCTGCTGCGAATCAACAGAACAACATGCGTTGCCAAATGGCATCACCTGCAATTGTTTTTATCAGGTAATGTGTAGCCAAAGTACCAATCAGAGGGTAGCACCGTTATATAAGTTATAGAATTGCGGTTTGTTGAGTGTCTCAGACATTCTACACAAACCGATAGACTTGATGGACGATAAACCAATCGAAGGCATGTAAACGTAAGTTATTACTGTCTACTGGCATGGTACTTGCTGGTTAGGGTACGTCCTTCGTATTATTGATCTCCGGCAGACAATGGACCCTTGCCATCTCTGGCACTCGCGTCCTACCGCTGTAAGTTGCCGCAGTAATCAGTACAGACAGGGCAAAGGTTTATTCGTGCGTCAAACCGAAAAGTTAAATTTGACAAAGCACTAGTCGAGTGAGAACGGTTATGCGTAAAGCAAAGAGAGCATTAGAACTTTTCGTAAACTATTACCTGAAAAGGCGTACGCCGACGGTCGTCTATTCCATGGAGCGATCGGGTTCGATCGTCGTATTTGAGTCACTCATTGCGCATGGCGAGTTTGCAATAACCACGCACCACTTGGATCGCAAAAAAATCGAGACGGGGCTTTATTCTGGAAGTGCTGCGTGGGCTAGCAAAAACCTTATTCTCAAAGGCAAAAAGGTTAAAATAATATCACTAGTTCGCAATCCAGTTCAAAGTATGGTGTCGTATTTTGCCAGGTCTGCCTACTTAGATTATGCCCACGGGAAAAATGAAAAAGCATACAGTTCTGGTAGCGAATCGTCTGAGACACTGTCTCAGCGATTTACAACGGAATTTTTAGAAAAGAGGCAGCATTACCATCATCTCCAATGGTTTGATGACGAGTTCAAATCGGCCTTGGGGGTTGATGTTTACAGATATGGTTTCGACAAAAACAATGGTCATGTTCGGTTTGAGGAAACACCGTACGAGGTGTTGATTTTGAGGACTGATATCGAGGACTCCCAAAAATCACAAATAGTCTCAGACTTCCTGGGGTTAGCGGACTTCAGCTTATTGGCCACAACATTGTCAACAGGTGCGGCTCATGGCACCCCAGGAGATCTATCCCCCTATGCAGAGAAATACAAGGCTCTCAAGCAAAACCTGACGATTCCAGAAGAATATTTGGGTGAGATTCTGGAATCCAAGTACGCAACACATTTTTTCGAGCAAGATACTCTTGATGCTACGAGACAGCAATTCCAGAGCTAAGTACCGTTTTTGTCAGCTAATAAACACCAGCAATTGCATTTGAGCAGTGATAGTATGAAGCCAGGGTTTGAAGAATCCAGCGAGAAACCAGATCCTAACAATCGTGGTAGCAAAAGTAAGTCGATGCGTGACCGTCTGACATCAGCCGCTGTATGGTCTGTCGTTGGACGAGTGCTTGCGGTGGGTGCGTTCTTTGGTTCCCATTTCCTGCTTGGCCGGCATCTGCTTAAGCCGGATTATGCTGCGTATGTTATGGTTTCCGCCATCGTGGCTATTGCCACGATCTTCGTTACCTTTGGTACGTCCCAGATTCTTATTCGTACGATCAGACGTAATGCGGAACCAGTCCAAGCAATCCTGAGTTGCCTGCGATTGGTAGTGCTGTTCGGGTTTGTTGCTGCGCTTGTTTTACTGGCGGCGTCGAGATATCTGGGGACTGAAGGGAAATGGGAGGGCCTGCGCGAATATGCTCCGTGGGTTGCAGTTTGGTTTGCGCTGTCAGCAACTTGTCTCATTCTGTCCAGTGCCTTGCAGGCGATGGATGACTTTCGTTCTGCGGTGTTGGTGGGGGCAAAAAATGGCGGTCTTATTCCGAATGTATTATTCCTGGTATTGCTTTATGTTCGTTCTCGCTATGGCTTGCTCGATTTGGGTACCATCATCAGCATGAGAGCGATGCTGCAACTCTTTACACTCTTTGCCGCTCTGATTTTTGTAAAAAACAGAGTTTCCCGCTATCGTAGGAGCCAGTTATTCAAGGAGTCAACACGGGTAGATATCGCAGTTCCTACAGCGAGTTGGTTTTTGCAGGAAAGTTGGTACACCGTGGTCACCCAATTTGTCGCAATCGCAATGGCAGAATTGGATGTTATCTTGGTAGGGTTCTTCGTGATTGATAGCGACTTGGCAAATTATGGTGCTGCGAAAAACTTAATTAATGTTGTGCGAGCTCCACTTTTGATGATCAGTATATTTTTGGGGCCATTTATTGCAGAGCTGTATTATGCAAGACAACTCGATCGTTTAGAAAAACTTTTGCGTGGAGCAGCCACAATCATCGGATTACCCTGCCTATTGGCGGCAGCCACGTATGTCTGTTTCCCCGAGATCATCTTTGAACTGACGTACGGTGCCGGTTTTTATGAGGCAGTTCCCTTACTCAGAGTTTTCACTTTGGGAACCATTGTATTTGTGCTGACGGGCTGTAACGGCCTGACCTTGGTCATGACTGGGCATCAGCGGGAATTGATGATATGCAGTTTGGCGGTGTTGTTGGTCTATGCAGTATCTGCTCCTTTTGTGCTCGCCCACTGTGGGGTCATGGGTGTAGCCTGG
>JBDOMT010000502.1:5432-8354 GCA_039831705.1 Pirellulales bacterium | reverse complement strand
GGGATAAAGTGCTCGATCGGGGCCTTTGGGTCGAAAATGGATTACTGGTTGCGCGCCTTCCCCAGCACGAATGGTTAGCTTGCGCTGTGCCAACAAGATGGGTTGTTCCGGTTCCGGTAATCGGCCGTTGTACATTAATTCAATGACAGAACCGTTGGTGGCCTTTCGGCAGGCATTGGCAACGGATGTGAACCTTCCCTCACCTTTGCCCGAGCGGGTGACAATCAGCGGTTTTTCAACGCTGGTCGGATCCGTTGCCTTTTGGCCGATGCTGTTTTGGGGTTGCTCTGTCTTAAGTGAGGTGCCCTCTTCCCGTTGCACTTGACCAGTTTGGTTTCCTGGAATGGTTCCACTTCCGCTGTCGAGAGTCCCGGACGCCGTTTCGTTCAAGGGTTTGGGAGGAATTGTGGGAATGCCCTTGGAGGAACTCTTTTCATCGGTGTCCGGGAGCAGTGAAAGGCCTGCACTATGGTCGGGTTGGTTTGGTGCCGTTGCTCCAGCACGTGTACGTGACTTTGGGTCATTGTCGTTGTACTGGGAGATGCCCGGGCGCGCTGGTTGGTTTCGTGATACGTCCGCTTCGCTTGGCGATCGACTCGTGTAATGCACCAACATCGCAATGAAAATTAAAAGCGAGATCGGAACAATCCAGGGCAAATGTCGGACAGCCCAGGATGGTGTTGTGCTTGCCGGCGTCATCACCACAGAACTGTTTCGCAGGGGCCGCAAGTTCAGTTCGTTAGCCAGCAATAATAGATCTGCGGATAGTTCAAGCGGTTTCTGGTATCGGTCGGCCGGATTTTTTGACAGGAGCTTTTTTGTGATCGTGCAGATGGATTCGGGAAGATCTGGGCGGAGTCCTTTTGGGTCAGGTGGTTTATCGCCCTGATGTTGCAATAGTTTCTGCAGCACCGTACCTTCTGGGAAAGGTGGCTCCGCGGTCAGCATGAAGTAGATGGTGCAGCCGAGTGAATAGAGATCGCTACGCACATCAGCGTTTCGCGGATCGCGGGCCTGTTCTGGCGAAATGTAATCAAAAGTTCCTAGTGTAACGCCGGTCGCTGTAAGATCCTCTTGCGAGTTTTCGACTTGATGCAGTCGCGCCAAACCCATATCGACAAGTTTCGCCCGCCCACTTTTACTGATCAGTACATTGGAAGGCTTGATATCGCGATGGACCACGTCACGACTGCTGGCATGGTCCAGGGCATCGGCAATCTGTAGGGTGTAATTGACGGTCTCTTGGAGTGAGAATGGGCCATGACGGTAGACTACATCACGAATATTTTCTCCCTCGACATATTCCAGCACGATATAGTGCCAGCCCCGGTCAACGCCAACGTAGTAGACGCGAGCAATATTCTCGTGATCGAGTCGAGCAGCACTTTGTGCCTCATTCTGGAAGCGAAGGGTGGTCTCCTCGTCATTGCCGTATTGCTGGAGCAAGACCTTAACGGCAACCGTACGCCCAAGGGCCGAATCGGTCCCGCGAAACACGGCACCCATACCGCCACCACCGACAAAGGCATCGAGTTGGAAATGGTTTAGACACTCTCCTTCGAGGATCCGTCCTAATTCAGCGGGATTGGTTCCCTGGCCAACTGTGGGGTGTGGGAGTGCCCGATTGGAAATGATGGTGGCATCGTCCGGCACGACGTTGTCCTCAGTGACGGGCTGGCCTGGAGCCTCTGAGATTGTAAACTCTGGCCCTGGGCTGCGAACCCGATCAGGGCCACCGGAAACGGTTCCCTGTTGGTTCGGCTCTAGCGGCCTGTCTCCGGTCCCCAGATTAGTAGCTGTCGAGTCACTCATCCCTTTTTGCCAAGAAGTAAACGTTGGCGGTTATTCGAGAAATCGATCATTGCCCCAATTGCCAAGAGGCTACCAGGGACCACCAGCAAACGGCGGAGAACCACGTCGAGGGGGTTTTCCAGCGATCGCGGGCAAGGATCCCCGCCAAAACTGCCATTGTAAATGTCCGCCAAGGCAAAGTCAACGAATAAGTCATTTCAGCACAAGTAGTTACACGTTTTTCCCGTAGGAACGGCATCTATGACACACGTCGGTGTTTGATGCGGAGTCATTCAGATAGCTGCTGGTTTCCGCCACCATAGAAAAAAATAAAAAAATCTGGGACACCTGTAAAAGAGCAACTTGGCTGCCTGCTTAATTATTAGGCAGAGGACCCACTGCCTCTCGGCTAAGCAGCGTTGCTTAAACTGATAGCAAGCTATCATGGCGTGGCTTAACTGGTTGCACTGCAACGACATCCATGCTGCTCTTGACTCCAACGCAATGATTTTAGAAAGTACGCCACCATAGACCACATCAGGAACGGATACCTGGTGTGAAATCGTTAGAAGTTTAAAGCAAGGAGGAGACGTGATGCTCGAGGCTCAGCAGGCACATAGTGCTTTTTCCAGTCAGGACAATCAGGAAGAAAAACGTAGATCCATTCGCAGTCAGGCCAATCAGCGATTTAGCCAGCATCCTGATTGGGTAACGTTTTATCGTGAGGTACTCGGAATCAATGGTGTGATTCGCCAAAATTTTCCTGATGCGCAGACGCTGGCTTCTTTTGAGAAGACAGAGGAATATGCCGATATCCAGCAGATGCTGGCAAAACTTCGCGAAAAAGGTCGTACGCAGGTTAGCGAGCAGGAACCCACAAGGGTGATTACAGTTCGGATGCCAAAAAGTCTTCACGAGTCACTGAGAGTGGAGGCTCATGAACGGCATACGAGTATGAACAAGCTTTGTATCTCGAAGCTTCTGCAGATGATTGATACCGGTTTGGTACCACACGAAGTTTAGTTGAGATGCCAACCCATACGGGTTGCAAATGATTTTCAAGCCCGTCTTCGGCAGGTGACTGCCGGGGGCGGTTTTTTTGTCGTGACAGCAGATTCTCTTTCGCAGAAA
>JBDOMT010000502.1:0-5422 GCA_039831705.1 Pirellulales bacterium | reverse complement strand
TCGTGCCGTTGGTTTTGAGTGGCACGTGACAGAATAGTCGCACGCTAACGGGCTACTCGACGCAGGAATCGTTTGTCCTAGAATAAGGGCTTCCTCTTCGAGGTTGTCTTGGGTGGATAATAATACTTGCGAGGAGTCGGATGATGAGCCAGTTAAGCCATTTTGATCAACAGGGAGCAAGCCGCATGGTGGATGTCGGCTCAAAGGCCGTTACAGATCGAATGGCTCGGGCCAGTGGACGGATTCGCATGGCCGTATCCACGTTGGAGCGTGTTCGAGATCGCAGCCTCGAAAAAGGGGATGTGCTTTCGGTAGCCCGTCTGGCCGCGATTATGGGTGCCAAGCAGACTGCAACACTCATTCCTCTTTGCCATCCCCTAGCCCTCGATCGCGTCGAAATCGATTTTCAATTTCCCGATGATCAGACGATTGAGGTTTGGGCCACTGTCGGTGTCTCGGCCCGAACTGGGGTAGAGATGGAGGCTTTGGCTGCCGTGAGTGTGGCTGCACTAACGATTTATGATATGTGTAAGTCGATTGATCGAGAAATGGTGGTCGAGATGATTCGCCTTGAAGAAAAAGCAGGTGGACGTAGCGGCCATTTTATACGTTCGACAAGTTAGATGCCCCCACACTCGAGTGAATCTCTAGCACAGTTTCTTTCTCTTGGCTTTATCTGTTCTACCGATCAGCGATTTCACGCGCTCCCTGCCAAGATCATGTTCTCGCGGAAGTGCTCAAGATTCAGCCCACCCACAGCAAGCGTGCAAACATCCGGATTCTTTAGGACATAGGGAATTGCCCTTGCCGGTTCCAGCCTGCCGGATGCCAGCCCTTTCTTGACCATCACACCCACCTCTCTCTTTCCGGCCTCGCCGATCACGTCAGAATGTTCTGTATTTTCACAGTGGTACTCGACCATCAGAACATCGGCCCAGGAGAGAGACTGCAACTCAGCTACCGGGTCTCTCCCTGAAAAGCCAATGGCGCGAACCAAACCTTCTGTTTTCAACGCTTGCAGGGTTTCGACAGCTGCCGTTTCATTCAGGATTTCTAAATCCGCCCCACTGGAATGAATAAATGCAATGTCGAGATAATCCGTTTGGAGTTGCCTGAGGCTTCTCTGGAGACTTTTGCGAATGGCCTCCGAGCTAAAATCGTATGAGGAGACGCCTTCCTTGAAATGCTCCCCGACTTTGGTTGAAAGAATGTATTCTCCTCGACGTGTCGAGAGAAAGCGTCCAATTTGTTTTTCGCTGAGTCCGTACGCTGGAGCAGTATCAATCACATTGATTCCAAGGTCCAAAATACCATTCAGGAGTTGTTCTGTTTCTTTATCGCTCGGCAGGTTGTAGTTATATCCATAATGCGTTTTTTGATTTCGGCCAATTTTGAAAGCGCCGAATCCTAGTGGTGTAACTTGTATGCCGGTATGGCCTAGCTGGCGAAGTACCATGTAGGGTTTTCTTTCAGAAGGGGCAGGCAATAGCATTCACAGGGCGCTATCATCATCGGGCAGTTGGAAGATCGGTACGCCAAAATAATATATCATAGGATATTTTGCGCAGGTGAGGTCGCATTTCAAGCTCTCTATGGCATGGCATCCCAGCCAAATTCATTTGATGGTGCAAACGATTTTTTCGCGGCCATGCTTGATTTCGCCCGCAAAGAAAAGTTTTAAGGAGTTGGCAGGATCCTGCCGCGTGTTATAAAAAGATCGTAACAAGTACTAGGCTGTTTTGAGATGTCGCTGTTTTGAAATGCCATTCGGAGATGGGAGAGATGCGTGCAGCGATTTGAGTGCCCCCGTTGTTCCGGACAGTTTCAAATTGAAGCCGGGATGGCTGGCAAACAAGTGGCGTGTCCACATTGCCTCGGGCATGTCCAGATTCCCGTTTTCTCTCAGGGAGAGGGCGAAAAGCAAGCATCCGATACTGCGGCTGGAATGCAGGGATTGCAAGATCGAATCCCACCCCCTCCGAGTATCTCTCACGCAGTGAGAGAAGAACCGCTATCCGAACCCAGTCCGAACCAACAACTGGACAGCCGCAGCGATACTGGAGAGCCTCTCGTTCCGGATCCGATGTCGCCCGTGGTTCCCAGCACCCCCGTGGTTTCCGGCACCGATGTATCCGAAGGCGATGCTTCGGAGTACGATTTCTGCCCCTCGACCGTAGTGGTGGAGAGTGTGGCCCATATCGAGGTGGAAGAGCATCCCCAAACCATTATCCATAAAGGGCGCGTGATCCCACTTCGGCGTTTAACGCCAGAAGAAAAAAAACGCCGACGGTTTCGCAGGTCAATACTACTGATTTTGATATGCGGCACCATATTATTGTTTTGGTTGCTCTATGGCGCTGGGAAAATTTAGCGGCGCTGGGAAAATTTAGCGGCGCTGGGAAAATTTAGCGGCGCTGGAAAAATTTAACGGCGCTGGAAAAATACAGAGTCGCAAATAGCGATCTCTGATCTTTAGAAGAGCGATTGACCGATTTCAAAAATCTCTTCGGCATCCAGTAGGAGGTCATTCTTTTCAAAAAGACTTCGTAGAGCAGTCTTGTGAATTTTGATTTTCATTCCACCCACGCCGACTGCCCCGTAGCAGATTGCCGATCCGTAGGATTTGGCGCGATCGTGGACTTCAATGCCTTGAGCACCATGGGGGGGTACTGCATTGAGGTCAATCACGGTCTTAAGGTCAATGGCTGCCTCACGAACGGAAGCCGGCAAGAGTTGGATTCCGGCAGCACCGGCACAAAAGACAAGTTGCACCTTTTCTATCGCTGAGATCAAGTCACTCTCCGAGGAGATTGCCACTGCGCTGAGGGTTGCATCCGGGATCCGCGTAGCGATGCTCTCACAGGTTTTCTCTGCGCGATCTCGCTTGCGAGATGCAACTCGGACGGCTGTACCCTGCCTCGCTAACAGACGACTGATTCGTGAACCTACCGGACCGGTACCACCTAGTACCAAGGCAGTGGCGCCATCAAGTTGAATGTGGGATGCTGCTGCAAGGACAGCGGCTGCGGCCGTGGTATTGCAACCTCCCGAGTCGAGCATCACAGAAACACGTACCGGTCCAAAAAAAGAGTTCTTTACCGCTTCAAATACATCTTCGCCGTCCAGAATATCTGATCCACCCACAAAGATTGCGGTGTTTTTTAGTGCATCGCCACCCCGGGTAAACATTGCACCATGAACAAGTTCCCGCACCGCCAGTGGTTCGACGCGGCTGTGGCGAAGCAAGTGGTCCACATTGGAATCGATTGCCACAACGCTATCAAAAGTACTCGCCTGCTCGTCAGTGTCGAGTTGGATCAGAATGTTAGGGATTGCCATCCTCTCAAAATCTCCCTGAGATGTTTTGTGTGGTTCTTTTGCCGGTCATCGTAACAGTCGTCTCTCGGTGGGGGCAGGAGTGAGGGTTGGTACCGGTTATGTCGCTCATAGCGGTGCTCAGAGAAAAAGGTTTGCTTTGCATCGGCAGTAAAGATGGTGAAGTTGGGAAGTGTTTGACGATAAGTAAAACCTTGCTCCCGTTTGTTTGAGCCGCGGGGAAGCTAACAATATTTGATAAGTGGTTATTACACTTGGTGTTGTAAACAATCACGCCACTTGCTCACAGGGTGGAGGAACAACTTCATGGTTATTGCGACTGCCGCTCGATACCGCTTGGTTTGCGAGTCTGAAGCGGAGAATTTGCCTGTTTGGAGATTTAAACTGGTTGATCTTGCCAATGATTGGCAACTTGAGATTAGTGATTTTGAGCCCTATGGCTGCGAAGAAAAACGAGCTCTTTTGGCACTCGTTCGTGGTCTTGAGGCGATCGAACGACATGCGGAAGTCCAATTGGTGACCTCCAGTCGGTATGTTTATCAGGGAATCATGTATGGTTTAGCTCAGTGGCGGGAGGATCGTTGGAAGTGGGAACATTTCGGTCGTATGGTTCCTATCAAACATCAGGATTATTGGCAGCGTGTGGATCGGGCTTTGGAATTCCACCGCCTCGCATCGGTTGAGTTGACACCAACAATTGCGGATGGTCAAGTTAAAGGATCCAGGATGGTCCCCATCGTTCGGGTACACCGTCTATCGCATGTCGCCCCCACGATGAACGGTCGAAGGGCGTGGCACCTTAACGTCAAACAACGGATGAACAACATATCGGACAGACACGTCCCGGTCGCTACAGCGAGCCAACATCATTCGATGGTTGCGACAGCATGACAATCATCTGCGGTGATAACGCCACGGATCACCCTACGGATTAGGTGCTGTATCAGCAGGGAGCGGGAGATGAAATCGTTGACTGGCAAAAATGAACCCCGTTCCCGTCGTCGCATGGCTCAATCATCAGATGCACATAAGACAATGACTGACTCTCGAGAGGTCCCCTCACTGTTGACCGATTACGATCTTCATCTCTTGGGTGAGGGTTGTCATTGGGGTGCCTACAACCGTTTGGGAGCACAATTGCGCACCGTGGAGGATGTTCAGGGCGTGAATTTTTCTGTCTGGGCGCCCCATGCAACTTCCGCCCAGGTGGTGGGCAACTTTAATGCCTGGGACGGCTGTTCCCATCAGATGCATAAACGCATTCCCAGTGGTATTTGGGAATTATTTATTCCTGAGATTGGCGAGGGTGAATGTTATAAATTTCGTTTGGAAACAGCATCCGAGGTTCTCGAAAAGTCGGATCCGTACGGATTTGCTGCGGAGTTGCCTCCGCGCACAGCGTCGGTTGTGGCCAATCTTGAAAACTACCGTTGGAAAGATAGTGCGTGGATGGAGGAGCGCTCGGAAAAAAATAGCCTCAATGCTCAAATTTCAATTTACGAAGTACATCTCGGTAGTTGGCAACGGGATGAAAGTCGTAAAAACGGTTGGTTATCGTACCGCGAACTTGCACATCAGTTGGTCGAATATTGTCAGCAGATGGGATATACCCATTTAGAACTCTTGCCGATAAGCGAACACCCTTATACTGAAAGCTGGGGTTATCAGACCGTGGGCTACTTTGCGGCCACGAGTCGTTATGGCACACCGCAAGATTTTATGTATTTTGTGGATTACTGCCACCAGCATGATATCGGCGTTATTCTAGATTGGGTGCCAGCGCATTTTCCCAGAGATGGTCATGGGCTCATGCGGTTTGACGGGTCCGCTCTCTACGAACATGCCGATCCACGACAGGGCGAACACCCGGACTGGGGTACCATGGTGTTCAATTATGACCGCAATGAGGTTCGGAACTTTCTCCTTGCAAACGCACTTTTCTGGCTCGACAAATATCATATCGATGGGTTGCGAGTGGATGCGGTAGCATCCATGCTTTATCTCGATTACAGCCGTGAGGAAGGGGAGTGGATTCCCAATCAGTTCGGTGGTCGCGAAAATTTAGCAGCAATTTCATTGATCAAAG
>JBDOMT010000125.1:0-8437 GCA_039831705.1 Pirellulales bacterium | reverse complement strand
ACAAACAGTCTGGGTCGGCATCAGAAGAATGTGCGACTTTGCTACCGCATGGCTAGCGTTTGGGCCAAAACAAGAGACTTGTGTATAAACAACAGGTCTCCAGTCTATTGTCTGTGGCAGGAAAGACACCATGTATCCTGGGAGCATTTGCGCATAAAGTCCTTTAGCGCCTATCCTCTAAGCGGCCAAGGTAGTCTGCTTCCAGCCTGCTTACCGGTTATGAGATAGGCACTTAGTTACGCCAGTTGCATAAACCGACTATGGGGGCATGTTTGGAAAGTACCGTTAGTACGGTAATTCGACACAACTCTTGGATGCCAACATGATCTAGCAGACATTTGTCGGCGTGACTCAAGCATTATTCAAAGAGGTAACGTTCCGCTGAAAATATCTTAAAGAAATTTTGAATAATTATCGTACATTGCTTTCCATTTACGCATCCAACTCTATGGGGAAAAGAATACGAAACATCAAAACGCCTGTAGAAGGGATCGAATTACTCAATAGGGAGTAAGGATAGGTAACCTATGGAAGCCATTTCCGGATGAGGTGGCAAGTATCTTTTTGTACTGTCGTATGTGAAATCGAACGTTTGCCCAGTGTATCGAGGCGGTCCCAAATAAATTTTGAGAAATTAACAAGAATTACCCGGACAAAAGCAATCTGGTTTTCGCATTGGTTATTATAGTGCACTTTTATTGAAACTTAAAATTTCAGGTATGAGACGCGTTACGTAATTTAAGAAAACGGTTTTTGCGAAAAAATTTAAATTGTTAAAGAATTGTCGTCCAGAATGACTCCATTTGCGCACCTTTAGTGGCTCACCCCCAGTTTATGTACCAACCTGAGTGAGAGAGTTAAGGGTAAGGCAGCTTGCCGGCTGGAGTGAGGGCGTAGCCCGAACGGTAGCAGGCAAGCTGGCGGCATACGCCGCAGGGGTCTGGTAATCTATCGCTAAGTGTGGGCGTTGTCGAGGAAGCGACGGACACAAGATTTGATCATGAAGTCGATCAACTCATGGCTACACTCGGGGAAAGCGACCTCTTAGGTAACGATTTTGGCAATTAGTCTTCGAGAGACTAGAGTCTGTAAAGTCACCTCAGAGCGGGTGGTTGGTAGCTCGCCCTCCTGGGTGGTATCATTCCGTCTGTCCCTGGTTAATCCCGGATAGGGGACTGACACGTATCGTAATTTCGCTATGTTAGGGGGATGAATAACAACAAAAGTGCTTATTTCGCAGGGCTCGACATTGGCGGTAGTACGGTCAAGTCGGTGCTAGTTGATCGTCAGGGCGTACAGGTTGGCGAACTGGTGGAAGTTCCCAGTCAGGTGACAGCCGGCTATCAGAAAACGTTCGAACAATTGGAACTGGCTCTCGATCTACTCACACAGGGAGTTGGGGCGTCCCGTCAGGACATTGGCGGGGTCGGCCTCGATGTGCCGGCGCCCAATTGCGACGGAGTGATTTGGCATCAGGCGAATCTGGGCGACGATTGGGTTGGGACCAATATCTGCCAAAAGCTTTCTGAGCGTATCGAGATCCCGGTGACGATGACCAACGATGGCAATGCGGCCGCATTGGGAGAATATGCGATCCGTCCTGAGCATGCGGGTGGCCTGCTGCTGGTTTCTCCGGGGACCGGGCTGGGTGGTGGACTGGTATTGCCAGGGGGAACCGCTTATGTGGGGAGTAATGGTTTGGCTTTGGAAGTTGGCCATATGTCGGTCCTCTTTCGTGAAGAGGATGGCCTGTTGCCGTCTTGCTCCTGCGGTAAAAAAGGTTGTTTGGAAGCTTGGGTTTCGCTGGTTGCCTTGCGTCGCCGACTTGCTCTGGAGCTGGCCAAGGAAAAATGGGCCGAGCACCCTCTCAATTCGACCGACGATACGATTGAGCAAAAGGCGTTTCAACTACGTGACTTTGCCGATCGAGAAGATTCACTGGCCATCGAAATCTTCCAGCAACAGGCGTACATTCTGGGATTTGGGCTAGCCGATTTGGTACGCCTGTTCGATCCAGGCCTGGTGGTAATTGGCGGCGGCTTGGCGGAAGCCGGTTTTCGTGACCAATTTATGGAGTGGATGCTGGCCGGTTTTGATGACCGTACCTGGCCAGTCTACCGCCACAATCCGCTGAATCCAGAGCAGCTCACCACGCAATTCGAATTGGCCCGCAGCGGCGATTCCGCAGCCGCATTGGGGATGGCTTATATGGCTCATTCGCTTTACGGGGCTCACTCGCTTTACGGGGCTCACTCGCTCTACGGGTGAGACTCTCGCTGCGGATTTGATAGAACATAATCTGCCCGGTATGTAGGTTGGAACGGCGCTATCGCTTGTTCCAGCTTCGGTCTCAGGCGAACATCAGACTTCTGCCAGTGACTCTTGCGAATCGCCGAACTGGTCCAACTGGAGGCCGAATTTCGCCAGCAGCGATAAGTACAGACTGCACATTTTTCGGTTCGGCTTTTCTCGGTAGTCGAGTACACGACCCGTTTGCAGTTGGCCTCCACCGCCGCCGACCAGTACCACCGGGAGTTCGTTGGCGTTGTGGCTGCCGGTGAGCATACTGGAGCAGAACATTAGCAAGGTATTGTCGAGCGCCGTCTGCTCGCCTTCCTGAATGGCGTCGAGGCGGCGCGCAATATGGGCCAGTTGCTCGACGAAGAACTGATTGACTTTGAGCCAGTCGTCCGATTCCTGGTGGGAGAGCAGGTGGTGGATCATGTAGTCGACGCCCAAATTCGAGAAGCGCAGGGAGGAATGATCGTTGTTGAGTTTGAGTGTGCAGAGTCGGGTGGTATCGGTCTGAAAGGCGAGCACCAGGATGTCGGCCATGAGCCGCATGTGCTGACCGATGTCTTGCGGGATGCCGTCGGCAGGACGCGCGATGTTTGGCTCGGTAAGTGTGGGTCGCCAGCCTTGCAATTCGCCGCGCTTGGCAGCGCCTTCAATTTGCCGTTCGACTTCTCGGACCGAGTTGAGGTATTCATCCAGTTTGAGCTGATCGGCGGAACTGATATGACGACGTAAATCGGTGGCGTCGGCGAGGACCGCGTCAAGTACGCTTTGGTCGCCGCGTTGGGCCGAGTCGCTAAAGAGCCGATCGAAGGCCAGTGCCGGGTAAACCTCCAACGGCGTGGGGGTGGTTGGTGAGCTCCAGGAAATGTGTGAGCTGTAGAGCATCGAGTAGTTTTTGTGGACCGAAGGATTTGCCTTTTCACAGCCGAGCACCAGACTGGGGACCTTGGTGCCGCGGCCGTAGGTTTGAGCGAGCAGTTGATCGACGCTGGTGCCGGAACGTATTTCTCCACCTGAGGCAAGCGGCGCGCCGGAAAGCAAGTTGCCAGTTTGAGAGCTGTGGATATTGCCCTTGAGGGCCTGCTCGTTGTAAAGCCCACGGATGAAAAGCATCTTTTCACGGAAGTCGGTCAGTGGTTCGAGCACTTTGCCCAGTTGCATTTCGGCCCCATCGCCTTTGGCCCACCACTCCTCCCGATGAAAACCGTTGCCGGCGAACAATACCCCAAGCCGTAGCGGTGCGCTAGCGGTAGCGTTTGGGATCGCGGCAAAGACATTGATCGATTCCATCCAGGGCAAGGCCATCGATACGCCTGCGCCACGCAAGAAAGTTCTGCGGGTGACACCGTTCATGCTCTCCAGGTTCATGGTTGGCTCTCCAGGTTCATGGTTGGCTCTCCAGGTTCGCCGCCGTTTGCGGGTGCTTGCTATCGTGATCACGGCCACGAATATTTTGGAACTGCTCACTCAAGACAATTGCTTCGATAGCGCATGATACCCGATATTGGTTATTTGCCAAACCGTGGATCATTTCGTCCAACAAGGGTTCATCGGAAAGTTGGACCGAGCGGCCCAAGGCAAAACCTAGTAATTTTCGGCAAAAGTGTCGCAAGAAAGTGTCGCGGCGGGTGCTCAGCAGATAGGTACGCAGACCTTCCAGGCCTTGAATGGTGGCGCCATCAGGCAATGTGGCTCGAGTGTCGATCGGATTTCCAGCGGCATCTTGATTGCGGTGGTGGCCGATGGCATCGTATTCCTCCAGGGCGAAACCATACGGGTCGACACGCGCATGGCATTTGGCGCAACCCGCATTGGAGGTGTGGAGTTCGGTCAATTGGCGTTCCGTCATGTTGGCTGGGATCGTGTCGGGCAACACGGGAACATTTTTAGGCGGTCGGGGCAGCCGTTCACCGAGCAATGTTTCTGAGACCCAATTGCCACGTAAGATCGGACTGGTGCGCGACGCTCCCGATTGGGTGGCCAAGAATGTGGCCTGGGCAAGGATGCCGCCACGCGAAAACTTGCCTACGTGGTCGATGCGACGCCAGGCATTGCTCGCGACATTGGGAATGCCATAGTGCGTGGCAAGGGTCTCGTTCAGAAAGGTGTGATCAGCGTCGAGGATGCTGGTTACGGAGCGATCGTTTTGAAAGAGATCGGTAAAGAATTGGATGGATTCCTCATACATGTCGTTGCGAAGCGTGGTGAATTGTGGGAAGAGTCGCTCGTTTTTTTCACTCAACTGGTCAAAATTGCGAATATGCAACCACTGGCAGGCAAACTCAATGGCCAATCGGCGGGTAGGTTCGCCGCGCAGCATACGTTTCGTTTGCGCACGTAACATTGCAGGCTGGTGAAGACGCTCTTCGCTGGCTGCGGCGCGCAAGGAAGCGTCGGGCAGCGACGACCAGAGAAAGTAGCTCAAGCGGTTAGCCAGTTCCCAGTCGGACACGGGACTCCATAGGGGGCCTGGACTGGACTGTTCAAGCCGGTAGAGAAATGCCGGCGCGGTCAGGATGCGGGCCAGAGTGAGACGCAGTGCCTGGTCGTGGGACAGCGATTCAGTACGCAACTGGGTGTAAATATTTCGGATGCCTTTATCTTCGGCGTCAGTGAGGGGCCGTCGGTAGGCACGTGTTGCCAAATCCAAGATTGCTTCGAGGTGTGCCGGTTCGCTTTCAATCAGTTGGTTGCGAAACTTGTCGGCAGCCGCATAAATGGCAGCTCCAAGTGGCCTGTATTTTTCGGGGTCGTCATCCTGGGAGGCGAATTCCAATAATTGGTCAAATGCGGTGACCAGCTGCAACGCATCATGACTGACAAAATGAAGCTGGTCCCACAGTCGATTGAGCTGGATTTGTTCCTGCTCATTTAGCATCAGTCGGGCAAGATGGTCGTCTTCGCGGTGGAAGAGTATTAAGGTAACTACTACGTCGACGGGCACGATGCGTGGATAACACATGGCGGCAGGGAATAGTTTACGGAATGCTGCAAATGAATCTTTGATACGTTCTTCAGCTGCGCTGCCGGTACTGGTGAGGATAGGGATGCCTGGTAGCAGCGTGTCCGCCGTCACTGGCGGTGTAGTGGTGACCTCCAGCTGGATACTGGCTTGATCGGCGTGGAGGTCTGCAAGAGTGCCGGTGACCACCAATTCTCCTGCAGCCGCTAGCTCTGAGGGGACTTTGATTGCGACGATGGAAGGGGCGCTGACGATCAGGTCTTCGGTGCTAACCTGGACTTCCGAGCGGTGGCTGCCAAACATTTCTGGATCTAAACCAAATTCGCCATTGGCCAATTCTGCTGAAGTCATGGTTGCTGCCAGTGCAGCCGAGTCGATGCGTGAGAACAATGGGCCGTCTAGAGCTGTCAGCAGCTGATAAACTTCCTGATCGGATTTGGCCTTGTCGCCGGTGGGAGGATGACTCAGAAGCGTCTCAATTTGTGCCGCGAGCTCTGTTGCCCGTTTGCTGTCGGTTTCCTCCAGCCATTGAGCCAATAGCGAACCGGGTGGAATGGTCGGTTCAGGCTTGGTCTGGTCCACTGAGCCTGTGTAAAAATGCCAGATGCCTTCGGCCCCATAGTGGTCAGCATGTGGATTGCTATCGGCAATGTTGTCGGCACAGTCACCAGAGAGAGACCAGTGAAGTTGGTCACCCGCCTGTTCGACAATTTCCAGGTCGATTTCGGTTAAATCACAACCATGGTTGTTGTCGCGAGCCGAAATAACCAGCGATATCAGGTCTCCCTGATTCACGGGTAAATCGGCAATCGGCTCAATGGTGGCCGTATTACCCAGGTCGATATCACCCGAAGAAAGCACACGGCGTTGATTGCCGCTGCGGAGTTCGAATGACCAATGAATTCCGTTGCCGCATTGATTGTGCGCGTCGCGTACGCCAGGTGTCAATCTGACACGGCCTGTCATTGGACTTTGCCAACCGACAGCGACCCACTGTTTAGGACGTGGGTGGACGGCTATTTTATGCGGATTAAGGTCACCGGGAACCTTGACCTGATCGTCTGAGGCATTGGAGACAATCGACAATGCCTCGGACCCGGCGACACCCCAGCCTTTGACAAATTTGTAGCCGGCCAATTCGGCGATGGGGCTGTCGAGATGCTTTTGGATTTCAGCAGGGCCTGCGCGAGTGATTCCCAATAATGAGAGGAGTGGTTTTAGCACAAGGGGATCGAGTTGATGGTTGGCTGCAAACTGTGACAGGTCGATTTGCTCGCCGGATGCGTTCAATTTACCAGCAGCTTGCAAGTACTTGGAGCAGCGTGCTATCAGGTCATCACGTTTTTTGGGTAGCCCAATGGAGGTTGCGCGTAAGTCGCGAAGCAGTAGCGGGGGCCGACCGGGACGTTCGATGCGAGGACGTTGCCAAATGGCAATATCTTGGGTAGTTCCATCTCCAGCGGTTGCGGCTACAAGGTAGAGTGTCATCTCGTTAGCATCTGGTGTAGGTTGAAGCTTCGCATGGAAGTTTTCTGATTGAGAAATGGGAGTGACCGGTTCTTGCCACATGGTAACCTGGCCAAAGTGGCCGACTGGATTGAACTTCCAGAGCTTATCTTGCCAAGTTTGTATCTCATCGGCAATCGATTGAGCATCTTCCGGCTTTGCGGTTAGCCAGCGTGTTTTAATGTGATCCAGGAGGTGTGTGGAACCATTGGAGGTTAATGTCTGGGCTAAGTGTTCTAAATACGTCGGGCTGAGATTTTCCTCCTGGGCAACATGTTTCAGGGCTGACAGGCCTTTTCCAAGATTGGCCCGCTGTTGAATGAGCACTTGGAAGTAGGCTTGTAAGTTGACACGTCCGTCGTGGTTGGTCAATTGAGTCGGGTCAGATACACCCCAACCGTTAAGTGAAGAAGCATCTCCTAGAACACCCGTGTAACGAAAATACAATTGACGGATCGAAGCAAGTATTTCGTTGGTCCAGTCGCGCCGCGTGTTGCTGGATGAAAAACGTATGTCATCGGGCAGCAACACCGCATGGCTGGCGACTTGCTTGGCTGCGTCGAAATATTTTGTCACTAACGAAGGTGACATCGATAGGGCATTGCCTGTGTTGGTAAAACCTTCGCCAGCGGCGCCGTCGACGGGAAATTCTCTGGCCGGATCAAGGAGTACACCGGTGAGGTCGCGGATAGTGTAGGTGTACTGGGCATGATTGAGCCGCCGTAAAACGACTGGTCCCGGATCGCCCGCACTCACACTCGCTTCGGTTTTAAGGTAGTGGCGAACCCATTCCTGTAGTTGTCTCTTTTCGTGAGTGTTCAGTTGGGGACTCTCTGCCGGAGGCATCTCGGCGGTCTTCAATATCGCGGCAATCTTCTGCCAGGCGGCCGGTTGTTGACGTACTTGCTCAAAATCAGAGAAGTGCTCGAGGTTGAGCTCTCCTTCGTTCGAATCTCCCGAATGACAGTCAAGACAATATTGGACGATGAGTGGTTGGATCTTTTCATGATATTGTTGCGACAGACTTTCGAATGGGCCCTCGTCAGCGAAGGTGGCAGGCAGTATGCCGACGGTGATCAGTAGAAATCCAAACCAACACAAGGTGGAATGAGCAGAGGGAAACCGTGCAGGAAGGCAGCTCATGAATAAGTAATAGGGGTTTGCCATGTGTAGGGGTTGTCTCAATGAAGTTGAACGTTCGTGTGAGATTTCACTACGCCCATCGCTGGGCTCTGAAACGTGTCACACAAAAATATTTCAACTGGCAGGACGGATTGGTTGTTTGGAGAGTTCTAACTTAACTTGTTTTTCTCTGCGCTCTTGGCGATCTTTGCGAGAGGTTTATTTAACTCGCGGAGAGCGCAGAGGACGAAAGCACGCGTTGCATTGGATCAACGTTAATTTTAGTGGGTTGCCTAGCGGAATGGGCCACTAAATTCGGTGATGAACCGAAAATAATTGACACTCTGTACGATACCGGTAGTATGTGAGGAGTTGAGGCAAGTGTCCACGGTCTCTCGCTAGCAAAATCATAAAGCGAGGGACAGTTGAACTGTAGACCACCGCCTGAAGGCGGAGGGTTCGCCGACAGTCGGCTAAAGCCCGACTTTCTGGTTGTGGCTTACTTACCGCAATCGCCACGAAGTGGCGAAAGCATCTAGCCGTGGGGCG
>JBDOMT010000033.1:0-1998 GCA_039831705.1 Pirellulales bacterium | reverse complement strand
CGGGCGATATACTGACAGACCTTCCGAGGACAATCAGTCCTAAGACTCGGGGCGTGGCTCAGCCTGGTAGAGCGCTGCGTTCGGGACGCAGAGGTCGCTAGTTCAAATCTAGTCGCCCCGACTTAGTTAAGCCCAGCCTAGGACGTATCTTACGTCTATCTCACGGCCAACGTTGGACGTGGTGAGGCCTTCGATTTGGTGTCACGCTGACACCATTCATGCGAGGTCTCTGCCATGGAACGTAAATTACCCAATTATTGCGAGCACAAAGCGTCAGGTCGTGCTTTCGTCTACCTCCCCCTTGGACCCGGCAAACGGAAGCGGGTTTATCTTGGCGATTACAACTCGGCCGCGTCCCTGGCCAAGTACGACAAGGTCATCGGCGAGTGGCTAACAACTAAGCAGGCCCCTCGAGTTGCCGATACGGGGCCAACCGTTCGGGACATCGCCGAACGCTATCAAAGCCACCGGGAACCATCGTTGACCCCCGACAAGGTCTACGATCTTCGGAACGCCGTGAAGCTACTGATCGAGATGTTCGGCAGCCGTCCGGCAACAGAGTTTCACGCTCTCCAGTTTGAGCGATTCCGCACCATACTGATCGACCGTGGCTACGCTCGGGAATATGGAAACCGATTCCTGCGAATCGTCAAAGAATGTTGCAAGTGGGCCATGCAAAGGCAATACATGACCGCCGATCAATTTGCGGTCGTCGACTCGATCTCCCCGCTAACATCCAAAGAAGCCCCGACCAAGGTGGTGGGTCCGGTTGACGATGCGGACGTTGACGCAGTTTTGCCATACTTGTCCGAGGACTTCCAAGACACCGTCAGGTTCATCCGTGCCACCGGCTGTCGGCCCGGTGAAGCCATCCGGATGCGTGTCGGTGATGTCGACCGGGAATCGTGGCTCTTGAAGCCGGCGAGCCACAAGACAGCCCACAAGGGCAAGGCTCGAGCTATCCCGATTCCGTCTGCTGTCCATGGATTGCTATTGCCCCGGCTATTGCGCCCCGATGACGCGTACGTATTCGGGGCCGAGGGTGGTGCGAAACCGTACCAGAAACGAGCGTTGGGTCGTGCCATCGACCGAGTCATCAAGCGGTTGAATGTTGAGCGGGAGGAAGCCGAACAGCCGCTAATTAACCATTGGCACCCGTACCAGCTCCGCCACGCTCGAGCCACCGAGGTCCGCGAAGAATACGGCGTCGAGGTCGCACAAGTGATTCTCGGCCATGCACGGATCGACATGACGCAGCATTACGCAAAGGTGACCGAAGAGAAGGCAAAGGCAGTCGGAAAATTACTCGGTTAGCGATTTTCTGCGACTGTAATTTTTCGCACGCGATTGCATTTGACAGGGAACGCAAGTCGCGTAAGATTGGAAGCGGCGGCGAAGTAAGTACCAAGAAGGTGACCACGTCGAAAACAAAAACCAGGGAAGGAAGGTAAAGTTTGGGTCACGTTTTTCGTGAGAGGGCGAGAGAACACAAGCTCTTTTTCGAATCGAAGGAAAACGCTATGCACGTCAACGAAGATGCACTGTCTGTAACTCCGCTTCCAATAAGTTTGGACTCTATCGAGCGGACCCGTGTTGTCGATTTGGACAACGAAGAACCGCTTTCGCTTTACCAAGCGAGTCGGTATCTCCCTGACAAACCGTCCCACCCGACGGTATACCGCTACGCGACTCGCGGTATCTCTGGAGTCGTTCTAGAAACGCTCCAGCTCGGCAAACAGCGGTTCACGTCTAAGTCCGCCATTCAGCGATTCTTGGATCGCTTAGCGGCGAACACGGCACGGAACGCTTGTCCCTTGCAGTAAATCGGCGAACGTCTTAATGGACCCTCACCGTTGCGGCGACGGCCTCGATCGTGGGAACTCGACGAATCTTCTAGTCGAAGCGGGCTAAGCGGATGTTTCATAGCATTTTCCAAGAAGTAAACACTGCGGCCGTTGGTCGCTGGTCGCAGATCATTGCTGCGGCCAGTGGCTGTGA
>JBDOMT010000116.1:0-2005 GCA_039831705.1 Pirellulales bacterium | reverse complement strand
TTACGGCCTTGCAGCTTTTCTTCAAGGTGACTGATTTTCTTTTCGTGCGCATTTTGCTGCCTTTTCACGTTGGCCTTGTTAGGACGCCGCGCAAAAACGCCTTCGCCGTGCTCGAAAAGCTGTTTTTGCCACTGGTAGTACTGGGTGGCGTGGATCCCGTACTCGTCACATAGATCGGATATCGATACGTTCTCGAGTAAGTGCCGACGTACAATCGACACCTTCTGCTCGGGGGAATATTGTTTGCGCTGGGACATCGTGAACTCCTAGGGATGAACTATACTCTAGCTCATTAATTTCACTCAATGTCCAACTGAGGCAAAACAGGATGCCGTGTGGCCTGTGATGCATGCATGTGACTTTATTGTAACCTTCATGCCTTATTGTTTGGAGTTTAAGAGATACTGGGAAATCTGTCGCCAATTCACTAGCGTGATTGCTTGTTGTTCCAGTAATTGAGAAAACAATTCACTAGTGAAAAAATCGAAGTCTCTTTGTCTCCAAGTGGCTCCGTAGGAACGACAACCTTTGGCTATTCCGCGCATTTCCTCATTGTCATGGGCGAGATGGACAATGATTTGTGTGATCCCTGAGGGCATTTTCTTTACGACTTCAGTATAGAAAGCAGTCCAGTTGTCAGGTGAGGTTTCATTTGGAATACATATGGCTCGTTCAATTACAAAATCCGAAGAATGTGTACTTCTTCGCAAATGCTCCCATGTGTCAAGCCAGTTCCTCGCAATTGGAATGGGGAGTTGATAGTCTTGAGAAACACGTCGTAAAACTTCAAACAGATCCTCGTGAACTTTATAAAGCTTGAGTTCGTGCGAATCCAAATGCGTGGGTTGAATTCCGCATGCCAGAGCGAGTTCAATTTGAGCACGAATTTCTGCCTCCACTTCATCCGCATTAATGACTGTCGATTCAGACCAACGTCTGTGGAAGCAACCGTAAGAGTCAACGAGAGTTGGCACTACATGTGGTGAAAGAATCGGCTTCCACCGGTACGTAGACCACTCGCTAGTCAATGTGAGATGGATGCCCAAATCGGCATGTGTGTGCAACCGAGCATAGGCGGCTATCTCAGCGAACCAGGGACAAGGGACCATGATACTTCCAGAGCTCACGAGTCCCATGTCAAGTGCTTTAATGCTGGCGTCGTTGATCGAATGTGCCTGTCCTAGGTCGTCAGCATGTACGATCAAAAGTCTTGAATTGCTCGGGGGGTTTAGTTGTTTACTATCATATCTGGTCATTGGCCTAATATTCCTCAATGATTCTTGCCTTCACTACACTGAACGGAGTTGTCATGGACTTCTTGTGGCTACCACCAGATTGCCATTGCATGAATTAACTAGATCGTGAGATCTATTTGCAATAATCCATGCGGCTACTTTTCTCCGTCCAGATTCTGTTCACCATTTCCATATAGAGTTACGAAATGACCTATATTCTTTCGAGCATTAAATCGCTCTTCTACACGTTCCCTAGCATTGTGTCCAATCTCTTCACGCAAACCGGGGTCATCGATTAACCGGACGATTGCATCCGCCGATGCATTTTTGTCACGCGAAGGGACAAGCATACCGCTAACCTCATCTTCGATGATTTCTAGAATAGCGGCAACATGCGTACTGATGACTGGCCGCTGCATAGCCATTGCCTCAATTACGACATTTGGAGTAATGTCTCGGTCTCCATCGCAACCAATAATCACTGGTAACACAACAATATCAGATTCTGTGTATCGGTCGAGCACGTTTGGCAATGGCATAGTGCCAAGCAGGATAATCTCTTCTTCTAATTCTAAGGAGCGTCTTAGTTTCTGCATTTTGAGGTAGTAATTCGTTTGTGTGGCAATTCGGCCACCGACGATTTAACAGGTAAAGCAACATCTCTTCTGTAAATTGATGGGATCGATTTCTTACGGATTAGTTTTGGAAGACGAGATATCTCATTTTCCCGGTTTCCCAATCATCACTGAGTTCGACGAGAACAGCGGTGA
>JBDOMT010000004.1:0-8502 GCA_039831705.1 Pirellulales bacterium | reverse complement strand
CGAGAAAAACTCTGGGACGACACCATCAACAGCATGGAAAAAGGAACCCGCAACCGACGAATCGGCAAAAAACTAAAGCAAGTTATCCTGCTGGAAACGTGATAGCGTTTTCAGTTTGAGTACATAACTCTCAGAAACTTGAGGCCTTGGGTGCAGGGTGGGATGCTTCGGCTCCTCGGGGATTTCAACCAACTCTGTCGAACGAGACAGAAAACATACTCGAGAATTTGTTGAAATTCTACGATCGCTTAGCGCTGGCAAGCGGCGAGAACTTCCAACTTTCCGAGGCATCCACAAAAGCTCTGGGGCGACTTGGCGACATTCACCGACAATTGGGACACCGCCAGCAATCGCTAGATCGGTATGCCAATGCTCAAACAAAGTTGCAGCGACTGATGATCGATCATCCGCAGCACATGAGATTGGCGGTGGAATCCGCGCGTATCCACAACGAGATGGGTCGAGTTTATTTTGTCGATGGAAATTATCCCGAAGCTCAACATTCGCATCAGCAGGCTCTTGATATCCTCGATGATGCAAATGCAACAAACAACGAGGCGATGGGCCTCTACGAACAAGCATGCACCCACTATTATTTAGGTCGCCGGTTGCAAGTGAGCGCGTCGCGAGTGGCGATGGAGTAACTCCTCGCCATAAGTCCCCGATTGCCCGATCGCTCTGAGCAATCACGAGAAGGCTTGCAAGAGAAACTCTCCTCCGCCCACCTGCATTTAGCAATAGAACGCTTGAACGAATTGCCGCCTGGCGAGACAATGAATCCTGCACACGAATTCTTATTGGCCTGTTGTTATCGGGAATTTCCGAGACCCATGGCGAACATCACGAATGTATCGCTGGATGTGCATGCTCAGCGCGCAATTAAGTTGCTCAGCGACCTTGTAGATCGATTCCCTGACAATCAGCACTATCGATATGAGTTAATAGAGACCTTGCGTTCGGATTTCTTTGGTCCACCTCATCTGGCTGAAGGGCGTGAGAGAACACAGCAGTCCCTCCGTGATGCACTATTTCATGCCAACCATCTTATCGAAAGATATCCCAACGTACCGCAATATGCCGTAACACGGATGCATGTTTTGCATAAATTGAGACATGTGCTCACCCACATGGCGCGTAGCACGACCGTAAAAGAGCAGGCAGCTATATTTGAAGAGTCAAAATTTGCACTTGAAGGTGCAGATACCCAAATTAGAATTCTAGTTAAACGGTGGCCCAAAGTGTTTTCTTATCAGTTTTGGTCCGCCGTGGTCGATGGGTCCCTGGCTCAAGTCTGTTTGGACATCGGCCAAAATGGCGACGCGAAAGAAGCTTTAGCTTCCGCACTCACAACTTTGAATGGCTTAAGACAGACAGAGCATCTGGCCACTCATGTACATTCGCACTTGCCAAACGTCTGCAGCGTTTTGTCAGACTTAGCACAACGGGCTAAGGCGGAGGATCTTGTTAGGGAAATGGAGTCCGAGCGCAAACGATTCAATCAATAATATGCGGGCTAAATGCGAGGAAGCTTTTCAGGAGATTTAAAGCAACATCACGCGGAGGTGTTGTTTCTGCCTTTCACCATTGTGGTGAAACTTCACCATTGTGGTGAAAGCAGCCTTAAGTCCTTTTATAAATACACCTTAGGACGATTCCAACGCACTCTCTTCTGCAATCTGGTACCAAATCTCACCGCAGTGGTACCGTATCGCTCGCTCCAAACTACTACTGTGAAAAGCTTTATGTAAATCGATAAAGTTGGCACGGTAATAGCTCTACTCTGGCCGAACGGGCACTCCACTCCCATGGGCTACACCAGAATGGTGATTCTACTCCGTAGAGTCGTGGTGGTGTTGGACTTGAATGAATTAGGTCGCGTGCTGATGGTTTGCTGGCGACAGGATCCCTCTTGAATTCCCCCCAATCCTACATAACGAGCAGTACTCATGAATTTAGATTTTACAGTGGATCAATTTGAAGCCGATGGCCAATGCCGTCACCGGATTTCCTGCCGAGCAACTCGCACGAGGAGTTCGAAAAGTCGCCATTCGCGACAAGCTCGAAGGAGCACCAAACCGACCAGTACTTTTGATGGCATGCACCGCCGCCATCGGCGCACAGCTTTTCTGTAATTGGACCAGCCCCACTTGTCTTAAGTGGGGTGAGTCTCGTCAACAGATTGGTTACACCAATAGATGTCAACGAGGTCACGGACAGTGTCGTGAAGCAGGTGTCGTGAAGCAGGTGTCGTGAAGCAGGTGTCGTGAAGCAGGTGTCGTGAAGCAGGTGTCGTGAAGCAGGTGTCGTGAAGCAGGTGTCGTGAAGCAGGTGTCGTGAAGCAGCGTAGATAATCCCACCGAGAAAAACGACCAAGGCGGAGCAGAGTACAAATGATTGCTACAAAAGAAAGACCCCTCCACGAAGAGGCCATTCAACAAGAGGCCCTTGATCGGCCTTCCGATTTATTAGGATCGTCCGACTGCGGATTGAATGGTATGCCGGAGTTAGTGATAGGCGACCATCCAACAATGCTGCAGATTGCTCATCACGCCATCCGCGCCGCTCAATTGGAGTGCACGGTACTGATTACCGGAGAAACGGGTACTGGCAAGGAAGTTTGGGCTCGCCAGGTCCATCAGATAGGCCCACGAAGTGTGGCGCCCTTCATACCTGTCAACTGCGCTGCACTCACTCCAACACTGGCAGAGAGCCAACTCTTTGGGCACGAGAAAGGCGCATTCACCGGCGCCGACGGAGCCAGCTTAGGCGTATTCCGCGCCGCCGATAACGGAGTCATTTTGCTCGATGAAATCGGTGACATGCCGATGGAGTTGCAACCCAAGCTCTTACGAGTGCTACAGGAAAAGGAAGTAACGCCAGTCGGCTCCGCCCGCCCCATACAAATCAATGTGCAAGTGATCGCAGCCACCAATCTCAACTTGGATGAAGAAGTAAGTGCGGGCAGATTCCGCGAAGATTTATATTACCGACTCAATATGGTCGAACTGCAACTGCCGCCACTGCGCAACCGACGGTCTGACGTTCCAGCATTGGCACGGCACTTTTCACAAAAATTTGCCACTCGCTATCAGCAGCCGATGCGTAAATTTAGCGACGAGGAGTTGGCAACGTTTTGCGAATACGATTGGCCGGGCAACATCCGACAACTGACTTATGCGATTGAACGTACGTACGTACTCGATTGTGCCCTCAAATTGCCCGGACAAACGACCGATTCGCCTTTGCCATCCAATCTACCATTCGTCAATCTGGCTCGATTACGAACGGAGGCGGTCGGGCAGGCGATGCGTACCACCGGCGGCCACAAAGGAGAAGCAGCGCGATTGTTGGGTGTGCACCCCAATACGATGACCCGACTCTTGGGACAGATTCTTACCGAAACCGACGCGACTTCCCCATTGCCCGCTGCTTCTGGCTAGGCTGACGAGGCCCAATGACCCATCTGTCCATTTCTTGCTAAAACACATAAATCTGGCACGACAAAGTTTTGCACAGAAGGCAACGGAGGCAACCGAGTACTTTCTCTCCGTTGCCTCTGTTGCCTTCTGTTCTAATATATAAATGGATCGTCTATTAATAATGGACCGTTACCCAATGACATCCCGACAAGTTGATTTAATGCTCAAAGGTGACGATCCCATCAGACGTCGGACGTTAGCCCCCCGGTTTTGTGGCGAGTTTCGAGGTCAGAACCGTGGGCTAACGCGCTGCGGCTGATTAAATCAACAAGCCCATCCATCAGAATCTGGATGCTAAAAAGAAGATCACCGGTGGAGCAACGTTTGTAGGCCTTGAGCTTGAGCATGGGATTCATGGGATTAGGGAGAATTGAGAATGCCAAGACCACTCTCGAACAGCCAACTACCCCAATCTATAGCCGTGCTGCTGTTGGGCCTTCTCATAAGTTCTTCGGAATCACTGGGAGCAACGATTTTCGTCGCTGCGTCTGACTCCTCGCAGAAATCCAAAGCAGAAGCGGATTATGTTTGTGATGGCATGGGGGATCAGGAAGAGATCAATGCGGCGATTGTGGCCCTACCCGAGGTAGGCGGAACGGTCCTGTTGAGCGAAGGTAATTTCGACATCCGCCGCATCGAAGGGGAATTGGGGGGCGTTCTCATTCGGCGGAGTCACGTCGTTCTAGCAGGTAGTGGAACCGCCACCCGCCTGACCCAAGCCCCGGCGCAGGAGACCAATGTCATCCGCATCCTCGGTTCCCATGTAGGATACGTAACTATTCGCGACCTCTATGTCGACGCCAACCGTGAGCAAAATCCCTTCGGCGCAGGAGATCCAAATATCTCCCATGCTCGATTCGAATTTTGCGGCATCAAGGGGTTTTGCCAAGTGCCTGGATTAACGGCTTCACCTCTGCATGACATCACAATCCGCAACACCCATGTGGTCAACTCCCGGCGACTCGGAATCATGCTTGAAGGTCGGAATATGCGTGTGATCCAAAACGTCCTGGGCAATGCGATGTCCGATTCGGTGGAAATACTCACCGGTCCGGGAGAAATTCGAGGCAACTATTTTGAGATTACCGGGACCACCCACGTGGCGGTCGGTTCCGACCGGGGCAATTCCATCATCATGGCAGAAAACATCGTACATGTGAAAAAAGGCGGGAGCCTGGATATCGGATTTCGCTCTTGGGCCGATTCCCAACGGCACATCATCGCCAACAATATTCTCACCGTCGATCCGGGCGGCCAATGCACATGCGCCATTGATATTCGAGGATTCGGTACGGCCGTAACTGGCAACGTCATGCATACATCCAATTCGAAGAAGCCACTCACGCTCCGTGTCGCCTGTGGTAACACCTTAATCACCAACAACATTTTCGAAAATGTTGTGATCGAAGTCGAGGATAAAACGGAACTCAAACAGCCGGTTATTATCCAAGGGAACATCCTGGATAACTCGCGGATCGAATTGAAAAAAGGTAATCTGGTGACTGTCCACGGAAAAACTTCTGAAGTAGTCGCCGATTGACAAACGAACCTCTAAGGAGCAGGCCGTGGCAGATAACGCAACCATGTTGGTTAAATATGTAGAACTGAAACGTACCTTGAAAAAGCTGGAGGCGGAGATAGATGCCCTGAATGAACTCATTTACTCACAGATCGAAGAGGCGGGAGGCAAATTGGAGGGCCCCGACTATGCAATATCGAGTCGACAACGTGTGAATTATATTTTTTCAAAAACGCATGAGCAACAACAAGAGGAAATTGGTCGCCTCCGAATACAACTCAAACAATTAGAATCGCAAGAGATCAGCGAAGGAGTCGCGGAAGTCGAAAGCACCACCCACATTGTCACCGTCCGATTCAAGTGAAATCGTACCGATGTTAGCAGTTGGCCTTTCCATCTATATTTCACTCTTGAACAAAGTGTCATACAATGGCACGATTCTAGTCGGGTGACGAAGATTGCTGCGAAGGATGCATTCCGGATTGAGGTGCAAGGCATGTTACAAAAGATTTTAATTCTCACCTGGGTGATGCTTTTCGCTTTTTCACCTGTCTTAGCTGTCGAGCAAGCGGCCCCAACCAAGGCGTTAAAGTACCATTCCGTGCTACTGAAACGGGCTGAGCCAGGTTATCTCTACGACCGCTTTTACAACACCTGGCTCGATGAATCCACCGTCGATCAATTGCAAAATTTCTTAAACTCTCGGGTCGAGAAATATTCCGATACCGCCGACCGACTGCTGCTGGCATTTTTTCATCTCAAACAGGGTGACGATATTGCGGCAATCGAAGAGTTTCGTCAGGCCTTGGCAAGTGATCCCGCCAGTGCTGCCACCTGGTTTCACAAGGCGTTGGTAGAATCGCGCACACTCGATTTCGACACGGCGATTGCTGACCTCCTCAAAGCACAAAAGCAAAATCCCAACGATAAACTTGCTGTTCGCATCTCCAAACAACTCGGCAAGCTGTTGGTTCGCAATCAAAAGCAAGAGGCGGCGCTGAAGGTCTGGCAAGAACTCCTTGAAGCTCACCCGGGCGACCAAGAGTTGCAGGAAGACATAATCGAACTCCACATTGACGAAAGTCTCTTTTCTCAAGCGGCCATCTTAACCAAAACTTTGATCCAGCAAACGAAGGATCCCTATTTGGCAGTTACCAGGCGGCTACGATTAGGTGACATACAATATCGGGGAGGTGACCGTGCCAAGGCCCTTGACATTTACACCTCAGCCCTCGAGCAGGTTGGTTACAACACCTGGTTAGAGCGAGAAGTACTAGCGCAAATCGAGCACATCTTCCGCCGTGAAGATGATCTCACCGGGCTCAAGAGACAATATGCCAAGCTGCGAGAAAAGCACAACAAACGGATCTCCGTCCACCAACGTTATGCTCAACTATTGGCCGAATTGGGCGAGACCGACGAAGCGATGGCCGTTTATCAGAATATCCTTGAACTTACGCCTGGCGACCGAACGAATCGTGAAACGTTCGTCACCATGCTGAGCAAAATGGATCGGCACGCACAAGCCGTGAAAGAGCTTGAATCTCTTTGCGAGCTACACCCCAAGGATGGTGAGTTGCGTTTCTGGTTGGCCAATCTGCGGCATCTGGCAGGCCAGTCTGATCAAGTCGCATCCGAAGTGCAACACTATCTCGAGTTGTCGGATCGCAGTGAGTATGCCTATTTGAGAACGGCCAGATTGTTGGAACGACTCGAGTTTACGAACGAAGCCGAGCGCATCTATGAGAAGATGGTAGACGTTCATACCGAATCGACTGCTGCACAACAGGCCTATGCCACTTTTTTATACAGTCAAGACAAAAAGAATGACGCAATCAACCTATGGCAAAACCTGGCCAAGGATGCCGACCTCAGCCAGACTCTGCATATTGTCCGCGCTTTGCAAGCCCGCCACGAGTACCAAACGATATTTGACTTGCTCTCAGCCCGTCAGCAGCAATTCGACGAGCAGCCGTTATTTTATGGTCAACTCATCACAACCGCCATCGCACTGGACAAGTTTGAAGAAGCCATTCCCTGGACAATACGTCGCGTCGAATTGGCCCAATCGGTCACCGAATTGGAAACGGCCATTGGCCAGGCCGCCATCGTCCTGAAACGGGCTGACAAGCTGGAAGAGATGGCGCGCAAACTGAAAACACAATCCGTTCGCTCGATATCACTCTCTTGCCTCCTGGCTGAACTGTGGGAACAACTTGGCAACAGTGAACAGGCCGATGTGGTGTTGAAAACTTTGTCCCAACAAAAGGAACAGTTGTTTGCTATCAGCCAGCAAATTCGCCTTTACACGGCACGTCGTGACTGGCAACAGGCAGCACGAGTCACGAAGAAGATGATCGAACTCCCTGGCGGGCAGAAAAGCCTGTATGTCCGGCGCCTTGTTGAGCTTTACATTCGCGATTACCAATTGTCCGAAGCGTTGAAATGGATCGACCCCTGGCGCCAACTTTCACCGGGCAGTCCTTCGCCTTGGTTGACGGAGGCACGAATTTTGAGGTTGCAAGGCAAGCAACAAGATGCAGTCAAAATACTAAGAAAAGCAAGTCAGCAATTTGAGGATGAAGACCTACGTGCCAAATTGGCAAACGCTTATTCCGAATTGGGGAAACTGGGCGATGCCGAACGTATTTATTGGCAACTCTATGAACAAACGGAAGACCAATCGGGCAAACTTCAATGGGTTCAACATTTAGCCACCTTGAGCTTACAGCAAGGCAAAACAACCCAACTGGTAGAAAATTTCGAGGACCGTCACCGCAGCAATCGCCGTTCGATTGTACCGTTGTTGGCCTTGGCTGAAATTCACCGAGTCGCAGACAATTACGAAGGCCGCCGTCAGGCACTCACTTCCGCATCGAAGATCAAACCGGATGACTTGCAACTTTTGTTGCACATCGCTCGTGTCGAGGAGAGTGAAGGAAATTGGGAAGCTGCGATCAAGACACTCGAACGGGCGAACCCCCTTGATAAGACCAACAAAACTCGTAAACGCATGGCCGGGTTGCATTTTCAATACGGTGAAGCTGACGATGGATTCGCAATTCTCAACCATTTGCTAGAAGACAAGCAAACGGACCCTCGTTCGATAGAATCTTTTGCCGACGCATTGTGTGCAATGCAAGACTGGCAACGGGCAGTCGATTTTTTACAGCAACACCTGGTCGACTTTCCCGATGATTATCGTCTTCAGTACTTATTGGGTGTGGCTTTGGAGGAAGCCGACCAGCCCAATGAGGCGACCGAAATTTTCCTATCGCTTCTGCAGGATCAAAAAGAACTTCCCTCAACAGTGAGCAAAAATCTGTCGCCCCGACAATCTCTCAGAAGTCAATACGACATGCTCAAACAGTTTGCTCATCCCGAGGTGATTGACTGGATGCAGTTAATGCAATCGAAATACACCGTTTACTCCTTTCGCCAACAGCAGCAACAGGCATATGCATATTCAAGTCAAATGGCCAACCGGGGATCACGCAGCATGAT
>JBDOMT010000384.1:0-8526 GCA_039831705.1 Pirellulales bacterium | reverse complement strand
GCCACTTCGTGGCGATTGCGGTAAGATAAGCCACAACCAGAAAGTCGGGCTTTAGCCGACTGTCGGCGAACCCTCCGCCTTCAGGCGGTGGTCTTCAGTTATCGGTCGTTCCTAAGTTCGACTTTTGCATTATTCCGTGCGGGCAAATTGGACGTAGTGATTTAGGTCAACGCTTATTTTGTTACACATCCCTCCAAATAACTCTCTACCAGCGAATAATCACCACGAAGGACACGAAGAGCACGAAGACAGGTACAAACAGAAATTTCACGGCTTGTTGGCGTAGTCAAACGCTTCTTGTTTCTCAGTGTATAGCAAAGTGGTTATCCTTCTCTTTCCTTCGTGCTCTTCGTGTCCTTCGTGGTCTAATTGTTGCAATCGGAGGGTTTTTGTGACTCCTGAGTTACTATTGGGGTGTTTAAAATATCTCACACGCTCCTTTTTTTCAGAGATTATCTTTGAAATGGTTTCTGAAAAGTGCAAAACCTGAACTAAGCCTGTCGATCGCCTAATTGAGGTTCTGAAAAGATCGATTTTGGAAAAGATAGAGCCCTTCTTTGCCCGGTGCGAGGATATCTTTCCAGCCATCCTGGTTGACATCCTCCACCCAAAAGTAGATACCTACACCGCTCGCGTGTTGGGGATGGCCATAATCGATGGTGTGAGCTGTGAATCGACCCTTATCTATGTCGTAGTAGCGTATGAAAACCGGATCGGCAGAGCCCGGATCGTGGCCGTTGTGTGCTCGGTATCTCTTGCCAGTGACTAACTCCAACTGCTTGTCGTTGTCGATGTCGACAAGCTGCATATCGTGATACTGGGAACTGAATCGATCGATCGGGTGCCGGACCCATGCGCGCTGCCCACTTTTTGTTATCGTCTGCTCAAACCAGTCGAGACCATATCCGTGCGCCTGGCCCACAATCAGATCGGCTTTTCCATCTTCGTTGACATCGTGCACACCAATCGGAACACTGACCGCCCCTAATTGCAGGCCATCATGGTGCCAAATCCATTCGCTGGTGAGTGGGTCTGCCGGTGACTCAATCCAGCCACCCGGCACGACAAAATCTCCACGGCCATCACCGTTGATATCGCCAAAACCCAAACCATGGCCGCAACCGCCCATCTTCACGACATGCTTGGTGAACTTGCCTGTCCCTTGGCCATTGCCATCGGTTGCCAGACGAAAGAAAATTACATTGCCGCCCGCATTGGGGACCACCTCCCTATGTCCATCTCCATCGACATCCCAACAGCGAATCGTTTCGATGGGGCCGACCTGGCTGATGTCATGCACGCGCCATGGGCCCGTTTTCCCCTGGGGATTCTCAAGCCACTGGAGCGGATTGCCAAAATAGGCGCCGGTAACAAGATCGGTGTAGCCATCGCCATTGACATCCATCGGGTAGTCAGCGAAGTCGTCCAGGTACTCACTTACCAACTTCACATCACGAATTTTGTGGCTACGGGTAAATTCGGGCCCTTGGTACCAAAAACCACCCGAGACGAGATCGGGGACTCCGTCATTGTTCAGGTCACAGACGGAAGCTCCTTCAAACGCTCGATTACTCAGCTTGCTGTGGCGGAAAGTAACCGCTCGGATCTTGTGCGATTGGCGGATTTTTGCTTCTATTTCTACGAGGTTGATGCTGTCGGCGGTAATGGCATGCTCGTCAATCCAAGATTTTTCCGCAGCCTGAATATTTGGCGTGGGCAAGGGGAGGAGTGTATCACTGGATGCATCGGTCTCACAGGTGATTGCGGTAATTCGCGGCATGGCTCCCGTATTTAGAGCAAGCTTGATGGTGGTGATTTGCGTCTGCTTGGGTTGAATGACAAAATAGTATTGATATGGATCGCCCGATGGATGCAGGTGAATAGCCGGCGATTGACTCAGTAACTTGCATTGCCGGTCTAGGGTATAACCTATCGTCAGTGGGATGCGGTCAGCGGGACCTTGGTCGTAAATGATTTCAACCCATCCTCCAATCTCCAGTGGCTGGCCTGAAGAGATGGTGCAACCGAGCAGAAAAAGTCGTTTCGCAGTGAAACCACACGGTATCTCCGTGGCTCCATCGACTGCAATCATACTGTAAGCCGACTGCAGCGGCCGAAACGGAATTCCGCTGACGATACCATCACCGGCAATCAGTGCGGTCTGAAGGTCGACTTGCTTAACGGTGGCGTGCCAGGTTGTCGGCATGCCTTTGCTGAAATCGACATGCAACGCACTGCCCGCGTCGATTCGGCCGATTCCCAGCCAGGCGAATGCAGATTCCGCCAACTCATCATGAACTTCAATGCGAACTTCGCTACCTTGGTATTTGGTAACATCCCAGCGCTGTTCCTGTAGCGCGTCGGTGCCAGGGGCCATTGTTCTGAGGAGAGTGATTCCCTTTTTGTTGTCTACCAGCGCGATGAAGTTCTTTTGCTGCCCCCCCCCCTGGCCATCATGACCTCGGATTGTGAAGGGGATGGTTTTACTGGTAAGGGTAAATGTTGGGGAGGAGATGACCCCGGTGCCTGACTCCCCTTGGGCCAGAGATGACAGGTAGGGAGGCACCTCTCGGTTGGCCCCATCACGTTGGTGAATGGTCCAGTTTTTTAGTGTGGCAACAGCCACCGGCTTCAATGCTTGAAGACGTAATCCGAGAGTGGAGTCTTCTTGCGCGCACGCCGTCGAAGAAACCAGGTATATCAACCATGCTAAGAAGTGTTTCATGCTGTAGATCCTATCGAGTAAGCCAATTGTTGATTTGTTTGGTTACGAATTCAGCCGCGTCTTGCTGAACAAAATGGCCAGCACCTGGAACAGTCACCAGAGTTAAGTCCTTTTCCAACCACTGCCATGTATCGTTGAGTCCGCCAGGTAAAAGGGCCGAGTCCTTGAGGCCATGAATCATGAGTACCGAACATTTCACTGACGGCATATTGTCCGGCTGTTGGTATGGTTCTCGCGGATAATTGGCTTGGTAGTAATGCAACATCGCTTTCAGGGAAGATCGTTTCAATGCTTCAACGTATCGTGAGCGTGCGTCTTTGTCTTGAACCCAGAGCGCCAACAATGCCGGGGTCAACTGGTCAGCAGCACCGGGTTGCTGAAAATGTCGGGCGTATGCAGACGCCTTGTGTTGTTCGGGATTGTTTGCCAGTTCGCGAAGCAAACCTTTCGGATGGGGCAGGTTTAAAATCACCAACCGCTCCGTCATTTCGGGATATTCCATCGCAAACGACCAGGCGACCGCACCTCCCCAATCGTGTCCAACGATCACGGCCCGTTCCTGCCCGAAATGCTCAAGGATCGCCTTCACGTCGCCGGTTAGTTTGGGCATTGTGTAATTTTCAACACCAGTAGGCGCATCGCTTTTGTTGTAGCCGCGCTGGTCGATCGCAACCACTTGAAAGTGTTTCGCCAACACGGGCATTTGCTTTCGCCACGTATACCAGTAGTCTGGAAAGCCATGAATCATTACGAGTAATGGCCCCTTACCCTTGGTGACGTAGTGAATCTTTACGCCATCCGAATCTGCGTAGCCATGTTCCCCCAAGCCTTCAATTTCTGTACTCTCGGCAGTCGCACCTGTGGGCAGCAAGGCATAGACCAATAACAGTGTCGCACATACAAATTGGTTGCCGTTCACGCTCTATCTCCAGGAGTTGGTTTGATTAGTACGACAAAAATTGATGCGTCGGTCGCTACGATTTTTTACCACAAGTAGACCAAGGAGGCCATTTCTAAACTTATTGACAGCGGAATATGCTATGGTAAACCTATGCACCTATTCCCATAACCGCCAACTGGCTAGAAGTATTTTCGTACGTTAGCCGGTTATGGGATAAGCATGTGCACCGTTTCTTGATGAACATTCACTCTTTTAATTCGAAAAACGACGCATTCATCATGTCTTTGTTTACTTATGGCTCGTTAATGTACGCTGAAGTGTGGGAGTGTATAGGCCTCAAGCGGTGCGTTGCGCAACCGGCTATCTTGTCCGGTTTTGCCATTTATCGGGTCTGCGATTCCCTGTTTCCTGGTATTATTCAAGCGGGTCCGGACGATCAAGTGCAAGGAGTTCTCTACCACGACTTGGAAGTGGGGACGCTCGTTGAGTTGGACGCGTACGAGTCTGAATTGTACGAACGGACAACCGTCTATGCTTTGAATCAGGATTCCGTGCGCATCAAATGCCAGGATTACGTAATTCCGTTGGCGAACCGCGCAGCCCTGTCGAACGATGTTTGGGATTCTGATTGGTTCCAACAGCATGGACTGGCCAAATATCTGCAGGGCTGAATCTGGTCAAGCCATACTTTTAGGGTTGCCGCCTCAACATTCGCATGCGGGGCTGAGTTTAATCCTGCGACAACCCAAAAGAATAAGTTTGACAATGGGTTAGCCCAGTTCTGGCAGTTCGTAACCCTTTCGCCGTGGGCGTGACAAGAGCCGGTTGGCTTCATCATTGCCGGGGAATATTTCCTGCTCGGGATCCCACTGCAACTTATGGCCGACCTGGCCTAACGTTCGAACGATATTTACCAGATAGCAGAGCGTAGACGATCGTTGTCCGTACTCGATGTCCGCATTGGCCCGATTTCGTGTTTTGATGCAATCGACCCAGTTTTCGATGTGATAGGCCGTTTCAGGTCGCTGGTTTGGTCCCGGGTTCTCGGGAGACTGAACCAGTTCCTTAGGATTGCTGGCAATTTTGTCTCGGTTAATTTCGATTTTTCCATGTTCACCGATGAAAATCGCTCCCAGGCCTGGCCCCCAGTCGCCGTCCAGTTCCAATCGCAACTGCGTGCCATTGGCGTATTGCATTCGGACCTTGGCTCGAGGCCCAACGACCGGTTTGGCTAAACGAACTAGATAATCAAGGTTCGTGTTATCCTTTCTCACATTTTCGAACTTCCCACAAGGCCTGTTTTCGACCGGCTCTTCCAGCCAAATTTCAATCGGCCCTGTCTCGTCGGTGCCCAGCGCGCGCTGGATCTGGTCGTAGGAGTGCGTTCCCCAGCCAGTGACGCCGTAACAGAGTCCGCCCCCATCGTAGTCCGACCAACGCGTCCAATTACGATGGATGCTCCCGTGGTAGGGACGCATGGCAGCCTGATTCGTCCACAGGTCCCACCATTGGCTGCTGCCACCGCGCGGTATTTCCTGGGCCGGCATCGGCTTCCAGATATCAGGACCGACAAAATTGGGCGCCAAGACGGTATGAATTTTACCAATGGCCCCCTGTTTGACCTGATCACTGGCCCAGTTGTTGATGGGCATGGAACGCTGTTGAGTTCCAACCTGGGTCACTCGATTCCACTTGCGTGCAGCCCGGACCATTTGGCGGCCCTCAGCAATTGTCAAGCACATCGGTTTTTCGATATAAGTATCCAAGCCTGCTTGCATGGCCTCGATAGTGACCCATGCACGCGCATGGGTCGTGGTTTCGACCATCACGCCATCGAGTTTTTCCTTTTCAATCATCTGGCGGAAGTCTTCGTACGTCCTCCAGTTCTGCCCCAGACCCACACCTTGGACAAATTCTTCGCAACGGGGTAAAAAACAATCACACACGGAAACAATGCGCAAAGCAAGTACATCCAAACAGGTCTTGGCAATGTCACGCGCTCGCCCTCCCAGGCCAATAATTCCTACCTGGACTCGCTCATTGGCCCCCGGCCGCCCCGGCCGTGCTAACACTCCAGAAGGAATGAAATAGGGTAAGGAGATCGCGGATGCTGAGGCGGAATGCTGGAGAAATGTACGACGGTTGATCATGGGGATGATTCCTTATCAGCAGTAGAAACGATAGGGCCTATAAGGGCCGCAATGTCATTTGTTTGATCGTGATTTTCATGCCATGAAACTGATCGCCCGCATGAACTTGGATGCCGATTTTTCCATGGGCTGAGGAATGGTCGCGCACATCCGCCACTTGCTTTCCGTTGAGAGAAAGAATGTGACGGTCGTCCTCGACGCGTATGACCAACCGGTTCCATCCCTCACGATGAACCAGCTTAGGGTCCTTGTTCGTTGCTATAAATAGATTGCCCGGGCAATAGAGTGAACCACTGTAGGCAAGTGGTTTTTCATATTCCAAAATGTCTGCCTGGTACGCTTGAGACGGTGATTGATACCGGTACCAGATGCCCGTGTTGGCTGGCCAGCGAACCTTATAGACAACGACCAGGTGAAAATTATCGTAAGTTGCTCTGCTAAGCAGATCACCTGCAGCTCCTTCCGGCCCCTGGTGCCCAATGAGCAATCCCTCTTGTACTTCCCAGCTCGCATTACCTACCTGCTGCCAGACAGTCAAGTCTTTACCATTGAACAGGTCGATCGCCTTGGATGTCGATGCGGACGATTCAAGTGATTCCGGTGCACCGGGCTGTTGATCTATAGCATGTACGCAGGTTGTCACCAACAGCATGGCGATAAAAGGGAAACCTATTGAGGCGGAAGGTGTCCTGAAAGGATAAGTTTTCTTACCGCAACCAACCCTTGGGTCCGTGGTCTGCCAACGCAATTTTGGCCTCCAGAATATTGGATGGACACTACCGAAACCGACTATATTCATAAGAACCCCCCAGGCAGCGTGCGGTTACGGCACACACAACGCCACACTTTGACACACCCCAAATAGAGTAGACAAACGGAACCAACGGACCACTCAATTGGTATTGAAAGCCATTTTCGCCCCAGAACCGATCCATCCAACTGCTCTCTCTCCTCTCATGCCACATCTTCACCATTTCGTGTACCTCCCTCTGAGCAAATGGGATGCCGATAGGGGTATGGAATATTTCAGCAGTTACCAAATTGTAGAATAAGCGATTGGTGGTAATATAGGTTCTCAATATTCGGGCTAGGTAACATCACAACAACTGGGACGAAACGACGATGATTCGATCTGCTTTGATGAATACCCCATTCACCATCTTGACGGTCCTGTTTGCCATTTGCCATGCGGCGGAAGGTAAAGCGGACGACAAAAAAATTGGCGTTATCGGGTTGGACACGTCTCATGCGATTGCATTTACCAACGACATTAATGGCACGCAAGACAAGCCGGGTATCGATGGTTACCGTGTCGTGGTCGCCTATCCCAAGGGGAGTCCAGATATTGAATCGAGTGTGAGTCGAGTGCCCGAATACACAACAAAGATGGAAGGAATGGGAGTTGAAATTGTCCCTTCTATTGCCGCCTTGTTGGAGAAAGTCGACTATGTGCTACTAGAAACGAATGATGGTCGGCCGCATCTTGAACAAGTCCTCCCCGTCCTAGCCGCTGGCAAGCCTGTATTCATCGACAAACCACTGGCAGGGCGATTAGGTGATTGCTTGGCAATCTATGCGGCTGCAAAGAAAGCCAAAGTTCCGGTATTTTCATCCAGCGGCTTACGTTACGGTAAAAATTCGCAAGCCGTCCGCGGTGGATCAATTGGCAAAGTTCAACACTGCGAAACGAGCAGCCCTTGCTCATTAGAGAAAACGCACCCCGATCTTTATTGGTATGGGATCCATGGTGTCGAATCGCTGTACACCGTGATGGGCCCCGGATGCGAAACCGTACAACGACGCACAGAAGACGGCAAGATTGTTGTCGAAGGCACTTGGACTGGCGGCCGTACCGGCATCTACCGTGAAGGCCAGGGCTACAGTGGATCAGCGCAGGGAACTCTAGGAAAGTCGGATGTCGGTTCTTACGATGGCTACCGTCCCTTGGTGGATAAAATTATCGAATTCTTTCGCACCGGGAGTTCTCCCGTCAGCGCTGAGGAAACGATCGAAATTTACGCGTTCATGGAAGCCGCCGATGAAAGTAAGCGGCAGGGTGGCAAAGCGGTGAGCATAAGCCAAGTGCTCGAGAAAGCCCAAAAGAAAGCAAGCGAATGAGTCCATGGCAGCCACTTCTACCCACTCGCTTGCTATGGTGCTTGTCTCACAGTTTGACTCCCATTTCCCTCATCAACAATTTCATGTCTTCCCAGGTTTTTACCTTTGCCTCGGGTGTTCGTAGTAAGTACGCAGGATGATACGTGCAGACCACACGAATTCCCTGGTAATTATGAACCTTTCCACGCAATCGCCCGATTGGTGTTGTGGTGGAAAGTAAGTTTTGGGCAGCAACGGCTCCCATGCAGCAGACAAATTCGGGGCGTATTAACTGTAGTTGGCGATCCAGGAAAGTACGACAATGGCCGGTTTCCTTAGGTGTAGGTGTTCGATTGCCGGGAGGACGACACTTGAGTACGTTGAGAATGTAAACATCACCACGTTCCATTTTGCAGGCTGCGAGAATTTTATTTAGCAGTTGGCCCGCCTTACCCACAAATGGTTCCCCCAGCCGGTCTTCATCTGCTCCTGGCGCTTCCCCCAGAATGCAGAGACGTGCCAGAGGATCGCCCACGCCAAAAACTGTTTGAGTTCGAGTTCCAGCCAAATCATGACACCGAACGCATTGGCTCACTTCTTCACGCAACCCATCGAGTGTGGCCACCGAAGCAGCCGGTTCGTCCTGACACGTG
>JBDOMT010000288.1:0-8561 GCA_039831705.1 Pirellulales bacterium | reverse complement strand
TTTAGTGCGCGGCACCACCGCATACACCTGCAACTCAAAAACCTGTCCTGGCGTGCAGGGTGGCTGCTCGACATAACTGGTCACTGGAAGCTGGTCGCCGGTCAAGCCCACTTCACGATAGGCTTGCTCGCGGGCTTTGAGAAAACTGTCCAAGTCGGTGTCCATGTTCCGCACAAACACCCGCTCCAAGACGACATTCGCCATTCCAGATCCAGCATTCTCCAAAATCCGAGGCAGGCAACCGTAAAAGGCCTGGGCCTGCTCATAAGCAGTCAGATGGTTCCCCGAGAAGGATGCCGGATCGCAGCGCAGAAAAATTTCACTCGCAGAAGATGTCACGATTTCTATCACTTCCCCATTGCATTCCTTACGGTCACAGTGGCAATGGGTGGGCAACGGCACGGGTCGAACTACGTGTTCGGTCGATTCTGATTCCGTCGATGAGGTCTGCAACGCTCCATGTCGCTGTGGAAGAGTCTCCTTCGCAGAACTCATGGACTTCCCGCCATCGAACATAGGTGTCTCCTTGTTAGGCACGGCCGCTGTCGAAAACAATGCAATGAAGCTGTGGTCGATTCGTCATGGTGGGTTCCAGTATCAAGGTTACCGACTAGCGAACTTCAAAAAAATTATGACCAGACCGCTAAAGGGAAAGCAGGTAGTCAACAAGATCGTCGATCTCCGAATCGGAAAGCATGTCTGCACTCCCATGCTGGCCTTCCTGGTTATGGGTGGTAAGAACGTCTTTAAGAGTCAATGCTCTACCATCGTGCAGATAGGGCGCCGTACGATGTGCTTCGATGAGTGATGGTGTATCGTAATACCCATCGGGCTCATTGTGGCTGAGAACACCAACATTGTACATTTTCTTATCCGTAAAGTACGGTTCGGTGTGGCACTCTGCACAGTCCGCCTTGCCTTCGAAGAGGTTCTTGCCTCGTAAGGCTGCTGCGCTGAGCTTGCCTTCAACAGTCAAGTGGGGGCTTGGTTCGGGTCGCAGCGAAAGCATGTACGCCAACAAATCATCCACGGTCTCCTTCTTAGGTACGATCCTATGACTTGATAGCAAACCGGTTTCCGCGCAGATCCGAGGAGTTTTCCGCAAGCCAAGGCGGTTGTATGGCGACGTTTCGCCCATGTAGATCAAGCTCGGCGTATCCTTGGGATTGCCGATACCATCACGCAGGAAATCCCACCGCAAGCCATCCACTCGGCCACCATTGGGATGGCAGGTGGCGCAACTGAGCCAACGCTGAAAAGCATGCGTAGCATCACAGAAAACGAGCTCACCCCGCCGCACAGCATCTGGCTCTGCCTGCGGTCCCAAAGAAATGGCTCCCAAGGACTTGCCACTCACCGCGTCAAGGACAGCTACTGCCCCGGAAAAATAGTTCGACACGTACAATTGCTTCTCATCGACGGAAAGGATCAAATCACGGGGACTTTTTCCACCGGAGGGAAACCGGCGAATCACCTCGGCGATATAGAGGGCCGTAAGATCATTCTCCAACTCGGCAATCTTATTCCTGTCCTGCTGGATTCGGACCCATATATTTGGCTGCACGCCATCTTTAAGCGAAGCCAATTCGCTTGGCACATTACCTTCGAGCAATTCGTGAATCAAGCCGATCCGAACAGTCGAGATTTCGTGCGGTCCTGTGTGGCTAATCCACAGACACGTACCGTCCTTAGAACAAACGATCGCATAGGGGTCGGCAGCTCCCTGCATCAGGTCATCCAACAACATGCTGGCCAGGCAAGTACCCTGTGCAATGTCAATCACCGATAGGGCGTAGGTATTGACCCAACCCCGTTCCAACTGGGTAACGGGCAAGTTGAACCGGGCCAGGGTGTGAATCACATAAGCCCATTTCCCATCGGGGCTAATACAGACACCATTGACCTGCGTTGAGCCGGTTGGAAGTTTAACCGAGGCGGATACCTCCAACTTTTCGCAGTCAATGACACTCACTTCGGCGGCCAGCTCTGGGTCGTCGGATGTACCATGTGGTAGCATGTTGGTGACGACCAGAAACTTCTCGTCTGGCGTGAGGGCAGCGAAGCTAGGTTCACGCACCACTGCAATTCGCTTAATCAGCTTGCCCTCCCCTTCTGCCAAGTTAAGCACCGAGACGGTGTGGCTATCCTGATTGCAGGCAAATAATCGTTGGGTGCTAGGGCCCAGCACCACAGCAACGGGCCAGCGATCAACCGACAGTCGCGTGACCACAGACGCTTCCTTGGTGCTGATTACAGCCACGGTGCCAGCGCCACGTTCTGCAACATAGAGCCTCTCCCCGTCGGTAGAGAGGGCCAACCCGCGTGGCTGGCCGTTCAGAGCAATCTCTTCTCGCTTTGTCCTGCTGGTGGTGTTGAGTATGGTAACATTACGGGCAGTCCGATCAGACACGTAAAGAGTCTTACCATTTGGCGAAATTGCCAAAGCACCAGGCGATCGATAAATATTAGCAATTGCAGAATTTTTCTTCTCAGCAAATACCAATCCTCCGATGGTACTACTTAGAAAGACTCCACCTGCGATCAGTGCGACCGTTGACAAAACAATACTACGGTATGAGTTCCTTATCATCCGTTTCACTCCTAATCATGCGATCCAACAGGCATCTGGTGAAGTCACCGAGGGGATCGACTAAGTCATTGTACACGAAGGTGGGACGCATCGTTGTGATGGCAGTGGTTACTCAGAACATTTCAAAAGTCGGACACCGAAATATTGTGTTGGTCCGCTGCGCGTTGATGTTTATGAATTATCCGGATCAAGCCCGTGTAGACTATACTGTCTTTACTAGATACAGTTTATGGTTTTTTATCACCGAGCGCCAGCGAAGCTCCATGGCTGAGAGAATAGGCTGGGAAACGGTAAAAAAGTGTCTATGGTGCCGCAAAGTTTTTGCGTTAATCCTCCCGACCCCTGGTGAACACACTTCCCTTCACTCCTGCTGGGAAAAATAAAATCCCCACCCGCCACCCAGCTGATCGATTTTGATGAGCACGGTATTCGTTCCCCGTTTCAAGGGTAAAGTCAGAATTTCTTGATTGGGTTCAGCAACTCGGCTGGCCTTTTTATTGAGCAAGAGTTGGCCATTCACCCACAGCTTCACACCATCATTACTGCCTATGCCCACCACGATGTTTGTCTCTTGCCTAGCATCAAAAGTTCGATAGGCGTAAGCGACACCTACCTCCGAGGGTTGCAGTAGTTTGGCGAAATCAATATAGCCGGAAAGTTCATTTTCGCAGTGTGTCCACTTGATGGTTTGCTGTCGAATGCCAGTGTACTTTCTGGTGAGGTCTATTATTGTTTCCGGGGGATAGACCATATCGAAACCGGCACGATCGGTGTTATCAAAGGGACCCAGAATCCACCAGTCGGTAACAAAAGAAAGCCTTTTCTCAACCCGTTGGATAAAATCAGCAATGGCTTGTTTACCATTTTGTTCGCCAAGTTGTTGGATGTGGTGATCAACGAGGATGCGTTTGAATTCGGCGAGGATCGCAGGCATTTCTTCAACACTGAGATAAGCACGGCCACCAATCGTGAAGAAGAAAAGGCGGGTATAGTGAATGGGTAGATGGGCAAGTTCAACCCGTTTGAGTAATGTTGGATCGTTCTGCACAACGGCTTCGGCTTGACGGAATAGGGTGTCTGCTTGGGCAATCAATTCGGGTGTCAGGAAAGTCAACTGGGCCGGGTCGGCGAAAATACTAAAGCGAATGTCCTTGGGTTGAACAGCCTCGTGAGCGAGTTGGATGTACTTGCGAATGAAAGGCGCAGCGGGGCCATAGACATTTTCTACAAATTCGTCGACTAGTGCATGACCATTTTGATAGGGGTTCCACATAAGTTGGGCGAAGACCCAAGCCCGCAGAGCAGAGAATTCACCACCTCCCTGGCGCTGTACGTTGTTGCCTTGGGCAAATAGTCCTGTGCAGCTGTGTTCGGCATAGAAACGCGGATGATTGATCACTGATTCAAAGTTGGGAAACGGAATCAAATAGTGCCGAAAGTCCGTGTAGTAGTCCCAAATACTAATGGAATCGGTGATGTTACTCCAACCCTCAAGACGCTCAACAAAGGGCAGATGGTCGTCACACTGTCCGATGGCGTGGGCCTCACAGTAGTCGTAGTGACACATGCGAATGGTAACGTTGGGGCGAGGCTTGATGGTCTTCGGGGGAACTTCGGAGTAGACATACGCAAGAGTTTGCAGCCGGACGTTGGGGTGCTTTTCAGCAACGACTTCAGCAATTTGGTTGACAAAGTGCAGAACCGTGCCCGCATGACTCCCTTCAGCCTCATCCAACGCTGCGCAATTTTCACATTCGCAATAGCCGTAACCGTCGTTCTGATCGACGGAGAAGAGATCGGTCTCCGGACGTTTTTCGATCCATCGCAATACCGATTCTGTTGCGATCCGAACTACATCAGGATTGGTCAAACAGAGTTGTGCTCCGAAATGCTTATTTTGACGTACCCCATTTACCAGCGAAAAATATTCGGGATGTTCTTCAAAGTATTTTGCCACAGGGACAAGTCGATTGAAGGTGTGCACGAATGGGAAAATAGTGAAACTACCACCTTTTTCTTGTGGTAAGCGTGCGCCAGAGGGATTGATACGATTGTGAACAGCGAAGTCGACGTCATAACACTCACGGTAATAGGGCTCACGGTATTCGAACGCCGGCGCCTGGCGGTCTGGGAGATCTTCGATACGCAAAGTGGCAACTTTCGGGATCTTTGTCACCTCTCGTGTATACCAGCGACATCCTAAGTGGTCATGGAGCAAACCAATCACTCCATAGAGGGTGCCACGTGGCTGACCGCCAGCGATGAGAAGTGCGTCGCCAACACGCTTGATCACGTATTCCTCTTTACCAAAACTTTCTGGGTTGATTGCGCCCAGTACCGATCTGGGAACTTTTTGAAAACCCACATAAATCAGTTTTGTTCCGGTTCCAGATTCATGCACGATGGGTAATTTGCAACCAGTGATACGAGCAATGTAGTCTTGTAATTCATGGGCTGCATATTGCTCGGTGGCGGTAGCTGTGGAGGATGAGAAAATCTGAAAGTCGCTAGCGTGCTGATCAACTAATTGCGCGAAAATCGCAGGACATACCAGGTAAAAGTATGCCGTAGCCAGAATACGACGTGCGCAAATGGATTGTCTTAACATAGTACTGTATTGTTACCGAACCATGCATGCTTTGTCACTATCTCACAAATAGTTTGATCCAAACCACACCCTATATTTATAACTTCCGACCTCTCTCTTCTTTCTTCACTGCTTTGCCTCTCCAAATTCATATAACACCCGCAACAAAGCGCGACGGGTAGAAACTTCCGGATAGTCCTGTGCCAAAGAACGTATCGCATCGACACTTGTTGGATCGCCAATTTTTCCCAAGGCTTCGACTGCCGCATACCGCGTGTCGGTCGCATTATCCAGATCGGCAACAATTTCAAGCAGCACCGCCACGGCGCGGCGGTCGCCAATCCGTCCCAAAGCCCAAGCAACAGCAGCACGCCAACAGGGTGTAAGTCCATTATGTAGAAACATCACACCAACACCGAGTGGATCCGGCCGACCTGTCGCAGCCTCGGTGGGTTCCTCTCGAAGTGTCGCCAGCAATGCATCAGCCGACTGCGACTGAGTGAGATTCCCCAAAGTCCTCGCCAAGTAAAAACAGACCCAATTCTTGATCGGCAGTGCGTCGACAACTGGAATCCCCGTATCAAACAGACGTGGGATGTTATTCTTTTTCTCACGATAACGTAGAAAGGCCTCTCGAATTCGTGGTTCGTATTCCACATCTCGACAGACCAAAGACAGAATTTGTGCTGCCCGATTCTCAGGAGTCGGCTCACCCGCCCAGCAGCGGTGAATGGTGGAGATAGCATCAGCAATTACTTCATTGGGCGATGCCTGGGGATCTCCCAAGATTGCCAGACAAGTTTCAACAACGTTCATTTCCGCACCGTTGCGACGAATAACTCGCCCCACTAGCGTTTCACAGTCGTCGTTCCCCAGAAACAATGCCCGATCAGGATCAATCGGTACCGAGCGGATCAGATGGGGGACAATACTCATGGCATCGGCGCACTGACGCGTATCCAGAGCCTGAGTGATAAAATAGTGCAATGGCGAGGCATGGCACGACATCAACGCATCATGGTCACCATACCAACGTGTGTACCGGGGATAAGCACCCAGATTGGCAAAGGCTTGAATCAACCCTTTGTCGGCTAGTGCCGACTCCATACGTCCCAGTGCTTCCGCAGCTGCTTCGGCAAGGAACAGATTGGCCGTCTCCGGATCGCTGTTTTGGACGATGATTTCAGCCAACATCGGTATCGACTTCACATCACGCAGGTAGCCCAGCGATCGGGTGGCAGCCTGGTAAGTACGTGGATTCACAGGAGACAACGAGTTAAACCGAGCGGCGTCACCTCGGTGTCCTTCCTTCCGCCAGGCAGGGTGAGGGTTATCACCTCGATGGGCCATCACATATTCGCGCAAAGCATCGCGTGCCGCATTTCCGCCAATATGCCCCAACGCCACCGCTGCTCGCCGCACGAGCAAAGACTACAGTCCCATCATTGGCAAGAAGTACCGCTGGGGCGTTTGGGCGGCTCCTAAGAAGGCCAGCGGTGAACTTGACCACCACAAAGCCCTTAGAGGCGACGACCTCAACGACTTCGTTAACGGCAAGCTCTGGCCCTACCTCTCTAAATTCAAACAATCTGCCGAAAGTCCCGACACGATTGAATACAAGATCGGTGAAATATTTGGCGAGTTGAAAAACCGTATTCAATCCGGTTACAACCTGCGCGAAGTCATCAACCGTGTTGACGAGCTGCGATTCCAGACCAGTGCTGAAAAGCACGAGATGTCACATCTGTACGAAGCCAAAATTAAGAACATGGGCAACGCAGGCCGCAATGGTGGCGAATACTACACGCCGCGCCCGTTAATTCGGACTATTGTCAAAGTCGTCGCACCACAGCTGGGCCAGAAGATCTACGACGGAGCCGTCGGTTCAGCCGGTTTTCTGGTTGAATCCTTCGACTACCTCAGCAATCCAGCTAACAGTGGCAAGCAATCACTGTCAGTTAAAGATCGTCGCAAGCTCCAGCAGAAGACTTTCTACGGCAAGGAAAAGAAATCGCTGGCCTACATCATTGGCACGATGAACATGATTCTGCATGGCATCGAAGCTCCCAACATTGTCCATACCAATACGTTGTCGGAAAATATTGCCGACATTCAGGAACGCGACCGCTACCACATCGTGATGGCCAATCCACCGTTCGGTGGTAAAGAACGAGCTGAGGTTCAACAGAACTTTCCGATCAAGACGGGCGAGACGGCGTTTCTGTTCCTACAGCACTTCATCAAGATTCTGAAAGCTGGTGGTCAGGCAGGCATCGTCATCAAGAACACATTCCTGTCCAACAGCGACAATGCATCGGTCAGTCTACGAAAAGAGCTGTTGCAGAGCTGCTATTTGCACACCGTACTCGACTTACCCGGTGGCACTTTTACGGGGGCCGGAGTGAAGACGGTGGTGCTGTTTTTTGGCAAAGGAGAGCCAACCAAAAAAGTCTGGTTCTACCAACTGAACCTCGACCGCAACCTGGGCAAGACCAACCCATTGAATGAAGATGATCTTGCCGAGTTTGTGAAGCTGCAAAAAAAGAAGAAGGACAGCGAAAACTCATGGTCAGTCAAAGTCGCTGACATTGACCAAGAGACGTTTGATTTATCGGTGAAGAACCCGAACCGGCAGGATGAGACGGTGCTGCGTGAGCCGGAAGTCATTCTGGCGGAGATGGAGTCGCTCGATGCCGAGGCCGCCGAAGTTCTGGAAACGATCCGAGGTTTGGTATGAGCGACGGCTGGAAGACAAAATCGCTTGAAGAATTGTGCGATTTTCGGAATGGGCTTTGGAAAGGCAAAAAGCCACCGTATGTCGAAGTCGGTATTATTCGAAATACCAACTTCACTCGTGAGGGATTTCTCGATGATTCTGACATCGCGTTTCACAACGTTGAGATTAAGCAATTTGAGAAACGAAAGCTCGAATTTGGCGATATCATCCTAGAAAAATCAGGTGGTGGCCCGAAGCAACCAGTAGGTCGAGTGATTCCCTTTGAGAAGACAAAGGGCGAGTTCTCTTTTAGTAATTTCACATCAGTCATACGGATCAAAAACAAGGATGAACTAAATTACCAATTTCTTCATCGCCTTCTCTTTCACTTTTATGTTTCAGGCGTAACAGAGCCGATGCAGAGGCGATCAACAGGCATACGTAACCTTGATTTCAAAACGTATAAACAGCTACGGATTCCGTTACCAAAAGTCACCGAACAAAAGCGGATCGTGGCGATATTGGATGAGGCGTTTTCGGCGATTGCCAAGGCAGCCAAGTTCCTCCGCTGGGTAGCCAAATAGTCGCCCTCGCCTGGCGTGTTGCCGCATGGATCAAAGCATGCCGTCGCCAGCCCCAGTCGCCGCGGCGTTTTCTATCATCCGCTG
>JBDOMT010000038.1:0-34755 GCA_039831705.1 Pirellulales bacterium | reverse complement strand
CAGCACGTCGGCCGCGCAGATTTCGCTCAGTTTTCTGGTGATGAATCTGGAACGAGCGTTGCAGCAGTTTTTTTTATCACTTATATTACTCTGCCATGCTTGGAGTAGGACCGTTTTCGTGCCATGTCGCCGCCGTTGAAGAGGATTCCAGCATCAGCGGTTGCGTTGCCAACACGGTCCGGGCCGCCGGAAAATCAGACAAGTGCTGGGTATAGAAATAAATCAGCAAAGCCTAGCTACCCAGGTGGAGAGATATAGCGTGTCAAACAAAGATCAGAACAACATATACCGGCGCGATTTCATTCGGCACGCGAGTAGTGGCACCGCCCTGGCGGGCCTGGGTGTCTTGGCGGCGGAAAGCGCCGAATCGCGACGACACGTTGATCCAGTCGCTCCGTGCAAACCAGCGAAAGGAAACGCGACCATGGAACGGTTCGTCGCGATTGACAACGTCTGCGCTTGGCCCAATCTTACCCGCTTGCCTGACGGCGCCATCGCGGCCAACATATACAATCAACTCATCCACGGCGACTGGGAAGGCGACGTCGAGTGTTGGGCGAGTGAGGACGAGGGGCGGACGTGGGCCCTGCGGGGCACCCCGGCGCCGCACGAACCCACTACCAACCGCATGAACATCGCCGCTGGGCTGGCGCAGGACGGCACGCTAATCGTCCTCGCCTCGGGCTGGAGCCCCCGACTACCGGTCGGCCAGTATTCGAGGCCCCCGGAGGCCCAGGTCCTCCCTACCTGGGCGTCACGTTCCAAAGACGGAGGAAGAACGTGGGACGTTCACAAGGAGGCCGTGCTGCCCAAACGCCTGCTAATTCCGTTCGGCGATATCGTGCAGCTCACGGACGGAGCTCTGGGCGCCTCCGTTTACGACCCAGCGGAAGAAGGCAACTCATCCCATTTCTGCGTGAGCAAAGACGGAGGCCGAACCTGGTCGCTGCGCGGTACGGTGCGCGATGGGGACGCGAATGAAACCGCCCTGGTTGTGCTACCGAAGGGGCGTTTGCTGGCGGCGGTCCGGACGGATTACAACCGCGACATGGCCCTCCACGTCTCGGATGATGCGGGTGCAACTTGGACCCATCGCAGCTCGCCCGCGCCGGCCAACCAGCACCCCGGCCACTTGCTCGTTCTGCAGGACGGCCGTGACGGCATTCGCAACCAGGGGCTGTTCGGGGTCGGTACCCGCCTCAGCGAGGACGGAGGCGAGACCTGGCTTTCGCCACAGCTACTGGTGTCATTTGATTGCCCCAACGACAGCGGGTATCCGTCCAGTGTGCAGGCTGCGGACGGCACCATCGTCACCGCTTACTACGTCCGGAGCGTCCCTGCCCACCAGCGATACCACATGGGCGTCGTGCGATGGCAGCTTGAAGAATGAAAGAAGTCGCCTCTATATCGCCATCCCCTATTTATCGGTAGTTAGATCTGGATTAGTTCCAAGCAATATCAAATGGGAGATCCCGAATCAAAAACAATATTCGACACGGAATCGTCTCATTGTAACTAGCACTTAACGGATACAGTATTGATGCTGTCAGTTCGCGTTTATCGAAAGGTATCAAGTGGTGCGACAGAGTTTTGAATACACCGAATCGGACCGAATCCTCTGGGAAGAGGAGTTGGACGAATTCGTTCCGACGAGGATCTACGACGCGCACGCTCATCTGTGGTGCGACGACCATCTGCCGGTCGACCACCCGAAACGTGGACTGTACGCCCATGCCGATATGCAGGTGACGACTGAGTGGAACGAGCGCATGTTTCCCGGTCGTGAGATTGAGTATCTGATCCTCGGCGTCCCTGTACCGGGCATGGAAGTGGCGGCTCACAATCGCTTTGTCGTCGAGCAGATGAAACCTTACCGCAATTCGCGGCTGCATCGAGTGGTGACTCCACAATGTCGAATCGAGGACATTCGCAAGGATGTCGAGAACTTCGGCTTCACCGGGTTGAAGCCGTACCGTCTCTTCTCGGTCACCGGCGACGTGAATCGTTGTCGAATTCACGAATTTCTTCCGCACGAACAACTTGAGCTGGCCAACGAGATGAGTCTCTGGGTCACGATGCACCTATCGCGGTACCACGGTTGTGCGGACGAGATGAATCTTGCCGATCTCGAAGAGTTCACGACCAATCGCTACCCCAATGTGAAATGGATCCTAGCCCATTGTGCCCGTAGCTTCACTTACTGGCCGATTCGGCAGGCGGTTGAGAGGCTTCGCGAGTTGCCCAACCTCTGGTACGACACCTCCGCCGTCACCGACGTGATGGCTCACTACACGCTTATGAAGGCTGAGGACCATCGCAGGATCCTCTACGGCTCGGACAACCTCATTGCCAACGCTTTCCACGGAAAGTACGCCGCCATGGGACGCTTCTGGTACCAGTTCGAGTCGCCGGAAGTGGCGAAGCAGGACGATATTCACACCGACGATAGACCGGTGCTCTCGATCTACGAGCAGCTTCTGTGCATGAAGCATGCGGCTCAGCTTGCGGGGCTGACGCGGTCACAGATCGAGGACATCTTCTACAACAACGCCGCTGTGGCCCTGGGACTCGAAACGTAGTGCGACAACGCTCCTTGGGACCCGCGAAACAGTAACAGCTAAGGACTTAATTGTCTTCTATGAAGCCGGGTTGCAAGTTTGATAAGATCACTCTTCTATCAGCGCCGCCGGATGCGGGCGAGCATGGCATCGGTTGGGTCGTGCAGCAAGACGTGCGGTGAATAACAAGTCCTACCCGACAACGAAACCGTGTATTATTGACGGTGGCGCAGCCATTGGTTCCCGTACCACCTTCGCAACTCGCTATCAGAATGTCCCTAGGTTGCTCGATGTTTTCGCGAAAGTATTTCAGGCGTGCGAAGTGCGGTTTATCACGGCACATAGAGTCTTCCCATGTTGGATTTGGATCGTGGATCCCTAGGGTCTTGCAGAAATTGTGTGCGAAGAGCACATGCCCCATCGATTGGGGTGGATCGTTCCGTCGCCAATCAGATAAATCAAATTGCTCTTACTGAGTTCAAGGTGTTCTCGCCACATTTTGTCTTGATCGCAAAGGGACACTCCTCGGTCTTGAGCAACCTCACGAACGATCTGAGCGTATGCCGGCAGGTCACTTCTCCGTACAGCAGTCGATGTGATCGGGTTCGGTGTATGGAGCAGGATCAACGAATCAGATTCGCTTTTCAAACGATTCACCAACTTGAAATAAGACGCTCGAAACTTTTCCCGCCCCTCAGGACCGGCGGCCGAGTCGTTCATCCCCATCATGATGGAGACGACCGTGGGCTTGAACCGCAAAACGCGATGGTCGAGGTCATTTGTCAGCTTGGGGACCGTGTCACCGGCAACGCCGGTGTTAATAACAACATCGCGAAATCTGGCCATTTCGGAACGCGTTCGCTCCGCAAAGTGCTCCGCGTACGAGCGGTATCCGTGGGTCAAGAAGTTCCCGTGCGTGATAGAATTACCAGTGATGACCCACACTATCGGTTCGGTTTTGTCATACAGCTCTTTGATCTTACCGAGCTCTTCGGAAACCAACTTTTGCGCAAGCAGACGTGAGGGACAGGCAATCAAGAGTAGCAATAGAACGAGTAAGGCGATCTGGCGAAACAGCCGCGGAGATGTATGTTGTTTCATGTGTGCTTTTTCCGTCCGATCACTTGAAGAAAGTCACTGCGTACAGGGTGGCATGATCCAAATGAATTCTGATTACATACTTGCCGTCTGGAAGATGGGACAGTTTTTTACTTTTCCAAATGACCTTGTGTCTTTGTTGGTCACCCATTGCTGAAACCGATTCCTCCCTACTGAATCCTTTCAATCGAAAACCATCTTGGTCAAGTAGCTCCACCTGAATAGATCCAGATTCCGCATCTGCATTGAGCGTAATAGAGTTGCATTGACTTAAATCGACTGGCTTGAGAGTTACCTGACCGACACCATCAACAGGTTGTAAACCAGCAAAACGGTCGCGCGGCATGATGGCCAGCTCGACGCCGGAAAACCGCTTTTCATCATACTTAGGCTGATCAAGATGCCAATCGATGTAGGCCCCGTAATAAAGCCACATTTCATCCTCATGATAGACTGGCGTTGCATTACTAACGATCGTACCACTATCAAATCGGTTGCCGCCATCAACGGGTAAGAAAAAATCCTTTCTGAAAGGGCGTTTCCAGTTCAGACCATCTCTGCTGATGGCCAGCTCAATCGGCATGAATCCCGTTACGTCATGATCCAGAACTTGAAGCAAGGAAAAATACATGCCGTTGTAAGAGAATGCAGGTCCACTGTGTAATTGGACACCTTTCACCTTTTCACGCAGGTCGGCGGGAATATTCTCACGGCTGGCAGGCATCAGGTGTTTCATCGTTCCCGCGTCATCAAATTCATCGGGCCACATGACCAACTGGGGTCGTGACCAGTGGATAAAATCACGGCTTTCTGTGCGAACGACGGCTCTTTTCCAGAACAACATGCCTTGAGGACCGTCAATCCAGGTCTTCGAATAAATCACGAACTTCTGGTTGACCGAATCTCAGGTCGCATCAATCACATCACTGATCGCGAGTGCCAGCGGAGGTTCTTGTCCATGCGTGTCAGTTGCGAGTGGATTTCTTAGGGGAGGCGGATCTCTCTCGCCATAAGCGCCATGGAGTACCGGATTATTGGGATATTTTGTCCAGTGAATTCCATCCGGAGAAAAAGCAACACATAGGCCTTTGAGAGGCTTCCCTCCTTTACCAACAAAATCCCAATATGCCATCTTGTACTTTCTGAAAGAATCGGGTTCACTCGAATCCACGACCACGGAAGCTCCGTAATGAGTGCTTCGCTGTTTGTTACTGACAAGGACGATGTTGGTTTTCTTGATGTCGTAGAATGGAAACAACTCCAGGTCGGGCTTATCCCAGCGAATTCCATCCCGAGATTCCGCATAACAAACCACACAGCGGAGCGATTTGTCTGGTGTTTTCGGGTCAACGTAGGATTGATACCACATCTGATAGCGGTTGGAATGAGGGTCCTTGTACACGCTGCGGTAAGAATAGGTATTTTTCTCATGGTTTCTCTCCGGAGCTGATTACCGGATTGTTTTTGTGTCGCGTGAGTGGGCGCAATGTTCGCTTGAGGCCCGCGTAATAGAGGATGTCGTGGTTGTCCACGAAGAGGATGGTATTCTGTTTTTTGGGATTGTGCTCCGTTTCCTGCGCCTTTGCAGTCGGCAACGATGTGTTTAAAAAACATCCAACCAAGAAACCCAATAAAAGGGTTAGCCTGCTTCTCAAGTACTTTTTCTGGAGCATTGTGAGTCCTCAGTGCTTAGTATTCATTGGAGTTGCCCACTCTGGTATCAGTGCATATGCCTGATGGCTATTCGATTCAACATCGGGAACTGTGTCAACAGATTTGAGACAGCTACCGCTCGAAATTAGTGTAGCGTTTTCAGCGTAATTTGCTGTTTTGGTATTTCATCGGGGGCCAGCCCCAGATCCTCCGGGATTTTTCGCGTTGTGGTGTGTGCTCAATGCACATTATTGCAATTACTAGCAATCCAGTTTAGGTTGTTACTATCCGGAGCAACGGAGGAAAGGTCTATGGGGACACAACTTCTCATCGGATATCCAGAACGACGCTACCTCAATGGCTTATTAACATTTTGAGGATAATTCGCAGCTTCCTCATCACGACGGCCAGTGCGAGTTCCTAAGGAGAAGAGCAATGATTCGTGTCGCATTCGGTGTATTTGTGCTGACTTTATTTGCTCACACCCTAGTAGCAGAAGACCTAAGCAAGAACCCTTTTTCTGTCCGGAACGTCGTGCCACCACTCGACGATGAAGATGATCCGCGAACTAGCTTTCACAGAGAGCCAGATTCTTTGCCGATCAGAGTTGGGCCGTTCATCGAGCACCGCCGTGGATGGGTACCTCAAGCAGATCGTCAACCAGTGATTACGGCAGTCGAAATCGATGGAGAATTCGTTCAAACGCAAACAAACGAGGGAAAAACCTATCAACTTGGCCACGAGCAGCGCTGGAAACTGGTCGATTCCGAAACGCCAATGCCACGTCACACCCAGAAACATCAGATCAAATTGGATCCAGGCGACCGCCACAACGTTGTACGGATAGGTGATACCGACTGGATCGCTACCAATCATGGGCTTTTTCGCCAGACGACAGCGGAAAAAAAGGCGATACGATACGAGTCGTATGGGACTAATGGTCCGCTAGCAACAGAGATTCGGGATGTCGCGGCCGACAGCACAGGGCGACTGTGGGTGGCAACCCCGCTGGGGTTGAGTGTGCGAGAAGTCGATGGGGAGTGGCGGGCAATTCGGGGACGCGAAGGACTTCCTTACGAGGACCTTACTGCGATCGCCATTGATCCTGCCGACCAACTTTGGATTGGCACTACCCGAGGGCTCATTCATTACCGTCCAAATGCCAAGGGGCGTCAGTGGTTCTACCGAGCGGGTGAACGATACTTACCCGATGATCACGTGTTTGATGTCGCTATGGGGGACAATGGGCTAACGATCTACACCGCAACCCAAGGCGGACTGGGACGCCTTGATCTTGTGACCACGACGTTGCTGGAAAAGGCCGAGACGATCGAACGCGTACTCAATCAGCGACATCGTCGACTTGGGTTGGTCGCGGAAACCGTCTTAAACGATGCCTACCAGCCTTCCGCTGGAGGAATTATCAGCGACCACGATAACGACGGTCTGTGGACCGCCTATCATGTAGCAGCCATGTCGTTGGCTTTTGCGGTAACCGGTGACGAGGCGGCCAAAGAGTCGGCTCGTAAGAGCATGCACTCGCTCTACATGCTGCAAGATGTTTCAGGTACGCCAGGACTGGTTGCTCGGAGTGTGCACACGCTCGAAGACGCTAAAAATGTCGGCAAAGACAAGGATCCGCAGTGGCGATTGTCGCCGGATGGCACGATGTATTGGAAGAGCGATACTTCCGCCGACGAAATCGACGGGCATTACCTGGCTTTTTACGCCTACTGGGAACATGTAGCCCAGCACGACGAAGAGGAACGAGAATTGTGTTTAGAGCACATTCGTGCGCTCACGGACTACATCGTTGAGAATGACTATACACTGATCGACTGGGACGGCGAACGGACCTATTGGGGATTCTGGTCTCCCGAGCTGCTGAATAACCATTCGGAACACTTTTTGGAGAACGGTCTCAATAGTCTACAGCTTTTGTCGTTTCTTAAAACGGCGTATCACGCTACAGATGACGAAAAGTACCAGCAGCATTATGAGTCGCTGATTCAAGAGCATGGCTATCTCGACAATGTGTTGATGGAAAAGAAAGTTTTTCCCGATTCAAATAATCACTCCGACAATCAATTGGGCTATGTGGCCTGGTATCCGATTTTGCAAACTGAGCAAGACCCAGCGATTCGCAATGTCTTGCACAAGGCAGTGCGACGTCATTACAGGTGTCTGTCGCTCGATCGTTCGTCGTTCTTCTATTTTGTTACAGCCACCATCGACCCAGACTACGTCGATTTGGAAGCGGCAATTACGAATCTGAAGCGAATTCCAACCGATCGCCGACAGTGGCAAATGCTTAACAGTCATCGGGCCGATATAGTTTTTAATCCTCGGATTGACCGGTTTGGCAAATCGCAACTGATGCGAGTGTTACCGGCGGATGAGCGCAATTTTAATCGTTGGAATGAGAACGTCTATCTACCCGATTCAGGTGGCAGCGGACGCGGTGAGGACGACGGGGCCAGTTATTTATTGCCTTATTGGATGGCTCGGCATCACGGGTTTGTTGCCGATATAGAGTAGGCTTGGATTTTCATCGAGGCTGACTATTGAGAAGTTGTTGTTGGGCCTTTGCCGCGATTGGGCGCTGAGATAGCATGAAAATAGTAGAAGTGGCGCAGGCACACTCTTATTTCCAAGTAACTGAAGGTGTCGAGGAAACATACGATGAAGCGTCGCGATTTTCTCAGAACCATGACCGTAGCCAGCATTCCACCAAGCGTCGGCTGGCGGAGCGTGTACGCAAACGAGGACGCCCCACAGGACACGTTCACAGGGCAACCACTGCCACTTGCACTCGATATCAAACACGCCAAGAAGACCACGCCCATCTCGGGTGCCAAGTTTTTCGCAATGCCTCACCCAGGATCTCGCACCGATACTCGTACCGCGATGACATCTGCAGGCGACATCTACGTCTGTGGTGGCGGGTACCTGTGGAAATCGACCGACCGTGGCGAGACGTGGAGCATGAGCACTTTGCCCCACGGAACCGGTGGCGGCTTTGGCATCTTAAGCGGCGATGTCTTCATCCTCTTGTTCGACGATCCCGAGAGTGCCACCAGCTTCGTGCTGCGCTCGACTGACTTTGGAAAAACGTGGAGCAATCCCCAACCCTTGGACATCCGTCCGTTTGACGTCAGCGGCGGAGGTTGGAGCCACGTCTATCAACACCCCGACGGGACGGCTATGATCACGCTCACGCTGCGTCATCGCAAGCAGAATCGGTTTTTCCACGATCACATTTTCCGTTCGACCGACGGCGGATTGACCTGGGGTGATCGTACACTGCTAGTTCCCTACTCGGCCGAAAGTAGCCTGCTTGCCCTGTGCGATTCCAAGAGGATGCTCACCTACATCCGGGCGCAACGGCCTGCGTTGCCGGAAGACCCGCCAGATTTTTGGAAGCAAACCGGGGCGACAGAGGGTCATCCCTGGCCACTGAAAAACGGCGTTGTCGCCGAGTCGAACGACGGTGGGCGCACGTGGAAAAACCTTCGTCTGTTCGACACCTACGGCAGCGTTCCGGGAGAAATCATCCAGGTACCAGACGGGCGGGTGGCCGCCGTATGGCTCCAACGCTATCCCTACCAAGACTCCGAAATCCGTGTCCGCATCAGTAGCGATGATGGCCGAACATGGGAGAAACGCACCTACAGTTTATTCAAGGCCCACGGCTACCCCAGCAGTGTCGTCTACTCCGACGGGACCATCGTCACGGTTTGCGAGGATACAAAGATGGACAATCGGGGCCAACCACGCGGAAAACGGTCCCTGGCTGCAGTCCGTTGGCATTTTCCGGAGAATGGTTGATATGGCTGAACGACTCCTGTCTCGGCGCTCGTTCGTGACTGGCGCGGCAACCGCAGCGGCGCAGTGGCGCTGCTTGGCACAATCCGTCGCCTCCCAAGGAGAGACCGATCCCGCTTCGCTTCAAGCAAGGCAAAAAGCTGCCTGGCGTCGTCGATCTTTGATACTCGATGACGACGGCGACATGGTCTACGCGGAGCAATCGCTTCAAGGTCCCGAAAAGTTTCTTTCATTGCGCATGCACGATTGCCGCGATGCAGGCGTCGACAGCCTCGCCTGGTGCATGATGTGGGGTGTCGCGATAAAAGGGAAAACGCCGATTCGATACTGGCAAACACAGCGCAACGGTGTCCCCTTTCAACAGAACATGCCTGATCCCACGCAGGTCGTCGCCAACTTTTGCCGCGCAAACAACATCGAAGCCTTCGGCTCGATTCGCATGAACGATAGCCACGATGCGTTCGGGATGCCGTTTTCCGAATTGGCGTATCCGCTCAAGGTCAATCATCCAGAACTACTGATTGGTGACGAAAGCCAGCGCGGTCGCCCGCCGGACGGGTTGGAGGCGGCCATGTGGTCGGGATTCGACTTCTCGCACAAGCGAGTACGCGAAGATCGGCTGTGGTGGGTCCAAAACACCGCCCAAAAATGCGATCTGAACGGCGTTGATCTGAATTTCTTTCGCATGCCGTGGTATTTCAAGTTGGGCGAGGAAGAAAAGCACATGCCGTTGATGACCGAGTTCATCCGTCAGGCGCGGAAGAGCCTCGACGAGATTAGCCGGCGTCGCGGACGGCCTGTGCTTCTAGGAGTGCGCGTGCCGGGAACGGTTGCAGCTTGCAACCGCATTGGTTTGGACGTGGAAGCCTGGTTGCGCGAGCGGCTGGTGGATCGTTTGCTCACCGGTGGCGGTTACGTATGTTATTCCACGCCTGCCGAAGAGCTGGTTAAGTTGGGGCATCGCTTTGAGGTTCCCGTCTATCCGTGTATCAATTGTCCGGCCAACTACACGCTTGGCGGAAACAACCTGCGTGCCGCCGCGTCGAACTTCTGGCAGGCTGGTGCCGACGGCATCTACCTGTGGAATTTCCACTATCTTCCGGCCGCAGGATCGCTAGGCTACGGCCGGCCCGCTCATGAACAATACAACAAGATTCTTCCAGAGATGGCGGATCCCCATCGCCTGAAGTATTTGGACAAGTCTTTTCCAGTCAATCATCGGGTGTGGGAACAATACCAGCGCGCCAGCGCTCCGGCCCCTCTTCCAATATCTCTACGAAACGCGCCTACAATCATAGTACGCATCGGCGATGATATTCCCAGTGCGTTACGCGAGGGAAAGTTGCGTAGTGTGGCGTTGCGATTAGAGTTGCAGAGGGCGGTAGAAGGTGACTCGCTAGCAATTCGTTTCAATGGAGCGTCAGAAAAAGCAAAAATAGTTACCCGGGATCAACCGATTGTTTTGCCGCTTCCACCGCTAGCGGTCAAGCAAGGTGTCAACCAATTGCAACTCGCTATTGCTCATCGAGGAGAATCAGCCGCGGGGGAAATTGTCCTCGAGCAGGCGCTTGTGAATATCGGGTATCGACGAGATAATTCATGATGTTGCCAAGAAGAAATGAAACACGGTAGGGAGCATTTCATGAATTGTCCTTCTCTGCGACTTACAACCACCTCCATCTTGCTCTTGGGGCTCTCCTTATCGGCAATAGCCTTTGACGATACGCCATCGAAGGCCCCTTTTCGCATTGCATCGAGGATTTTCCAGCCTGGCGACGACAATCTCGGCTTGGAAAAGGCCCCCGGGCAAGACGTAATCCTGTATCGAGCAACTGACGACGGCTACAAATTTTGCCATCATCCGAATCTCGTTGTGTTTCGCGATAAACTCTTTTGCATGTGGTCCAACGGCATCGTTGGCGAGGATTTGCCTGGTCAAAGAATCCTTATCAGCACAAGTTCTGATGGGCTCACTTGGACTGAGCCGACTATGTTGACCGATCACCAGAGGGGCAAGGGAATCTGTGTGGCGGCCGGTTTCCATGTCTTTGAAGAAACGCTTGTGGCCTACTGTACAGCGACCGGCGGTACGAATTTTCATCAAGATACAGCTCTGCTAGCTCGGACGTCTTGCGACGGACAAAGTTGGAGTGAGCCTCATAAGGTCACCGGCGGTTTCTTTCTTGCGGGACCTCGCCGATTGCCAAGAGGGCGATTGCTGCTTTCGGGAGATCGCGTCGGCTCGCAGCGGACGGCGGATCGGATGCTGCTCCTGTACTCTGATCAACCTAATGGTCTAGGGGGTTGGCGCGAAGCACGCATCGATCTGCGCAACCCAAAAGATTTTGGTTACACAGAGCCTTGCCATTTTCTGCGAAAGGACGAAACGGTCGTGATGGCGTTTCGCAACTACAGCGGCCATCTTTTTGCCAGTGTAAGTAGTGACTCGGGAGAGTCGTGGACCACACCCGTCGAAACCGGATTCCCGGACTCAACCGCACGTTTTTCTACAGGCCAATTACCTGACGGCACTACCTACCTCATAAACAACCCGGGGCCAACACAGTTCGATCGTAGCCGATTGACTATCGCGCTGAGTGAGAACGGCACGACGTTCGACCGCGCATTGTTGCTTCGTGGCGAATCGACCAAGAAACGCTACGAGGGCCAACACAAGATCGACGGGTGGCAATATCCCCACGCGGTCTGTTGGAACGGACATTTCTACGTTGCCTATTCCATCAACAAGGAAGATATTGGCGTGACCCGGATTGCGCTGACAGACCTAATCACGCAACAATGACACAATGAACAAGGACACCCTGATGAAAAGTTGTGTTTTAATACAATTACTGGCTTTCGTGTTTGTACCAACCACGTTTTCGATACTCGCGGCTGAACCGGAGATTGTTTCGGTCGAGAAAATCTGGGATCGCGGCGAGCATAACGCATTTACCGATCTGATTCGCTTCCGCGACCGCTGGTGGTGTACTTTCCGCGAAGCGGAGGACCATGGCCCTAGTCTGGGCAAAGTACGAGTCATCTTTTCAGAGGACGGCCAGGCTTGGCGCTCGGCAGCATTGGTCGAGCAGGAAGGGGTCGACTTACGCGATCCAAAACTTTCTATCATGGCCGACGGGCAGCTGATGCTGATCATGGGCGGCAGCGTTTACGATTCGAGTAACTTTGGGACCCGCTCGCCGCGTGTCGCCTTCTCGAAAGACGGCGCCCAGTGGACGGCTCCGAAGAAACTGTTGGCCGAGGATCACTGGCTGTGGCGTGTGACCTGGCACGAGGGTAAGGCGTGGAGCGTCAGCAAGCTGGGCGAAGGTCGAGACCCGCGCCGCGGCATGCTCTACTGCAGCCACGACGGACTCGATTGGCAATGGATCACCGAGTTTCGACTGCCAAACAATACTTGGAATGCCAGTGAAACGACGTTGCGGTTCATGCCCGATGGCGAATTGATCGCCCTGATTCGGCCGCATTGGATAGGCTCGAGCAAGCCGCCGTACAAAGAATGGGCGTGGACGAAAATGAAAGAGAACATCGGCGGCCCGAACTTCATCCGCTTGCCCGACGGCAGCTTATGGGCGGCGGGCCGGCGGTACGGCGACACACCGACCACGGCCCTGGCTCGTATGACGCGCGACAGCTATGACCCGGTCCTCACACTGCCCAGCGGCGGCGACTGCAGCTACCCTGGAATGGTTTGGCACGACGAACTGTTGTGGATGAGCTACTACTCGTCCCACGAAGGCAAAACGAGCATCTATCTGGCAAAAATCAATTTCAAGTAACTGGATTAATACGTCTCGACTCTCTACCCACCGAGAGTAAGTGAATGCAACGCCTCGGCTCTCTCATATTTCTCCGCAGCGCGGATGATCGAGTTGTAAAGTTCTTGACAAGGCGATGTTATGCCAGACGAAACAATGAATCGACGGCCTGAAGTGGGAATTGCCCGAACTTGGACTCAAACAGTTCGACGGTAGCCGAAAGAACAATGTTCTTTTTACCGCCAACGATATCGACGCGGCTGGACAACGGATGTGGCCGCCAGAGCATCGATTTCTTTTGCGTCATCGACCACCAGCAGAAACCCCTGTTCCATGCTCGCGGACGTTTCACGGCCTTGTTCCATCCCTACGAGGAGATCTGCATGGCGTATTCCGACGACGGCCTGCGATGGACCACCTATCCAGAGAACCCTGTCTTTTCGTCCAAGTGGATCGGACACGTACAACAATTTTCTGTTTGATACCGGGATCGGACGATACGTCCTTTACCATCGACCGCATCCGAACATGCACGCCGGATTGCCGAGGGCCAACCGCCTCGTAGTCCGTGTAGAAAGCGACAATCTTTTGCGGTGAGACAACGCCCGCAGCGTGCTGGACACCGACGCCCGCGATGCTCCAGGCTTCAGCAGGGTCGACGAGGCTCGCGGCCGCGACCTTCAATTCTACGGAATGGCGGTTGCGCAGTACCAGGACTTTTATATTGGGATGGCCAACCTGCTCAACGAGTCGACCGGTCAAATGGATGTGCGTCTCGTTACCAGCTTCGATCTCCCGTTGTGGTGGAAGAGCAGCGTCAATCTTGGGAACCTCGCAGGAAAAAATGTCCGTCTCCGCATCGCTGCCCGAAATTTGGTACTCTATGCGGTAGACGTGGCTGATACAACGTAGAAGCTACTGGTACCTCCAGTGTGACTATCGCCAGACCCAAGACTGTATCCCCATTCTAATCAAGATTTCCGATGAGACCGATCCTCCTTCTGTTCACCGTAGTGCTGCTGGCTCCATTGGTTAGGCTCCAGCCAGCTGATGCTGCATCAGAGTTGATGCTCTCCCGTGACTTTCGTATGGATAATCTTCGTGAGATGCCGTGCTCAGCGCTGCATTCCAGCCTGCGTTTTGAGCAGCGTGAGTATTCCAAAGAGAACGCCGTCGAGTGGCAGGTACGTTTGCAAGCTCCGGCGGGAGAAGAGTCGCCTCTCTATGAGGATGTGAAATCGGCGGACTTTACAGTTCGATTTCCATCCAATCAAGGAGTGACACTTCACTGGAACAAGGGCAGTCATGCGGAGGTCACAGACTTTCAACCGCGCACGGAAGCCCTAACACCAGGCAAGCCGTTCACGCTGGAGTCGTTCGGAGGACGATCCTCGGATGGCGTAATGCCCTATTTCAATCTTGCGGCAGAGGGTGGTGGGCTCATTGTCGCGGTGGGATGGTCGGGAGATTGGAAGGTTTCGTTTGAGGCTCTCGACGGTGGGAGCGTGCGGATCGTCGCGGGGCTCAAACATTCACGATTCAAGCTGCTCGCCGGAGAGGAGGTGCGATTGCTGTCGGTGCTCGTAATGAGCTACCAGGGCGATTGGTTCGATGGGCAGAACCGATTCCGCCGCTTGATGTTGCAGCAGTTTACGCCAAAGAGCCACGCACTCATGGATTTGATGCCGATAGCTGCGAGCGTCCATGGGCAGCTTGGTTTTAATGTTATCACTGAGGAAAATCTTGCAGCATTGGCCTCTACGCTAGGTGCCCTGGATCTCCCTTTCGACACATTCTGGCTCGATGCTGGATGGAATGAAGGCGGTTTCCCGATCGGGCAAGGTAACTTTCATGCTGACCCAACGCGATTTCCACACGGTTTAGCACCGGTCGGAAAGGTCGTAAAAGCAACCGGCATGAGATTCTTGGCATGGTTTGAGCCAGAGCGGGTGATGCGCGGGACGGAGATGGAACGCGAGCATTCCGCTTGGTTATTTGCTCCGACTCGCACTCCTGAGAATCTACGCTATATGGAGAGCGATGGATTCCAGCTACTCGACCTTGGCAATGAAGATGGTCGCCGTTATGCGCTGGATCGAATATCGCAACAGATTTTTGATGCGGATATTTCGATCTATCGCCAAGATTTCAATGAATACCCTGCGTACTTCTGGCACACGGACGAGGCACCTGATGAAGTGGGACTACGCGAGATTCGCCATATAAGCGGGTTGTACGATTTTCTTGATGAACTCGCGAGGCGTCACCCTGGTCTGATTCTTGACAACTGTGCGAGTGGGGGGCGACGACTCGACTTCGAGATGATGCGCCGGTGTGTCGTTCTGTGGCGCAGCGACAGTTGCTGGGATGCCAAGTCGTTTCCCCAAAATGTACAAGCAATGACGCACGGTCTTTCGCATTGGCTGCCGTTACACGGACTCGGCGCTCATACGACAAATGACGTAGCCCTGCGCAGCGGCATGGGCGCATGTGGGTCTTTCCCCATAAACTTCCACGACCCGGCTTCTGTGGCTGCACTCCGAAAGCATCTACACAGCTACCAGAGAATTCGCCCACTCTTCATGGAGGATTTTTATCCGTTGACCGACTGGAGCGATGATTCTTCAAAATGGCTCGCGTTTCAGTTTCATGATCCGGCAAAAGACGTAGGCATCGTCCAAGCCTTTTGCGGAGCCAATGTATCGCAACGCAGCTGTACACTGAAGCTGCAAGGACTCGATCCGAAAAAGCAATACACTGTTACCGATTGGGATAACCCAACAGCCCTCATGAAGCTAAGCGGCTACCAGCTCAACAACGCTGGGCTGGAGGTTCGCTCCCATGATGTCGACCAAGCCACTGTCCTCCATTACATCTCCGATCCACAGTGAACCTTTCCCTATAGAGGCTTGCCATAGAATCCTAACCCTTCAAGGAGACTTCGATGAAAAAAAAGAATCGCCGTGACTTTATTAAAACTTCGACTACTGCATTTGCCGCTGGGTCGATATCGGCATGGGTCAACCCACACGATTCCTTGGGCGACTCCCAGTCGCCAAACGAACGACCTGTGATGGGATGTATTGGAACTGGCAGCCGCTGGCGCGATGTCGGCGGCCGTGAGGCTACTCCCTTTGCCGATATTGTTGCTGTATGCGATGTCGATCAGCGCCGCTTGCATTCGGCGCGTGACCGCATCAAAACTGTCCAGGGTAAACAACCCGATGTTCACGAGGACTACCGCAGGGTGCTGCAGCGTGACGACATCGACGTTGTGATCATCGCCACTCCCGACCATTGGCACACCAAGATAGCAGTCGAAGCAATGCGAGCAGGGAAGGACGTCTATTGCGAAAAGCCGCTTACGCTCACCATTGACGAAGGGAAACTTATTTCCAAGGTGCAAAGAGAGACAGGCCGCGTCTTTCAGGTTGGCACTCAACAGCGTAGTGAGATGGGGCTACATTTCTTACGCGCTATCGCGATGATTCGCGACGGTCGAATCGGTCGCGTAAAGGAAGTGACGTGCAACATCGGTGGCTCGCCGTCAAGTCAGAGTATCCCGGTTGCTGATGTCCCACAGGAACTCAACTGGGATATGTGGCTGGGGCAGGCGCCCTATCAAGACTATCGCTACATAGAGCAAAAAAGCGGAGATAGGGTTCGACGTTTTACTCGTGGCCATTTTGAGTTCCGCTGGTGGTACGAGTACTCCGGCGGGATCATGACCGACTGGGGCGCGCATCACGTCGACATTGCCACCTGGGCCACAGGCATGGAGACCACCGGTCCAATCAAAATCAATCCGATCGAAGCAACCCTCCCAGTGCCATTCGACAAGAACGGTATGCCGACACGCAACGATCAATACAACTGCGCCACACAGTTCAGTGTTCGCAATGAATTTGAGAACGGAATGATCCTGAACATTGTCAGTTCCTCACCTGATGGCAACGGAATTCTGTTCGAAGGGACTGAAGGTCGTTTTCATGTCAGCCGCGGCCGCATGAAAGGGGCACCGGTCGAGGAGCTAGAAAACAACCCAATTTCGGATGATCAAATCGCGGCGGTTTACGGCGACAAGTTCCCTCCATCAGACCATGCTCACATGGCAAACTTCTTCGCTTGCGTGAGGAGCCGCGAGTTGCCTATTTCTGATGTCCACACGCACCATCGGGCACTGACAACATGTCACCTGGCAAATATCGCCATCCGACTCGATCGTGTACTGCAATGGGACCCCAAAGCCGAGCGGATTGTCGGTGACGACCAGGCACGGCAAATGCAAGGGCGGGAACAGCGCAAAAGCTATGAAATTGAAGCCTAGGCCGTTAGCAATACTTGCGCGAACATGTCAAACCCACGCAGCGCGTCGATGGACATGAGTCGTCCGATTGCATGTGTCTCTTAATCGGCTGCATTCATATTTACGATTTCTGTTACTCGGTTATAGGCATCAATTCAATACCGTCACGGGCATCGTTGACACGGAAGCGAACCAGATAGATCCGATTTGGCGCGCGCCCACTTGCGCAATAAGGTATCAGAATCGACTCGTCCTTGCCGAAAATGAACGAGCCCGGATAGCCATAGCTCGACGTGTCGAGCGGAATGTCGTTGGTCCACGTTGTGCCAGAGTCGGTGCTGATCCACACTTGCAAGTTATTCCACGATGCGACTGCGATAACGGTTCCGTCTTGCAATACGATCAATTGCGGTGCTTTGAATTTCGCGTTTCCTTGGGGAATGACGCGCGCAGGTGAATCTGTCCAAGTTACGCCCTTGTCCTCGGAATAGAACACCGCTCCGTCCGGCCGGGTCACCAGAATCAGACGCCCGTCCTTCAGTTCGGCGATCGCTGGTTCATCGATGTTGTTGTCTTTTCGCTCAATTCTTGAAATGACTTTCCAACTCTTGCCGGAATCGTCCGAGCGGCGAATGGCGCCTCGGAGGTACTCTTCGCCGGCAACTTGATAATACGTGGCCCAGAGGATGCTACTGTTGGCAAGCTCGATCGGTCGGCCACCATGTGCTCGCTCGTAAAAGTCGCCCGGGCTATCGAGCCAGATCGGCTTCGACCACGTTCGGCCGCTATCGGTTGACCGCAGCACGAACTGTTTCGTGTTGAGCCCGTCGATGTCTTTTTGAAACTCTTGAGGAGCTTGCTTGTACCCGTACCACGAAGCCTGCACACCGACGAAGCAGAGGACAGTCCCATCGCGGCAGTTAAAGATCGCATGAGCTCCGTCGTCGAGTCTATGGTCGATGAGCGTAGATGGCTTTGACCAGGTCTTGCCGTTGTCAGTCGACCGGCAAGCTATCGCGCGTCCGCCGGTTGGCGCGGGAAAATCAAGCGGCCAGCCAATTTTCAGCCAGCGCTTCCGAAGGGCCGGCTCGATCTGCCTCGGAAGAGCAAACGACGAATGCCAGTAACCGGCCGAATGCACTAACAGCAAGTCCCCGTTGGGCATCCGATCAATCCCGCCGGGCCAACCAATGAAGTCGCCCAATCCTGGAAATGGATCGGGCCGGTTGTAATCTGCGCCAGTTACACAGACCCGCGCCTGCTTAGCGTCCAGTGTTTGGTCTGCGGTAGCTGTTTCTTGTGCGTTGCATGAAACAAAAACAGCCAGTATGGTAACGAAGAAATTACCGTCAAAAAATACTTTTCTACTTAGCATCAATGGGAACATAGAATACATTTTTTCTAAACCGCGGCGCGTCATGGCTCGACCCAGACAAGCACTTGACGGTCTTCAATCAATCGTTTCCGAAGTTTGTGGTAATCGATATCTTGTACGGCAGTTCCAGTCTCAATCGACTGAACGGCTGCTGTCGCTGCCGACTGGCCGAGAACCATGAAGACCGGTTCCATCCGGATCGAACCGAATGCGATGTGGGATGCGCTGAGGCAGACTGGGACGAGTAGATTCGAACATTGTTTGTTTCGGGACACGATCGAACCGTAGTCGATGGGATACGGACTAAAACCGCTGACCTCCACATCGCCTTCGTTCTGGACGTGCCCGCTTTTGTCGATATATCGCTGCACATGGTGCGAATCCATCCCGTAGGCGCCAAGCCCGATGGGACGTTTGGCTGTAACTTTGCCCTGGCAGTTGTGCTGGGTCATGACGTAGTCGCCGATCATTCGCCGCGCTTCTCGAATATACAATTGAGCTTGCCAGCCGTCTGATCGTTCGAATTCGTCTCGGCACGTGCCCCAGCGTGATACTTCCTGGCGAATTTGCGCAGGTACCCGTGGATGATTGGCCAGCGTCCACATGAGCCCCTGTTGGTAGGCCCGGTGACGTTGGATGCTTTCCTCGCGTCGGGTGTAGCTGGCTTCCGGGTAGTTGTAATTTTGTCCGATGAAGTCGGTCGAAAAACCACGTTTGTTGTTGTTGTCGGTCTTACGATTGGGCATGGGCGTTTTTATCCACGGAATGTTCGTTGCCCCGGCTTCAAAGTTGCGGAGCAACAATTCGTAATCCAACGGGTCGTAGTGGGCCGGTTTGGAAAACGGAATTCGATTCTCTGGATGGTCGGTAAGGCACATCCGAAAGCAGTACGCCTGTATGCGATCATCGCCTTGGCCTTCCTTGCCCGGTCCGGTGGGGTTGATGCCGGGGAGCAGGCTGCTTTCCTTTTGCCCAGGTTTCACATAAGGGTCGACGCCAGGCTTGAATTGATGATGTTTCGCTTGGCTCGTCTGGACGCCGCTGAGTGTTTCATCGAACATGTCGTTGCTTTCTCGTCCGACGGTGGTGTCGACGCCAGCTCCCGCCATGAGGTCGCCTTCGTAGGTGGCATCGATAAAGACCTGGCCCCGGTAAGTTTTTCCGGATTCCATGCCGATGGATAGGATTCGCCCCATTCCCATCGAGACACCTTCGACGCGCGGTTTGCCAGCCTCGACGGGGTTTCTATTCAGGCGTTCTCCATAGTGAATCGGTATCTTCAACTCGCGAACAAAGTCTTCCATGACCGACAGCGCCGCTGAAGGTTCGAAGTGCCACATGGTTTCCTCGTTCCACGCGGTGTGGCTCATTGTCTCTCGATATTCTTCCCAAGACTGCCACTTCCAGCGCGCCGGGTCGCGATAGTACCGGTTGATGCGCTGGTAGAACTCGCGTGCGATTCCCCCGATGGCTCCTTTGTTGCCCATGTCTGTCGAACCGAGCCCGCCTGTTGTCAGTCCTCCAATGCGCGACGTGGGCTCAATCACCACCACCGACCGGCCCATCCTTTTGACCTGGACAGCGGCAGCGATCCCTGCGGAGGTGCCACCATAAATCACCACGTCATACGAACCATTATCGTTGCCGAAGGACGAGGTGATATTTCGCTCAGGGGTGACGCGTGTTGTTTGTTGAGCAGCGACCCAACTCGCCAAACCGTGGTGGAACAGCAAGATGGCTCCGAGGAAGCCCAGGCGAGACCAACGAAATCGAGTACAGGGCGTTGGTTGGTTTGATGGGATCATTTTTGATGCAGTTTCTGTTAATCATGGGGCCGGAAATGAGAGAACAGCGACCTCGCCAGCGGGGAGGCGAATCTCGATTGAGTTTTTGTTTGTGCGTGTAGTGTATTGTTTGCCTTCTAGGAACACTGCTCCAGTGGGAGGGCCGTGCACAACAGCGGTCTGGGTTGCCTTCGGGTCGGCCCGTTCCTCCGCTTTCGTCTTGGTGATTCCGAGGTTATTGAAGATACCCAACAAGTAACGTCCATCCGTGCGCGCGTGGGCAACACCGACCCGGCCTTTGACGCGATAAGGAAGGAGGTGTTCCACGGATTGAATGCATCGCTGGGCATCCTGCTTCTCGCCATCGTAGACCAGCATGCGATCTTCAGACGCAGGCGATTTGTCAGCCTGCTCCCGGTCGAAGTAAACCAGCAACCCATATTCGTCAAGGAGGGATTTGGGCGCCTCCGCCGAAAGAACATCGAAGCAGCCTATCCATGGAGAGGGCGTCAGATTGTCCGCATCTCCGCCGGCTTGTGTTGGCTGGCTAGCGAAGAGGTCGGATGCGAAGGCTCGTAGTTTCTTGTGAAAGGCATCGGGATCGGCAATGCGATAGAGTTTGTTTGATTGGCCGGCCACATAACTGATATCGACACCGAATGTCTTCGGCGGCATGACAATCGCAGCCGGGACAACGGGCTTCGGCTTGGTGTACTGGCTACTTACGGCAAGGAAGTCCTTGACTATTCTCCCGTATTCGGTCAGCGGATAATCCTCCCAATTGCCGAAGTAGTTCTCAGCACCCCATTCCTCCGCCCAATAAGAGGCACCCGAAAGCCATGCAAAGAAAAGCAGCCTACGCTGCAGCGAACGGCTGCTGCCGAATTCCGGACCGATTTTGTAACCATCCATCACTTTCTTAAGATGTTTGGTATCGGGAAACCAGGGCGAGAAATCCAGGGCGCACGAGCAGCCAAAGGGCAAACCGCCCCACGGTTCATAGTAGACGCCGAACGGTCTGTCGTACTCCCTTGCCGCCCCACGGGCGAATGCGATCTGCAGCGCGGTCAACGGCACTTGATTACCGATCTCGGGCATGACATTCTTGGCCCCAAGTCGCAGTGCCGTGTGGTGAAGTTGCCGGTAACCGGTTACGGAGACGACTTGCCCGTATGTCTGTTCGACCTTTTTTCGAAAGAAACCTTCCAGATAGCGATCGACATCGTTCAGGCTCTTGAGTGGCTCGAAAATTTTCTGGTACGTGCCGTAGTCGCCTCCCGAGAAGTAGGGCGATCTGACTCGGCCTTCGTATTGGGCGAAATGCTCCCGATCGAAGGACTCGTCATTGTCCAGAAGCAATCTGTGGATCCGCTCGTAATCGTGAATCGGCGAATTGCCCCACTCGTGTACCTGGAAGCCGAGGAAGCGTGGATCATCCTTAAGCTCTCGGGCGATCGATTCAATTCCTTCGAGGGATTGATAGGGCATTCCTCCACAGATGCGATCGATGTAATACAAGTCTCCTGACGACTGTGCCGTTGCCAGCGCGATCGATCCTGCCCATTTTTCGCCAAACTGATGTTTCTCTAAACCCGTATTCAAGAGTCTCAGTCCATGAGAAACTAGCAAGCCATGGCGCCTGAGGCCCTCCAGAAATCTAGGATCGGCATGATGAAGGAAGATCATTCCCTTGGTCACGTGCCGATCGTGTTTCGCGGACAGAGCTAGTTCTTGAGCCAACGTAGACCCGCCCGAAATTGCCAGACCGCAGGCGGCGGTGGATGCCAGCCATTCACGTCGGGATAGATCGTTTCTTTTCATGATGGGTGCCGTTGTCATTTGGCGGAATTTGATGTGTAAATGCCGCGTCACTCCAGGTTGAATCCGATACGTGATCACTCTAGGATGTCTGCTCGCTGCGTATCAAATCCACGGTTGATATTGGGTGGGTCGTTCACGTTGTACGAGCCCCAAGTCAAACCGTCAACTTCCGAATCGAAGCGCTGTACTGTAATCCGCGCCTGATCGATGTTCGGTGGTTCGCCTACAGCAGCCGCATGCTGCGCGTGGCACATCGAGCCGAAGACCAAGACTCGGGCGGAAACAGCCCAGGCAGCAGTTTTTTCTAAGCGTTGCATCGATGGACTCCCAGGCTAAGTGAGTGCGATGATCTGGTTCTGTGAATCAAGTCGTATGGCCTTCGAGTAATGATACACGCTGACGTCCCCAACTACGGGCGTGGAAGTGCGCACGATCAACTCAATCCAGTTGGGTGTGTTAAACGCGACAAATGTCAGGTCCATACCACCGATCAGATCATCCGGCTCCCGCGACAGATCTGGCAATAGAACGGGTCCGGTGTCCGTCTGATAGATCCAATCGCGCTCGTTCGCATTGATAGTCTTTACTGGATAGTCGAGGAGGGCAATATAGCGGTCCGATTCGATGCAGGTCCGTGCGTTGAGGAGCCGATTCGCTAGGACCCCCTCGACAATTGCTTCGGGCGTCTCCAATACTTCGCCGGGCGACTTTGCCAGATCGATGCGCAAGCTATCGAATGCCTCGTCGACATTGATGACCTGTCGCTCTGGCTGCATTCCTAGCGACGGTGGGTAGAGCGGCACGCCCTTGCCAACGTGGTCAAAGGTCTTCAGCACCATCCATTGAGAGCGAGAGCAAACCGGCACGAAGTCAGCATTGGGCCTAGTCCAGATGTCACGCTCGACGCCTACCCGTTCCGTCTTGCAATTGGCCCCGAGGAAGAACTCTTGCGTCTTCTCCGTTTCCTTCTCCGTAATCCGACACCGACATTCCAGTGGCAGCCGTGAATTGTTTAGCGTGAAAGGCGGTTCATGGCTGACCGTCTTGGGCTGCTTTTTCAGAGTGTCGATCCGGAAGGTAATAAACGAACGGTGAAATTCGAGGGTGTTCATGCGATCTCGATCTGGAAAAGAAATAAGTGAAGCGAAACGAGAACGGGTTCGCATCTGCCGACAAAAGCTTCAGGTGGCAGTCTAGTATCCCCGCCCTTTCAGAGAACTCAAGTAGGCCAGCAGGTCGCGTAAGTCATCGGAAGTAAGAGATCGTTCCAATCCGTCCGGCATGATCGATACGTTCGAAGTCACGATTCTTTCAACCTCGGAGCGGGCGATGCGGATTTCCTCACGCTGTGGCGTATAAAGGATGATCGTGTCGTCAGTTTCTTCATGGATCACTCCCGCGATCACTTGGCCGGTAGTTGTAACGATCGTTTTTGGTTCGAAACCCCTGGCAAACGAAGCACTGGGAGCAAGGATTGCCTCAAGCAGGTCGCGGTGGCTGCGCACCTCGCCAATTCGGGAAAGGTCTGGGCCTATCTCCTGACCCTTTTCAGTGCTCTTTTTGGGGCCAACGCGGTGGCAGGCCGAACACAGCGCACGTTTGCCATAAAAAATCTCTTTACCCCGAACGGGGTCGCCACCAACCAGGTTGAACGTAGTCCGCAGGACTTCTCTGATCGAAGATGCGTACTCTTCGGTCAATTGGCGGAATAGCGGTTCGGCCGCAGACCGCGCTTGGGGTGGAGCGTTCTCAAAAAGCATCGTCAGTTGTTCTTCGCTCAAGCTTGGGAATCCGGACGACTCTTCAATCGCAGAGATGAGGCGTCGTCCAGCCTGTCCCGAACTGTCTCGCCAAGCGCCTGTAAGTGGTTTGAGAAGCAACGGCAGCTCGAGGGGTCCGGCCCCAATAACAAGGTCGATGACGCGATCGATTTGTTCGGAGGAGAGTTTCAAATTGCCGATGGCTCGCGCTGCTTCAAGACGTGCCTCGAAAGGAGCGTCCTGGTTACACTGCGAGCACAGTAGCTCGAACGTCGCCTCCGGGAGCGTGGTCTGATTTCGCGAAAGAATGCTCGCGGCTCGTACTCGCAATGGGACCGGCTGCGACGGGTCCTGCGTGAATCGCAACAGCCCCTCGTCGAATTGCCCGGCAGTGGTTCAGGCTATTGCGAGAAGCGATCTCCTGGCAACCTGAGAGTCGGACGACTCTAAATTGGAAAGCACTTCCTGTTGCCAGATCGCCGGAAACTCACGAAAGCCGCTGTCGACCATCACATCCAACAAAAGCAGGCGTGACACCGCCGATGTGTCCGCCCGCGACAGCAGATCAGCCATGAGGAGCTGACATGCCCCTTCGCGTCGTAAGGCATACAAAGCGTCTCGTAGCAACGCCTCGCGGGCTGCCGTGAATTCTGGTTCGAGCAGCCAGCTGGAGAGCAAACCGGATATCGTATCGACCCACTCGGGATGCCGGCCGACGACATCGACGACAGCCTCGAGCAGCGCTTCGTCATCGGTCTTCACCAGAGGTGAGACCATTTCGCGAGTTAGCTTGGCATGTCCCATTTGATCCAGAGCAATCAAAGCCGTCCGACGTACCTGTGTTGAAGGATCATCCAGTCCAGAAAGTGTTGCTTCGGGATCGTTGATCTCGATGAGAGCGAAAATAATAGCGTGCTCAAGCATGCGATCACCGGCATCCTCAAACGCACTAAGAAGCGCGGGTACGGCGACTGCTTTGCCAATGCGACCGAGGGCCATGGCCGCTGCGCGACGGACTGCGGATTCGGTATCGCTGACTAATCGAATGAGTTGATCTAATGCCTCGGCATCGCGATGAGTGGCGGCGCACGTGCTCGCCGCCAGGCGGACGCTTGGATCAGCGTCATTGAACGCAAAACGAGCCGCAGCACGAGCTGCGGGGGCGCCAATTCGTGACAAAGCCCAAAGCGCATTGCGCCGTGCATAGACTGTCCCCGTGCCAAGAACCTCGCGCAATGGTTCAACGGACGCTTCGCCCCGTTTGACGAGCGTCGATATCGCCCGGTCGCGAACCGCGAATCGATCGTCAGCCAAAAACTCGACCAACTGCGAGCTCGCACGCTCCCACGCAATTTGCGAACCTCTCGGATCAAGCGCCCTCTGTTGGTCCTTCCGACGGACACGATAAATCCCGCCGAGCACCTCGGGCTGCAGGCTGCTTGTCGGACAGCCAATCTTGAACCAGCCGCCCGTGTCGATCACGAGAAGGCTGCCATCGGCATCTTCAATCACGTCGCTCGGGTGAAAGTCCGGATTGGTGGAGACTAGAAACGGCTCGTTATCAGAGCGAAATGTCGATCCGTCGCGTTTTAGTCGCGATCGCGTCACATTTCGGGTATTGAAGTGCGAAATGAAGACGTTACCGCGGTATGCAGCGCTGCGATAAGTGGTGAGGTTCGACGGAGCGCTCATGCCGAAGCGAGCCAGCGGCGGGAGAAGCGACCCGGTGAGCTTGAACTCGTCCCGCAGAAGCCCCACTTTCCGTGGATAGACGCCGCCATAGATGGCATGGAAAAGGGCATCGTGTCGTATTCGGTCGCGCGAGTTGTAATTGAAGAAAGTCGTCGCCCCGAGCATCTCGCCTGCTTCCGTGAACGTCACGGCGACGGGATTCGCCATTCCACCTCCGCAGAAGGTCTCCAGATCGCTGCCATCCAGTCGTGACGAAAATACCCGAGCCATCTTACCTTTACTCAACAGACGGCCACTCTTGTCATGGATTTCGTGCCCCATGATTCCATCGACGAAATAGAGTCGGCCGCAGGGTCCCAGATAAGGACCATGCACGTCGCCGGCGTGACCGCGGAACTTAAAGCCGGTGATCAATTCGTCGCGCTGGTCTGCAACGCCGTCACCGTCTGTGTCCTCAAGCCGCCAGATACTCGGGGGGCTGGCGACGTAGAGCGCCCCCTCGTGCCACATCGCACCGGTCGGGAGAGTCATCTTGTCGGCAAAAATCGTGCTCTTCTCGAACTGTCCGTCGCCGTCGGCGTCTTCCAACATCCGCACGAAATTTGGCAGTCTTTCAAGCCATTCCTCGGCGTTGAGATTGAGCCCGGCACTCTCGCAAACAAATAATCGGCCTGCCTCATCGAAGCAGCCCAGCATCGGGTACTTCACAAGCGGTGGTCCGGCAACCTGTTCAACTACAAAACCAGCTGGCACCTGAAAGGATGGCTGATCGGGGCTCGTTACGTCAGCAGAAACTGAGCTGGCAATTAAGATCAAGAACCAATAGAAGGCGATGGGCAGTGTCCGCGTTCTTTGTCTGATGGGAGGTTCAATTCTTCGCATGGCGGGCATCGCCTTATTGTGACGGTTATCAGTAAACGCAATGGGTGACTCGCTACTCTCACAATAACAAAAGGTAAGCCAGTAGTTAGAAAAATGCCAGTCACAAGATACCTCACGGTAGAGTAAGTCTCATGAAAATCGCCATTTCAAATCATTTGGCGGTACTATTCGGGGACTACAGCGCCGAACTATTGCAGAGGCAGACGCCAACGAACGACCTCGACATGGGTTTTTTCATCTTGGCCGCGATAGGAATAACTGGTGACAAGCGTGCCGTCGGCGAGCTGTATCGTGGGACCGAAACCGCCACCTTGGTCCTTGCCGACCGGCGTCTTGGCATCAACCATCAACCGGTCGTCTTTCCAGTCGAACTCGAAGCCGTCGCCGGTTTCCTTGCCCAGTAAAGCTCTCACGCCCAGCGGCGGTTTGAGGTCACGAACCGTGAATGTGAGCAGCAGTCGGCTGTCGCGTAGCCGCAGCAGCGACATGTACATTTCGCCGTAGTCGCCGAAATCCCGGATCCGTTCGAACGTGTGTCCCTTGTCAATGGACGAGAACAAAATGAAGTGGTCGCTCTGGTCGTCGCCGGCTTTGATCGGTCGACCGGCTATGGGCAGTTCGTTGCTGTCGACTCGCACAAAGGCCCAGACCTTGCCGGAACGGGCCTGCCAGAGCCAAGTTTCGCCTCCGAAGAATCCATAGACGCTCTGGAAGTTTTTTGGCTCGCACTTTTGCGTCTTGTCCCAGGTCTTCCCACTGTCCCCCGAACGCCACACGAAGTACGGCCCGTCTCCACCATCGTAGTCGACGCCAACGAGCAGAGTGCCGTCGGACATTTCCAGCACGTTACGCGTTGTGTGGTTCGACGCCTTCGCCTTGATGCCTTCGGACTCAACGCGAATCGTCTGCCACGTGTGGCCACGGTCGATCGAGCGGTGGAGAAATCCTGTTGTGTACCCCCACTGGTTCCGTACGTCAGATGCGAGTAAATGCCCCGTAACGAATATCGTGCCGTCGCTCAGCACGGTTAGGTACGGTTCGCGGCCCAGCAAGTCGAGTATTTCGGGTCCCGCCCAAGTTTGTCCCCCGTCTTTCGAACGAAACAGCAAGGTTTGCTCCATCACCTTGTTGCCCGCGCGTCGGTGTTGATGAAAGCAGCTCAGTAACAGTTCGCCGTCCGGCAACTGTATGATGCATGGCTTATAGTCATCAGGTTCGCCAATCGCGATCTGCTCGCAGGATAGCGAATCAAATGGGAGCGATTTGCGAGCCTCAACTGCGATCGAATTATGTTGAACATCGTCCTGCAATAGTGCGGCTCGATCACCCAGTTTGCGTAACACTTCAAAGGGAGGCTCCCAGGCCTCTGTGCCGTATTCGCGAGTCGTGAAGAAGTTGAACAGATAAACACCGTCGGCACCGTCTCGCCAGCGGTTGTGTGCAGCAAGGCAGTACTTTTCCGGCGTGAGGTATTTGTCTTTCGAACCACCTTCGGTGCATTCGATGCCGCCGTAAACTGGGACGTCGCGAATCGCCTCCTTCCACGGCTTGATTGGCAAATCGTAGCGGGCATGAAGGAACTCCGACACAGTGACGAAATCAATCCAGCCGCTCTTAACCCATGCCACCAGATCGCAACCGACTTCGCGGGACGAGGCGGGATTGGGTGGCGTGCGCCCGTAGTTTGAGGGGATGCGTACCGCCAGCACCAGTCGTCGGCCGCGCTGATTGCCGACTTCGTCAAGCATGTTGCGAACCCGCTGGACCAGCGAATTCATTTTGGCCACGCGCTGGGCGGTGGTACCATCCTTAAAGAATGTTGGAAAGCGATTGAAGTCGAGTTCGATTCCATCACAGTGATAACGCCACACGGCCTCTTCGATCAGACGAAAGACATAGTCGCGAACTTCGTCATGTACAAAGTCCAGCGAGCCCCCCTTCAGACGATATTCGGGATGATCCATCCAGAACTGCGTCCGCAGGAAATCGTTGCCGTGTGCGTCGTTCATGCGAAAGGTGAGCAGTGCTTCCAGTCCGCGCCGCTTCGCCTCGGACAGCATGACGGCGTAAGGATCGATACCGGCGCTGAAGAAGCGTTTCATGTTTTCAAACCGCTGTAATTCGCTCGCCGGCCATTGTGCCCTTTGTTCCGGTGCCGACAATGCGCCGCGCATCGTGCCGACTTTGGTCGGATAGTACATTACCTGCGCGTTGATGCAGACCAACATCGTGTCGACCTGACCCCCCTCGTAGGCGATCTCTTCGACGAGTGTTTTGACGTCATCGACGGTAATCGCAATCGGCCCTTTACCGCCTGCACGCGTCCACATACACGAGTCGCCATCGAAGTTATATAGGATGCGTCGACGACGTGCAGGGCCATCCTGCTTCGGAGAGGCCGCCGCTTGATGCGATTTAGGCTCCGGTTGGGCCCGTACCTCAGCCGTCGTGAGAGACAAGCAGGCCCCCACCACAAAAGTCAGCATGAAGTGGCGAGGTCGAACCACTGGGATTGGGGTTGCGGACGTCTCTGTGCTATCGCAGATGATCACATGTAGTTCCTCTTCATCACGGGCCAAAGGGCGAATCAGACGTCCAAACGATCGGAGCTACATCGGCCCAGTTGGTGCCCACGCGGATCTCATCAATACCTAACCCAAACCCCTTGGGAGAAATTTGATCTCCCATGGTGCTTATCTCAATCATATTCGGAACGCCAATGTCTTTGCCACTCACTACCCAAGTGCCCTCAGCGGCCCAATTGGGACTGCTTAGATCAGGATTCAAGGCAATCGTCACCGTCTCCGTGCCGCCCGCGACATTGCCGATTTTGATGCCGAGATACACAGGGGTGTCATAGGGTATAGCCGGGCCGTAAACGGTCCCACTGCTGCTGCCGTCGATATCTCCCAGACTGGCCCTTATCCCAGCGTGGCCTGAATTCCGAGCAGCACTTATGTTTAGCGCACCTGTACCGCTACCTTTGAAGATCAGGTTCCCTGTATTCTGCCAAAGAACTGATGCGTATATCGTCTGAGTCACGCGAAATAGGCCTGTCGTTGTCGGGTTGAGAGACCTTCGGCTGGCAGAACGGGCCGGACCACCGCCGGCACTGTTGCCGTTGGTCACAAGGGCTCTGGCATTCTTGTCAGTGTAGGAATAACTGCCGGACGTTACGTTAAGACCAGCATGACCATCCGGATGGGCTATCCAACGGCCCTGGCCGAGCAGGTTGGATGTACCCACGGTGTAGTCGAAAGCTTCGTAGAACGTAGGCGCCGAGTTCAAAATGGCCACCGGTTTCCAGATGCCGCCGGCCGCGACGGTGTTGCTGACGCGTACGACAATGTGGTTGGATTGCCCTTCGTTGTATCTGTCAGTGATCTCCACGCTTACCGGTTGGTCCCACGTGGACGTGCCTGCGGCGAGGTTGTCGCCTATGTATCGGCCGTTGATCCAGAGCGTGTAGTTCTCGTCCACCGCACCAAAGTGCAGCCAGACCTTCTTACCGTGCGCAGGCGGAATGATCAGGTCCGCCGCGTACCAACCATCCCCGGTGTAGTGTGGCTCCTCTTTTGTTCCCAAGGCTTTGTCCCATAGGTCGTGGGTGGAGATAGCGCTCCAAGGAGACTTTTTCGCTGACTGGTCGAACCAATCCTCCGTCTCGCCAATCTTGTTCGGATCGGTGCGGAACATCCAGTATTTTGGGGCTTGGGCAAGAAGCTCCATTCCTATTGGCAGCTTCTCCCCGTAGACGATCTCCTGGGTCTCTTGCGGCCGGTCGTCCGGGTTCAGAGGTGTTGGCTCGTTCTTGACGCCCATTGGGCTGAGTGTATTGTCCAGTCGCGTCACCTCGCCGCCGCCGACAGGCACAGTGTAGAAGAAGTCGTACCCACTGGGGTCAATGTTCGAGCGGAACGCAATTGTCTGTCCGTCCGGCGACCACGAGAGGTCTTCGAAAGTACGCAGGATGAAGGGGTCCGAGCCATCGCCGCCCAGATACCAGCCCCCGGTCAATTGATGGCCGCGCAGCTCGCCGCCAGGATGCGGTTTGAGTGGCGGCGCGGAAACAAGCTCCTTCAGGTCCGTGCCGTCAGAGCGAACGACAAAGCATCCCGAGCCGACGTCACGGAGGTGCCCCTCGAAAGTCCCGGCTATCCACTTGCCGTCGGGCGACCAGTGAATCTCGCTCACGTTCATGTAAGCGCCAGCTAATACCTTCCCGCGCAGTGGGGTGGACCGTGTATCCACGGCAAGTAATTCACGGCGCGAGGAGCCTTGGGCAATCCAGGCAATGCTGTCGCCGTTAGGTGACCAGCAAGGTTCCAGGTCATGCCCGGCCCGATCCACAAGTATGCGCTGATCCTCACCGTCGCTGCCAATCACGTAGATGTCGGAGTCACCACCACGGTCGCTCTCAAATGCGATCTGTCGTCCATCCGGTGACCAGGTAGGGGCAAGGTCCGCGCCCTGGCTTCGAGTAAGCCGGCGCTGATCACTTCCGTCGGCGTTCATCACATATATTTCCCAGTCACCGTCCCGATCGGACACGAACGCGATACGTTTGCCATCCGGCGACCAGACCGGTGAGTGGTCACAATGATCGTTACGACTTAGGTTCACTTCAGAAGTCTTGAAGGAAAACGTTCCGCCGGGTCCGTGAGCTCCGACGCCATTTGCCCAATAGGGCTTGCCTGCCCGTTCCTTTCCAGGAATTCCTGTTAATACGGTGGCGTCGGCGCCGACCGTGTAAATTTGCCCACAGCCGTTGACATAAGCTGAGAAGATAACCCGCGTGCGGTCGGGCGAGAGACTGGGAGACCAACAGTTGCCCTTGATGGCAAATACCTGCCTGTCCTCGCTGTCGGGGCCGCCGCCCGCATCGACAAAGAATACTGAAGTGCCGAGAACCGGTTGTTCTTTGCCCTGATACCCGATCGGACCGCTGCGCAAGAACATCAGAGGAAAATCGCCCGACACGGGCTTGCCGGCTGGCAATACCCGGGCGGTTGCGGGCCTGCCCGGATGACCAATGATAACGTCGGCCGCTACCGTCTCCAACCGGTCAACATTCACTGGACCAGCCTGCGGGGCAAGTTGCAACCAAGCCTCCGATCGTTTCTCCATGGTCAACAGCACGTCCTGCTTGAGGTCCTCTTCACTCCAGATCACCTCGTTCAAATCGTGCGCGAAATACAGATCGGTTATCGCATCGCTTACAGTCCACATTTCGTTCCGCTTAACCCTGGGGAAACGAAGCAGAACCGACACAGATCGATCGGTGTTTACATTGTTGATGTGCACTAAGTGGCGGTCGCCGAGATGGTAGGTCCGCGTGATAACGTTCCGGCCGAGCACCGGATCACCCGACTGTTCAACCACGGTGACAAACGTAGTGTCCTGTGTGCCCTGGAGCAGGAATTTCCCAACCTTGCGCTCGGTGGCCCGAATACGCCGACTCGCCGTGCGCTGGATGGCCCAGTCCTGAGGCCCCCACTTGCGCGACGTCCACATCCAATCCCCGTCATGTGTTATCGCCGCATCGTAGATCCACTGGACTGCGCTGACGTCCAGTTCCGGCTGCCCTCCCAAAATGCCCCCGGCCCAGGATCCCAGAATGTGCTTCATCCCCAGCTTCCGCACGCGAGCATAACCGGTATTCCACCACGGTGCGGTGTGATTCATCTCGTAGTGCATTAGATCCACGACGAAGAAAGGTGCCGCTGTGGAGTGCAGGCCAAGTGCGACTCCCTCAAACCTCCAAGAATTTTCGAGGTCGCTGGGAAGGAAGCCTGGATAAGCCCCGAACACGAAGTCTGGCTTGACCGCCCACACCCGTTCGGCAATTCGTCGATACACGGCTTTGAGCCGGTCTCGCTGGTAAAACAGATAATCTCTAAGCTGGCCCTCTTCTTGCAACCACCCGTATCGGTCACCTCGTGCGACCTGCTTTCTCAAACTATTCTGCTGCGCGTATTTGCCGAAGCAATCGCCGCAATAGCAGATTTGATCGCCCAGTTCGCTGAATCCCGATACGACCATCTCGTAATCCAGGTGGCAGCCATCAACCACGCCGGATTGTGCCATATCGAGTGCGGGCTCCAATAGCCACTGGTCAAGTGCGTTCTCATCAAAGGGACAAGGTGCATAACCCCCTTGCGCGGCTTGCCACTCCTTTGAGGTCTTTCCGGTCGAGTTGACTGCCATGCGCGCACCGACCTTCTCAGCCACTCGCGTCATGTGGTGATAGTGCAGGTGACCGAAGTAACGCAGCCCGTATTTCCGGGCCAGGCGCGCCCGGTTGAGTATCGCAGGCCGTGTCTGGCCGTAATAGTCTTCTGAATACCCAGGCGTGATGTCCTTGATGTCCGAATGGAATGTCCAGTCCTAGCGGTCAACAAATACCGTCGCTCCTGCGGCGGCAAGTTGCTTGATTAAGTTTTCATTGGAGACAGGTTCCACGTCACCCTTAGACGTATCTCCGCCGCCTAGCCCATCCCAATACCACCATGGCTGCCAGAAGTAGCGGATCTTTTGCTGTTCCCACCAGGGCGCATCCGGTACTGACTGCTGCGCAAACGCTGACGCAGTCATGACCAGAGCCAGCATAACTCCAATCCACCGTGCCACACACACTACTGGTTTTGTCATGTCGTCTTACTCCCAAGTGCTGCTTGCCCGATCGGGCTAATCTTCGACGCCAACAAAAGGCTTGCCCGTCCGGTACTTGAACAGTTCTCCCGTACCACCTGGCAAGTAAAAGGTGTAGTGATGATCCTTGAGCTGTATGTTCTCCACATGGCCTGTACGTCGATTCAATCGCTGAATGGCATCAACTCCGTCTGCAAACGAGAGCGTAACTCTCTCAAGCAGGTGGGTCTCGTCACCATTGGGGTCGCGAGCGTTGCGTTTGTTCACGACCATGAAATACTCCTCTTTTTGCGTATCGAGAAAGAATCCGATCATCAAACGTTTGGTGCTGCCTGTGGCCGTTGTTAACTGGTCGGTCAACAGGCCGTCTTGTTTCATGTCGCCGATGTGATATTGGAATTCAGCCCCGTAACTCTTAGTTTCAAGATCCAGGTGATACGTTCTGATATGCCGTAAATCGAGGAGTGTTGAACCGATATTGGCCACTTCCCGATTGATTCGGGCCAGTTTTTCTAGGTGAGGGGTTGGTCTTGCTTTACCCCGCTGATACGACACATATCCCCAGTCGGGAGGATCAGATGTCAATTGCACTTGCTTATAACGGTCTGACGAATCCCACGAGAAATCGATGAAGCCCTTACAGCCATAGGCAAGTGCCGCGTAGGTATTGATACGCAACAAAGAATCGCTTTTCGGTGGGCCAGTCACGCCTCGGGCAATAAAGAACCCCGTTCTGCGTTCCTGGTGGAACTTTGATGCGCGCGCCAAACAGGCATACATGTAGGGGGTGATGTCCAACGAGTCCGTATCGCTCGTATAATGCGGATACCACTGATAAACAAACGCATCTGGCTGAATAATCTCAAACTCTTTTTCACAGGTTGGATAATCGGTCAGCACCTCGCAAATCGTAGTCAACAAGTGGGGGTAGGTTTGCACAAGCCAATCTCGTTGCAACCGGTGGTTCGCTTGGTTAATCGGGTTACGCGGCTCGTCTGCCAATTGCACACCGCAGAGTCCACTCCATCGCGGATCCTCGGCCATGAACATGACATGACTTCGAAAGGCGTTCATCGCCTCCTCAGAATCTTCCTGCAAGGCCGCGCCGAGAATCATGAGCGGTATTCCGGCTTCCTGGGCAGCGGATGCACCCGGATAACGTTCATGACCACCGTTGGACCAACTTACCTCGTCCAGCAGGTTCAGGCCGGCATATCGGAACATATCCATGTCTGGCTGCGCGCCCTCTGGGGCTGGTAGCTGCGCTGCCGGCCCGTAGGGGCCATCGTAGTACATCGCCCCAATCGTGAAGGGTCGTTCCCGCTGCCACTTTTCGTAGCGACTCTCATCCGCAAACGCAGTGGTCACAAGCGCAAGGATAACCATAAGGGCGATACACGCCATAAAGATCGAATGTCTTCGTGAATTGACTGGCATAAAGTTACTCTCGCGATGTTAGCCGACGGTAAAGGGACCCCATTAAAGAGAGAGGATTTAATCGTTGCTCAACGTCACAATCTGGCAGGTACCTTTACTTGGCAGTATCTGCACAGGCTTGCCGTCGACGAAGA
>JBDOMT010000099.1:0-2034 GCA_039831705.1 Pirellulales bacterium | reverse complement strand
GGCAAGCCAAACTTTTCGGATGGTTAGGTAACCGGACTGGTTGGGACAGCGCGATGATGACAGGCAGACTACCGAAAAGATTTGTTTGCCTGGGGGGCGTTCGCCGGTGAATGGTGAGCTTTATGAGCTATTCCATCAATAGCGTCTTGGTTCCTGTTCGATGGTTTGCCAGCCTTTTTTGTGTTGGGATGATCTGTTTCTGGATGCGACATTATTCATGGATCCCACAGGAGAGGGAACTACACGGGACGCTGGGTTGTAATTTGGTAGCGCAACCAACGTTGCCGATAGGCTGTTGGGTATCGGCCTGATCGTCGATGCCACCGAAGTTACTTTCGTAGGTGCAGTTCCTATCGCAACTCGCGTGATTTCTTCTTTCTCAACGGTCCGATAGTGAGTCACTGGCACTTGTACGATTTTCGTTTCCGGTACCCAGACCAATTGGGATGTAGGCACCGGCACCGAAACCACTTGCTGCTTCCAAACGGTGACCGGTTTGAGTTTCTCAGTCCTGTAAGGTTTGACAAACGGATTCCAGCGGCCATGAAGCTTGGAAACTTTTTTGTACTCGGTTACCGGTACACAAAAAGATTTCTGTTGATGGATGGTCTGAGATTTCACCTGCTGTTTATACACGGTCTGAGACCGGTTCTCCATGACTGTGACAGGTACCTGCTGGGTTACTAACCTCCGAGTCACCCGATATTGAATTCCATCCTGCGGCTCATAAATCACCTGTGTTTGAGTTGCTTGCGAGAAACTTGCTTGTGTCGAAGTGCCGGGCGCTAATGGTGCAGCGGTTAGGAATTTTTGAGAGGAGGCCATCTGAACTGGTTGCCATGGTGCAGAAGCACCTTGCGCATGGGCCTGGCACACAGCCAATCCTAGCCTCAACGCGAAAATCACCCTGGCCAACAAATAGCTATTTTTAAACATATCATCACCTGAGAGTAAGGTTTCCCTTTTTATCGGATTAGATGATATCTCTCCTTCAGCCAGCTACTCATGTTTCTGATCTGTCCTTCGAATTTCGGGTTGTTACACCAATAAATACCATTCGGTCACTCCTTTTGGGGCAGTCGCTTCCATGGGCAAGCTTGAAAATGGGTCAAATAGTGCCTACTTCCCCATGAAGCAGCCAACTGCTAGCATTTAGGGCTTGCCCTTTTTAATTCTCAAACCAAATGGACTTGCTCGCGTGATCGATGATGCACTTTTAAAAATGCTTCGCTGTCCGAAAGATCTATCCCCCCTTTCGTTGGCCAAACCCCGGTTATTGGAGCAACTGAATCAGGCAATCGTAGCGAAACAGATTTTCAATCTGAAAGGCGATCGTGTCGAACAGTCTCTGAAAAGCGCGCTATTTAGCAACTCAAGCGAGTTGCTCTATCCCATCGTCAATCACATTCCTGCGATGCTTCCAGGGGAGGCCATATCACTCAACCAACTGGATCCACTTGCTCCAAAGGATTAATTTGGTCCAAAGGATGAAATTGGATCGAGGTTAATTAGGTCAGGAGAAGATGAATGCCTGAAAAAACTATTTTCAAAAAGATTATCGACAAGGAAATCCCTGCGGAGATTTTGTACGAGGATGAACATTGCCTGGCGTTTAATGATGTTGCCCCTAGGGCTCCCGTTCATGTGCTTGTGATTCCTAAAAAAGAAATCGCTTCGATTGATGCGATGGACAACAACGACACGGAATTGCTAGGCCACCTCTGGATGGTCATTCGAGATTTGGCTGCCCAGTTAGAATTGGATTCGGGCTATCGGGTGGTTGTCAATTGTGGAGAGCAGGGGGGGCAAACGGTCGATCATTTGCACTTTCATCTGCTTGGAGGACGCATGCTCAGTTGGCCTCCCGGGTAAATGCAGGACGTGAATGAAATTCTAGCTGGAACCCCATTACCGCATGTTCTAGATTTTTGGGTCTTCGCCAAAATCTGTGGGTAATTAACGGCGTAAGCTGGTGCCTAGAGACAACGTGAGCCCCTCAGGAATCGGAACAACAAAGCCTACTTTAGATGAAGA
>JBDOMT010000021.1:0-35112 GCA_039831705.1 Pirellulales bacterium | reverse complement strand
TCCTTGCTCATTGTAAATGCCATCCATGAAATGAGGTTCTGAAATCATAAAATACTCATTTCACTGCGCAAATCCTGTGCCAAACTGGCCAAAACTTACGTATAATCGACAGGGTTTTAACCCAAGGAACTGTCCCATAGGAATCTGAGTCACGGAGTGACAGCATGTGGTATTCGTCTATCAAATACATCATCGCACGAATATCCTTTTATCAATTATCAATATCGAAACACTGGCCAAACATTGAGCCAATACTTGTCAGCAAGCGACTCAACTTCTGCCAGGCCGATACATTCCTGCGAATGGCGTTTTCCGGTGAGACGATGGGCACCATCTTCCAGGATAACCTTGATGGTTGCGTCAGGATTCAGGTCGGAGGCAGTTTGCTGCAAATCTTTTCCCAACCCGATCGCCACGCCCAAGTGAAAACGGGATTGTGGATAGAGGGGCGCCTTCAAAGTTTCCAGTGACCAACGATCCATGCGTACACGACACCAGCGATGTGGTGTCTGGGGGGCATCTATAAAGGGCCGAATCGAAGGAGGTAAACGATGAATTTCTGTTTCTGTGACAAATAGAGTTAGCCGATCATGGTGCGCCGCATAGAGCCCCCAGGAAGGCCAATGGTCGAAATAGCCTATCCAACCCAGACAGGGAGCGACCAACACCAAGGTGGAACCTGACTTGATAAGCCACGACACCGTCATCCAATTTCGCTCAGCTCCTTTGGTGTGATGGGTCAGTTCATGAAATTCTTTCGCTGGGCGAAACAAAATGACATTTTGAATCATGAAGTAAACGTTCCAGCCCAGGACTCCACGGTGGTGATCGAGGCCCAAAGGCCCCAGAGCCAGAAGGAGTAGGGTGTGGAGACTTAGGGAAAGGAGCAGGGCCGCCTGACGAGTTTTGTGGCAAGCCAGGCCACAAGCTGTGAGAAGTTCCACCAAGGGAAACATGGCCACTAGGATGAGGCGTGTATTCCACGACCAGCCATCACCTGCAATGTGCATGGCTTGCAGCAGTCCATCCAACAGTTGTTGTCCGAGTGTTTGCAGGAAGGTCAAGTCGAATTTGGAGAGAGCCGAGTAGAAGTAGATGCTGATGACCAGCAGTCGAAACCATTGGATTGCGCGCTCTGCTGACAAGCAGGAAAGGATTAACAATCCAACCACAAATTGATAGGCCCAGGGTTGCAGTCGGTGTTGGTTGATGACAACCAGCAGGACGTAACTGCCAAATAGCGACAGGCTGGCAGTTTGTCGCCACGCTTGTGAATAGACTTGCTGGCCAATTTGAGATAACCACAGCAGGGCAGCCACGCTGGCCACCATGCCACCCAGAGCGCCCCAACCAACCCAGGTCGGCCAGCCAATCGCCATGGACACCAGGGGCACTTGAGGAAATTGGGTTTGAGGTTGCCACAGGGGCCCGGTCATGCCCATCAGCACCAAGGTAAAGAAACTGATGAGTGCTGTGAGAACACCAACACGTTTGGGGGTGGCCGATATCGTTTGACCCTTGTTCACGGTTCACGATCCGCCTGTTGGGCTCCCACGTAGCGATTTAGTGAAATCTTTTGCTTGATTTCCAGCTTGAGTTGGTCCAACACCGATTGCCGGTCGGTGTTGTCCAGGATTTGAGTGATGACTTGTTTGGGAGATTGTTCACCCCAACTGGCTCCATGCTGAAAGTAATAGCGGGCCGCCTGTCCGACGATGTAAGATCCGTAGCCGGCCGCTGCGCCTTGGGGCAGGGCGGTCAGCACCGTGCCATAGCCTAAGGTGAGCCCTTTGAAAATCGACGAAGCGTAACTTACGGCCGCTTCCCCCAGCATCACCCAACCTGCCGCCTTGAGAATGGAGGTCACCAAAGAGCTGGCATTGGAGGTGGTGATGCCAATGCCATAGATGCGTCCCAAGGTGACGACCATCGTTACGTCGACAGCCGTGCCGCCCAGTACATCGATGACCGCGCCCGGATTGAGCGCGACCGCCAGAGATTTCATCACAGCGTATTTCCAAATGCTTGCCGCCGTTGTCTCTTCGCGCATGCGAACGCGCAAAGCGGCCATGCGGTCACTCTTGTCGGCGGCAAACAGGGCTCCATTCAGGGCTACCAGAGCCTCGCCGTCTGCCGCCAGCAACTGTACGATTCGTTCGCACAGTTGGTCGATTTGGGGAGGCGGTTTCCGCCATTCGCTTCGGGTGGTGCCGTCGGTCGCTTCGATCAGGTATTCGATTTCACGTGGATCGGCACACGTGGTGAGCACGTTGTTCGGGTCGACTAGGTTCGCCAGTCGGGAGCCGCGAAAAAGCTGGACCAATTGATCGAGTTCCTCCGGCCGATAGAGGTCCGACTTGTTCAGTACCAGGATGATCGGTTTGTGGGATGCTGCCAATTCAGACAACGCAGCGAACTCCACCTCATTCAGGTCGGAATCAGTTACGAACAGCACCAAGTCGGCGCGCGCGGCCGCCGCTCGTGCCATCTCGGCACGCTGCCGACCGTCGACTTCATTCAAGCCAGGAGTGTCAACGAGGATCACTTGGGATTCGGCAAATCCTGGTAGACAATAGCCGTTGGCCTTCCAGGGCACATGCCACACATCTTGGGTCCAACCGCCGCGAACATTTACTTCGGTATGTTGTATACCTGCCAGCGCATTGATCAGCGCCGATTTACCGGTACTGATTTCTCCAAAGACTACGATCTCGACCCGGCCAGCGCGAAGTTTTTCGGCCATCTGCTCCAAGGCATCCAGGTCGTGCTGCAATTCAGCCCGTTCTTGCTCGGTGCATTCGGAGAATTGCTCGATAGCTCGGCGTACGGTCAGTAGTGCCGCACTTTGGGCCCCGGTGGTGTCGGAAGGTTCGGAGGGTTCAGTCATCATTGATTGTTTGGAGCACTCATTGGTCTAGTCGTTTTCGTCCCATTCGTACAAGTTGCCGGATCGCATCGGTGGTTGTCAGTTCGGACCATTTGGCATGGGCAATTTCCGCCAGACCGCCAGGGGGTGCTTGCATTTCCCGTTGGAAGTATTCAACAAACGTATAGCCAATCCAACGAGTGACCAATGCCTGCACGACTCCCTGCAACAGACCACCGGTGAGTGTGCCAATGCCGGGCACCGTTTTTAACAAGGTGCCCAAGGCTCCGGCTACGGCGGGTGTGGCTGCCATCGTACCCAACATGGCGATCAGGTTCTTACCGAGTCCTTCCAGTAATTGGATGGCTGAGTCTGCGTCGAGTGGTTGTTTGTAAATGCGGGATAATTCCAACACCATTTTTACGGTGATGGCACTGCCTCCGGCGATATCCAGTAGTGGAATCGGGTTGAGACCTGTGGCACTGCCAGCAGCCCACATATGTTGACGGATAATTTCATCGGCGCGCTGGTCCAATACTTTACGGACGCGCGCCTTGGCCTCGTCGACCAGACCTCTTGATTGCAACAACAGATTGGCCAGCAGCAATTCGCGGCCATCCTGTTGGACAATCTCCATCATCCGCGTTGCCAGATGGTGAATGTCGGGCGGCAGGTCGACAGCTTGCTGTTGTTCGGTGCCGTCGGGAAGCACGCGGATTTGGTTCTGTGATATGCTTGCCGCGCGGATCAGGACCAGATCCTCACGCCCCAGTTGGGGCAGTTGTGCACCCATTTGGTCGATCAGTAGGTGTGCATCTTCGGTCTCGTACCAATCCGATTTGTTCAGACAAACGACAATTCGTTTTTCCATCTTCGAGAGTTGATTAGTCAGAGCGACTTCGTAGCTTTTCAAGGGTCCGTCAACCACCAATAGCACCAGGTCGGCATGTTTGGCCGCGGCGGCGGCTTTTGCTGCTCGCTCCTGGCCGCCTACTTCGGCCAAACCAGGCGTGTCCACCAGTAGAACCTGATCCATGCCTGGCCAGTCGATTTCGTGACGGTCGGTGGTGGTACCACCAACCACATGGGAGACCAGCAGTTTGCGGCCTGCCAGCGCGCTCAGTAAGGTGGATTTGCCGCTGGAGATGGTGCCAAAAGCAACAATTTCCAGTCGTTGCTGTTTTTCTTTTAATTCCAACGCGACCAGGCTCTGCTCAATTTGTGCGCGTAGCTCTGCCGGTACATTGGAGTCGGTTGCGTGCTGGTGTCCGCTGGCCAGGTTGGCGGCCAATTCGTCTTGCTGTTGTTGGGATGATAATTCACTCGGATTACTCATCCGCCGCGCTTGGCTCAGTCGCTTGCGCGCCGTGTTGCGCCATAGTCGGTAGGTCATCCATACAGATAAACCCAGCAGGATCAGTCCGCCAGCAATGACAGTTCCCAGGTAGAGCATGCCCAAGCGGGGAAATTTCTCGGCCGTACGTTGGTAGCGCTCAAGGATGGTTGGCATCCAACTAACTAAAAAATAGCCTGCTCCCAGTAACCCTACACTGAGGTAGATCAGCAAACTCGAGCGGATGCGAGTGGAAGGCATGAGGGGATTCAAGCAATAGTGGATAGATGCCGGGAATGAATCCCATTATAAGCAAACATGTTACGGAATGACGACAGTACATGATGGGGTAGAAGAAATATAACGCAGAGGACGCGGAGGTCCGTAGAGAAGAGGTATTAACTCAACTTTGCGGACCTCCGCGTCCTCTGCGTAAAAATCTTAGTTACTGCAGTACGAATTCGAATTGGGTGATGTAAATTTCCTTAATTCGGATAGATTTTAGCAGCCGGTTAATTCGCAATTGTATCATGCGCTGTAGTTTTTTCAGATCCGATTCCTTGAAATCCTTTGTATCGGCATTGCGAACGGCCGTAATCACCTGGTCACGCAAGCGTCGATTCCATTGGTTTAACCGCGTTTCCAAACCGAATTCCTGTGCCTTCTCTGGCATTAATAGATGCAATTCAAATTTCAAATCGATCATTTCATTACGTGTTGGTCGTAGTTGACGCACATGAAAATATCCCAGTTCATAGATTCTACTGACCGTCTCTTCGGCTGAAACTGGTTTAGTGGACTCTGCGGGTGTAGCCGAGTTGCTTTCCGCTGGAATTGCCCTTTCGGCAGAAAATCCACTGAGGGCCAACAGCAAAACCATGCGAAAGCCGATTGTGAACAAACGATGCATATTGACCGATGGGCAAGTTGAGTTGAGCGCGTCCTGGTGATCCATTAAATGGCCTCGGTTATGATGCTTGTACACAGGAGTTGACGAATATCTTTTTTACCCAAGAGAGTTCTCGAGAGATCGGTCAGGCGTAACTTAATCGCAGTAAGATTCGGGTGGGTTACATCATCGAGTGTTGCACTCCGACATATTTTCAGTACACCATCACGATAGAGGCCCCGATTTTGCGATAGAGCCGCCTCGACCCTGGATTGGTTTTCATTGGTCACCACCGCATGCAATTCAAATTTCATGCAAATCCATCTAATTGCCACTTCTTGGTTCTCATCATTGGGTAGTACCGAAATAGGAATAGAGTATTCACCCAAAGGGACTTCCACGGTTGAATTGAGCGGAGCTACGAATTCGATTTCTTCTAAGTAATCTGACAGTTCCACCTCAATCTTGTCACCGCAGCCAAGCAGGAGACAGACCATCGGCAGTAGGGCGACGTAGCCCCTGAACTTTTTGTCTTGGTTCTTTGGTAGATTGCTGTAACGGGTCATGTGGTTTCGTTGACCATGGAGTGATGTTTTTCCTATTAAAACATACTACAAACTCTAATAATTGCCAGAAAACCATTTCCTCGGTTGGCTACGGGGCCTCGCGACGAAACGGATGATAGAGTGACCTATGCTTGTATTAGAAGTACGGTGTGAATCAAACCCTAGCGATTTTTCCGATTGCAATGACAAATCCGACCACGCAGAAAATGGCTGTCATGGTGCTCCTGATTGGCATGAGTCTACTGGCAGGTTGCTACCAGGCAGATGACATCATTTCATCACGAAAAGAGCTTGTCGGGCTCACGCGACTGGAAGAGATAGATTTGGGGGAGTTTCGAGTTACCTTGCCATACCGGCCCCGATCGACTTCTTCTCTGGTGGTCGATTTTCATGCCTTTGGTCGAGTGTCTCATGGCAACTACAAAAAGGTATCCCAGACCATCGAACAAAATGGACCGAAGCTGAGGCATCAGATGCTCATCACCGTACGAGAATTGGGGGCCAAAGAATTACAACAACCCAAACTCGATACACTTCGGGCGAAAATTGAACAGGTTGTCAATGACCTGCTTGAAGATCAGGCAATGCAGGCAGTTGGTTTCTATCGTTTTTCACTCAGGTCGCAATAAATTTTTTATGGCACTTCCCGGTTGGGCGTACTCTTGCCAGTAATGTTTGGTTTGGTGCTGTGATCTCTGGAACCGCGGAGACCCGGAGGACCCCTGTCATGAGCGGGTCTGTCATGAGAGCCGTGCTCAGGAGGGCGAAATCCATTACGAGGTAGATGTCGGGGAGGCGGTCCCGGTCGGTCATTTCGTCGGCCATCTTGGAAATGCCGATCTGTAGGTCTCAGACGCTGATCTGTAGTAACTCCAGACCTCGAATGGGGCCGATCCTCCATGCCCCAATAGAGCCGTTCCAGTCGCTTGTGCATGACATCCCGTGGTAGAGTCAGAAGTTCTTGCCGCTGGGCTGCGTCTAATTCCTCAGCAAAGAAGTCTTCCAAATCTTGTTCGCCCAAAATTTCTCGTCGGCCGTTGCCTTTATTTTTGAATTTGTCGGAGCGCAACCACGTGAAAATGTTCCACATTTGATCCTGTCGCGATAATTTTTGGAATTGCTGACGCTGTTTGAGAGTCAATTTTTCCATGATGGTGCTACCTAACATTTCAGCCATGTCGGTGCGATGCATCATGAGACGCAGTTGTGCCCAAGTTCGCTTGGTACCATCCAGCGACGACATGGCCCGACGTTCTCTAGGGCTCATTTCGGCATGGATACGTTCGCGAATTTTAGGCAAGTGGTGCAGGATGTAATTCTGCATTTCTTGTATCTGTTCATCGGTCAATTGCAAGGCGATTTTTCTCCGGTTCTCTAAGACTTGCCGAGCGGTAGACTGCACACGCGACTTTTCAGGCATCTCGCGCAATTCAAAGCGCCGACTGGAGGGCTGGTCATCCAACCATTGCTGATACTGGAACATGACCTTTTGTAGTTGGGTGGTATCCTTTGCAACAATCAACTGATGATGTAACTGTCGCAGACTCTCCTGGTGATCAGGCGTAAAAGCATGAAAGCGGTTGTATTTGGAACGCAATGTCAATCGATGGTCGTGTGTCAATTGGTAGATCCAGAGATGACGACCGTCGGTCGATAAGTTTTGATCAAATAGAGAGGGTTGATGCATTGGTTCGGTTGGCTCCAACGAATCGGGTTGTCTATTAACGATCCAATCATCGTCTCCCAACGCGGTTCGCAATTGGCGTAAAAAATCAATGCTCTGAAATTGCGAATATATATCGACGTGTTCAATCACAGGTAAGTCGGCAATCAACATCTCATTCGGATCGTGGCGGAGCGTGCGATAGCCCAGGTATCCCAATAGGGCAGCAGCGATCACCCAGATGCTGTTGGCCAGGGTATGATTTCGTCGCAGTCGAGGTAACGCTTCGGTTCGTTGTTGCACTTCTTGCTCAGCCGCATTGGCCACGATTTCTATGGTGGTTTTAGAAAATGAGTCTCCCGCCGTCATCCCCGGCAATTCGTCCAAAGTCGACCAAACCCGATCGAAACCCTGCATATGACGACGATAGGTTTCATTGGTGGAAAGCTTTTGTTCCACTTGAGCAATTTCCACTTCTGGCAGTTCGCCATCCAGGTAAGCAACAATTTCTTCGTACGCAGTCTGCGAGTGATGAGAATCCGTCTTGGTCATGATTTCCCTTCACGCTTCTCGGTTCCGTGATTCAGGTAGGGTTCCAAGATGTCACGGAGGTTGGCTCGTGCACGGGACAATAACGATTTGACAGCTGGCGGGCTGAGTTGCATTATCTCGGCAATTTCATCGTAGCTGAGATGTTCAAATTTATTGAGTATCACAGCCATTCGTTGCCGTTCGCTCAAGGTTGCTACTGCCAGTTTTACCACTTCGCACAATTCTGCCTTGTCCAGTTGCCGCGTAGGCATTAACCCACTTGCTGCGACCGCTGCCAGATCCATAGGGTTGCCAACCAACTCGCCGCTAAATTGAGGAGCCAGATTGATTTCTTTACGACGGGACAAAGATCGCAGTGAGTTGGCTGCAACATTGTGTGCAATCGTGTAGAGCCAGGTGGAAAATTTAGACCCGGGCACATAACGCTTGCGTGCACGATAAACACGCAAAAAGACGTCCTGAGCCAGATCTTCGGCCATATCGGGCCGACCTACCAAGCGAGCCATGAGCGATACCATCCGATTCTGGTAGCGCAGCATGAGCTCTTCGAACGCCGAAGCGTCGTCATCACGTACCTGTAGCATCAAGCGAACATCTGGATCTTGCAGCGTGTAGCGCTGGGCGGTCGATTCGGTAATCACGCAGTTGGCCGGATTTCTATGGGTTGGCGATGGCTAAAACATGGCTAAAACAGACCGCCCCCATTCTCAGCCGCGGCCACACAGAGAATCAACCCCACCCAATGGTAAAAGTATCGGAAAAAGTGTGGAATGGGGAACGATTTTAAACCCAGAGCGGTACAAATTGGCCTGAAAGCAGTGGGGCTCTCTCTGGGTTGATAGGTGAATGATCGTTTGAAAAGGCGTTGGAATTAAAATAGCAAACACGAAGCGTCAGTCAGTCATCTGGCAGTCGCAATGACCCACTCGCTTGCGCTTCGTGCTCGTATTATTAGGATTCAGCCCGGTTCAAACGTCGCGCAAATGATTTACCACTTCAATCAAACGTCACCGCGATTCTGGCGAACCCCATCGCTTGCGTCCCTTGCCAAACGAATCTTGGTGAGCTGTCGCGCAATCGACGAGCCACTCCAACCCAACGTAACCGCGACAGCTCACCAAGTTCGATTTGGCCAAACTAAAGCAAGCTTTCCAGCAGCAGCCGCATCTTGCGCATCTCGGCTCGATGCTCAAAGCCCTCGATGGGCGTCATGTGAACCGACAAAGCACGGTTGTATCCTACCTTTTCCAAATCGGAAATAAGCCGCCCATAGTCGACCTCACCTTTTCCCACGCGTACTTGCAAATCGTTTTTGGTCGAATCACGCAGGCTCACGTGGTAAACGTAGGGCATCACTTTGGAGATATCACGGCCTTGCCACGGCCCGGTCAGATAATGACTTGGATCGAGTGCCAACCCCAATCCTTTGACGTTATCACAAAGGACGACTGCGGTATCGGGATCCTCGGTCATGCAGCCGATTTGCGTTTTCATGGCAACTAACACGCCTTCGAGCGACGCGATTTTGACCAGATGGCGCAATCTTTCGATTTCTTCGTTAAACGGTGTCCCCAGCTGGGCTGCGGGTACGATCAGTGGAACCACCTGCAGCGATTTGGCCAATTTTGCACACGCAGAAAATTGCTGGTAGTACAGTTCCTCACCCGCAGGATCGTCGGCAATGGATTGTCCATGGTCGGCAATTCCTTGATCCAAACTCAGCGCCACAATATTCAGCCGGTGGATGTCTCGGCACCGATCCACCGCCCCTTCTGGATTGGCCAGGATGTCCGCAGGCCGCATCCAGCCGTCATTCTCATGGAGGGGCATTTCAACAGCGCTAAACTGTAATTCGACCAGGGTGGCAGGCACCTCATCTTTTGGTAATTCCGGAAAACACTCAAGTGATGCACAAACTATCACGCCAAAACCCTTTCCTGAAGATCTTGCCTCAACCAATTCATGGGAAACTCACACTTCTCATGGTCACTTTAGCGGGTAGCGGTCTGTACGGAAAGTGCTTTGTAAGAGCTGACTGTCCTGAAAAACGGAAACCGCTAGAATGTGGGGCTGCCAGCAATGTGGTAGCCTGGATATTCCATAAACTTCGTAGCAGAATGTTTATGAAATATTCAGGCTAGCATTATCCATCTTTCCAGGAGCAATCACGATGTCCTCGATCCCACCCGATGATCCCCATTCCACGCCTTCCTCACCGCTCCCTTCTCATCCGCAGGGAATGCCCGGCTATCAGGGGCCTCCCCAATTGGTCGTGCAGTCACCACCGTCGCTCTTTGGTCGCTATGGAAAACTGCTCGTATTGGCCTTGGGAATTGTGATTATTTGCCTATTGGGACTCAGTGCGGCGTATCAAAGCTATTTTAGCGAACCTGGCGGCCCGCAGGAAAAATACCACTCGCTCAGCAAGACGGGCGATAAGAAAATAGCCATCATTCTCGTCTCTGGGACCATCATGGAGGGAGATGGCTTCATCAAAAAGCAAATAGACCAGGTTCGCCGAGATGACAGTGTGGTGGGCGTGGTATTGAGAATCAACTCTCCGGGAGGAACCGTCACAGGCAGTGATTATCTCTACCACCACTTGAGTAAACTCATGGAAGAACGAGAATTGCCGCTGGTGGTGAGTATGGGCAGCATGTGTGCTAGCGGCGGGTACTACCTGGCAATGGCGGTTGGTGACCAGGGCGAGGCGGTCTTTGCCGAACCCACTACCTGGACTGGGTCCATTGGTGTGGTGATTCCACACTACGATTTGTCTGGCTTGCTGACGCGGTTTGATATCAAAGACGATTCGATTGCCAGTCACAAATATAAACTGATGGGAAGCCCCACCCGTTTGCTCTCAAGCGAAGACCGGACCGAGCAGCAGGCCATGTTGCAAACGCTGGTTGATATCAGTTTTGACCGTTTTAAAGACATTGTCCGACAGGGGCGGCCCAAATTTCAGGACGATGCCGATGCTTTAGACAAGGTTGCCACCGGGCAGATTTTCACTGCCCAGCAGGCCCTCGAGCTTGGCTTAGTCGACAAGATAGGCTTCATTGAAATGGCCATCGAACGGGTTGCCACGTTGTCTGGCCATGACCTCGACAAGTTGCGTTGTGTAAAATATGACAAGCCAGTCACCATGCTTGGCACACTCATGGGTAGTTATTTGGGCAAATCTCCCCAGGCAACGGGAGTCGACCTCCATGCCCTGCTCAACTTGACCGCCCCACAAGCCTACTACCTGTGCGCCGGCCTGCCGCTGGGGCCATCACCAGCAGTGTGGGCTCCTTAATTCGACCACGGAGGAACCTTCAATTAATACTGAAAATGGACATCTCCTGGATGCACTCGACCAGCAGTTGAACCAATGGCTTCAGGACCGGAACCAGCAAGGCTACCGCTGTGGACAGATTCGGCGCTGGTTGTTCGAACGACGCGCAGCCGGCTGGGATGAAATGAGCGATCTTCCGCAAAAGTTGCGTCGTGAGCTGAATGCGGATTTGCCTCTTTGGCAAACACAGATTATTCGTCACAACAAAGCCGACGATGGAACCGAAAAATTTTTGCTGTCGCTGGCTCGCGGTGGCCAGGTTGAGTGCGTGCTCTTGCGTGACAAGATACGAAGAACGATATGTGTCAGTACCCAAGTGGGCTGTGGCATGGGGTGCGTATTCTGTGCCAGCGGTCTGGAGGGTGTTGAGCGAAACCTTTCCACCGGTGAAATCGTCGAGCAAATGTTGCGGCTGCAACAACTGCTGGGAGCTCAAGAGCGACTCAGTCATGTGGTTGTGATGGGTATGGGGGAACCTTTGGCAAACTTGGACGCTCTGCTTCCAGCACTCGCCGAGGCACATCGGACCGATGGACTGGGTATCAGTACACGTCGAATTACAATCTCCACCGTGGGGCTACCCTCTGCCATTGAACAACTGGCAGATAGTGAACCCCATTACCGACTGGCCCTTTCGCTGCACGCACCCAATGACGATCTGCGCCGCCAGTTGGTGCCCGTTCATCAGTCGCTGGGATCGCTGCTGGCAGCAGCAGACCGTTATTTTGAAGTGTCCGGTCGAAGAATGACCTTCGAATACGTCCTGCTAGCGGGCATCAATGACCAGGCCCAACACGCCCGAGAGTTGGCCCAACTGTTGGGACAGCGTGAAGCAATGCTGAATGTCATACCCTACAATCCGGTGGCAGGGTTGCCCTATCGAACGCCTTCCAAATCACGACAACAAGCGTTTCAACGTATCCTGGAGTCGTTTGGACTGCGGGTACAATTTCGTCACCGTAAAGGCAATCGCATCGACGCCGCTTGTGGGCAATTGAGGCGCAATACCGTTTAACGAAGCAGTGCTATCGGCGCTATCTTTGTCATCCTGAAGGTGCGAATTTTGAGAAGTGGACGATGAGTCCTGGCGTTTATTTTATTGCTTGCTATTAAACACCAGATATTCGGGGGGGAGTACGCAAGATATGTATCCATAACCCGACGGCACCTGCCAATAGAAACAGGCTGATGTTTTGCGAGATGCTTAGTCCTGTGCCAAATACGGCCGATTCATCGATGCGGATGATTTCCAGCAGAAAACGGGCAATCGGATAGACCGTGATCAGGACCGCAAAAACTGCTCCGTCGCGCCAACGGAACGGATAGTACGACCACAAAAACCATGACAACAGTCCGGCATGGATTGCGCTATAGAGTTGCGTGGGATGAACGGGCAGACTGCGAGATGGCAAGGGAGCCAGTTTCAGCCGACACGTTTTACCGGCACCGGTTTCAATTTCTAAAGGCTCTATTGGCGATAGCGACTGGTATGCGGAGAGGATTCCAATTTGGACTTGATGCTCATGTTGCACGCGAAATTCCCCTATCCGTACAATCTGATCTCCGACTTCAAGTCCTCCTTCATCCGCGCGTGATTTCGGGGCGACCCAAGTTACGATCAATGGCCCCAATCCGGCATCGGAAATTTGTCCGGCATCGGAAATCTCAGGAGATTCTCCTTGTGTCGTTGGGACACGTTGCTGTGCAACTTGAAAGCCCAATAAAAGCCCACTGTGCAGTTGCTCGGCATAAGGGAGGCTATCTTGAGGGAATGTTACGGCCCATGGTTGCGGTGACATGCCTCCATAACAACAGCCATTGAGCAAACAGCCTATCCGGCCCAACGCCAAACCGGCCACCAGGCTGGGGGCAATCAAGTCGGCCAGTGCCAGGGGAGGTAAGCGATGGCGAATGCAAAACAGACCAAAGGCCAGGGTCGCACCGATCAGGGCTCCATAAACGACCAGACCGCCCTGGGGAAAGTTAAGAACCTCTTTGAGCGTGGCCCAATAACTGTCGAATTGAAAGCGACTGTCCCAATACTCGATAACATAAAATAGTCGGGCTCCAACGATCCCTGCGATAAACATCCAGAACGCCAACGACATGACAACTTCTGGATCGATGCCGACTTGCCGCGCGCGTAGCGTGGCCATCCAGAGACCCAACACGGATCCCGCTAGCACCATGGTGCCATAGCCGCGGATTGGTAAGCCATCAGGAAACAATTGAGGCAGCATGCCAATGGCCAGCCCAACCACACCCAACAGGGGTAAGATGCTCCAGGTTTCCGCTTTCCAATGATGCCGGCGGCCGACTCGGATCAACCACACGATTCCTATCACCAACCAGACCAGCAAGAGCACACCAAATCCAAATAGTCGTACTCCGGCCCATTCCATGGGAATACGAAATAGCTCAGAGCACATAAAGACACCGATTCCAGCTGGTTGTTGTGTTAATGCAGCGTAGGCGAGAGCGTGACAAAATTCGTTAAATCAACGGCCGCAAGCGCCAATCTGACAGTTGTCCAGCAATCGTATGTTCTCGACTCGCCCCGCCAATACAATCACAGTGGGGCCTTCGATACGCGCCACTTCATCGAGTGTCCCAGCGGTCACAAACGCGACATATTCCACTTCGACTTCTTCAACCCTGCTAATATGTGCCAATATGGCGGCACGTAATTGGGCTACCTCGGTTTCGCCACGGGTAACCATTTGTGCGGCTAGTTGCAACGATTGGGACAAGACCAGTGCTTGCCGCCTCCCTGGTTGACTAAGATAAGCGTTGCGTGAACTCATCGCCAGACCATCCACTTCACGGACGATCGGACAAACGCATATTTCCGTGGGCACATTCAGATCGACAGCCATTTTCCGAACGACGAGTGTCTGCTGATAGTCTTTCTGGCCGAAATAGGCCCGATTGACAGGCGCCATATTCAACAACTTGAGTACCACGGTGGCCACGCCAAAAAAGTGTCTGGGACGGGCGACCCCCTCCAGAGGTTTGCGGATCGAGCCAACATCGACGAACGCCTCATGGCCTGCTGGGTACATTTCTTCTACCGTAGGCGCAAAAACCAGCCAACAACCTCGTTCTCGTAACAGGACCAGGTCTTGTTCGATCGGACGCGGATAGTGGTCGTAGTCTTCACCCTGGCCGAATTGTGTCGGATTCACGAAGATGGTGACCACTGTCCGATCGCAATCGGCCAGAGACGCATCGACTAAACTCAGATGACCCTCATGGAGAGCACCCATGGTGGGTACCAAGCCAACCGATTCGCCTGCCTGTTGCGCTTCTAAAATGGCCTTGCGTATATCTGCGGCACGCGTCACCAAGGTGGCGGTCATGTGAGATTGAGTGGACATGGTATGCCTAATAACCGGTTAAGAAAATGGCTGCCCCAGATGTTTGCAACAGCTAAGCAAGCACATCCTTAACAACCTACTCGTAGATGTCAGCATCCGGGATAGACCCTTAGTGTATTTTGTGGTTCCTTTTTATTCAATTAGAAATGACAACCTGGAACTGGCCAAACCGACTGGATCGCAGCCAGCGCTTCGGTCAGGGCTTGTTGAGAATCGGTCGTGAGAATGGACGCCAATGCCCCCCGAATGAAAGGGGTCTTGCCAGGCTGGCATCTGGGTTGTCCTTGGCTCTGGTTCTGACCCAACAGGCCCATTTTATCGATGAGGTTTCTCTTTTCCCATTCAATCACCAGCTTGGGATGCGTACGGGGAGTCCCGAGGTGCCGATAACCGTCTGATTGGGTAGCAACCGTCTGGTCGTTGCCAGTTTTGAGATTGGTGGGGATGTCGCATTGCAGAGAGTCACAATATTCTCTCACGGACAGTTTTTCTCCATCCACCTTGTTTGATGGTTTCAAACTACGCGACTGTAAACTGTCCCGCAGGTGTAAACCATAAATGAGTGTTCCCTCAGGAACATGGAAAGGTCCAATTGGGCCTTCATGTTGCCACCATTGGCAATTTAGCTGCAAAATTAATTCGTGGGCTAACCATTGGCAGGCTTGCCTGGCCGAGGCTCGAATATCCGTAGCCACGATGGCAACATAGTCGTCCGCTGTATTCAACTGCCACAGTAACCGAGATAATATCGAACCGCAGGTCGGATGTGGCAACCAGCCGGCAATTTCTACAGCCGGCTCTAACACAAAACGCCGAAACGACATGCGCGGATGGGGAAGTTGCAGCGATACGCTCTCGCAGCACAGATTTCCGTAAAGAAGCAAGTCAAGATCGATCGTCCGAGATGACCAACGCCCTTTACTCAGGCTATGGTTGTCCAGTGAACGATCGCCATGCGGGTGAGTCCCTTGGAAACCCTCGGCACGTTCTCGGCCTAAATGGGATTCGATCTGTAGTAAGCACTCCAGTAACTGGCTTGCCGACAATTCGGTTTCCAGTAGAGCCGCCCCGTTGAGGTACGGATTTTGCTGCTTAGGTGGACTACCAAGCGAACCGTCAAGTGGTGCAGTCTCATGCCAACTGCTGCGTGTCAGCAGGCTTATGTGGGCGAGCCTCGTCAGTTCTCGCAACGCACTTTTTAGAGTATCCGACCGGTCACCCAGATTCGATCCGAGCGCAATGAGACAACGGACCATGACAACTTGGATGAACTACAATAAATACGGACCGCAAGAATAACAAAAACGCAAGAACATTAAATACAATGGGGGGACATCCGGGCCACGATAAACGCCGACTTTGATCCGTCAGTCGCCGCCCCCATCTTTCTTTATCTCGAACACAGGCCGCAATGGCACTCAACATGCCACCCACAGCTCGTGTTAAACAATTTCAAACGAATTACTCACTGTCTAACAGTGGCCATTGTGCGAAGATCACGGCGCCTGTCAAGTAAAAATATTTTACACGCTGAATATACGAGAATAAATGTAAGTGTGAATGGGCGGATGCGTGTTGCTAGCGGTGGCAATGGTCCATTGGCTACGCGGGGATCAACAGTATACTTAACGGACATGTCTCACTCCACTGAACCACCATCCAAGCTTCGTATTGCCTCTTTCGAGAGTCGAAGGGCAAGCGATATGACCCAACTGATCCTACGTGCGGGAGGTGTGCCTTGTGTAAGTCCCTCCATGCGTGAAATTTCGTTGGACTCTGACCGCAATCTGGTCGATTTTGCCAATCACCTGATGACTGGACAAATCGATGTGGCCATCTTTCTCACAGGGGTCGGCACTCGATTACTGATGGAATGTATCGAGCGACATGTACCGAATGAACGGTTTCGAGATTCGCTGCGTGATATTCCTACCATCGCTCGCGGCCCTAAACCCCTTAAAGTATTGAGAGAAATGGGAATCCACCCCACTTTTTGTGCTCCTGAGCCGAACACTTGGCGCGAAATTCTCTCCGTTTTGGACACCCACTTGCCAATCGCCAATCGTACCGTGGCAGTGCAAGAATACGGCATACCCAACACCAGTTTGATTGCAGGACTCGAGGCGCGGGGTGCGTCGGTGGAGTCGATCAAAGTCTATCGTTGGGGCTTGCCCCTGCAGACGGACGCATTACAAGAGAACATTCGGCGAATTGTACGTGGTGAAATCGATGTGGTACTTTTCACGGCAGCCCAACAAGTGGTTCATTTGATGAAAATGGCCCAGGAACTTGATTTGCATTCCAATTTGCTTCGCGGATTGCAACAAACGGTGGTCGCATCGATCGGTCCTACCACGAGCGAGATGCTGCGATTCCATGACATTGCGGTTGATTTCGTTCCTTCGCATCCCAAAATGGGACATCTTGTCCATGAGTCAACCCAACAAGCCCAATTACTGCAAGCAAAGAAGAAAAAAATGTCTACTCGGGTCAAGCCTACAGGTCCTAAGAACGAGGGGCCAAAGAACGAGAGTACCATCCAGCACCCTTCTTACCACAGTCCTTTCATGCAGGCTTGTCGGCGAGAACCGGTTCCTTACACTCCAGTTTGGCTCATGCGACAAGCAGGACGCTACATGGCTGAATATCGGGCCGTGCGGGCAGAGACCACTTTTCTCCAATTGTGTAAGAATCCTCAGCTATGCAGCGAAGTGATGTGCACAGCCGTCGATCGATTGGGAGTCGATGCGGCAATTATTTTTTCTGATCTGCTACCAATTCTGGAACCGATGGGGATAGAACTGGAGTTTACTCCAGGAGATGGGCCTAAAATCCATAACCCGATTCGGGCCGCCGAGGATGTCAATCGTGTTTTGGAACTGGAAGATACCGAACCGCTGCACTTTGTCTTTGAAACGGTCGCTGCCACGCGTCGAGATTTGCCCGAATCGATTCCGTTGATCGGCTTCGCCGGTGCCCCTTTCACTCTCGCCAGCTATGCGATCGAAGGAGGAGCAAGTCGTAATTTCCTGCACACCAAGACACTCATGTACCGCGACCCAACAGCCTGGCATGAACTGATGCAGCGATTGAGCCGGTCCATTATCCGTTATTTAAATGCTCAAATTGCCGCGGGTGCCCAAGCGGTCCAGTTGTTTGACAGTTGGGTGGGTTGCCTGGGCACCGAAGACTACCGCACTTTCGTTATGCCCTACATAAAACAAATTGTTCGAGGCCTTGCGGCCGAGGCACCCCTAATTCACTTCGCCGCCGGCAATCCAGCATTGCTTCCCCTTTTGTCTGAGGCGGGCGGTGATGTCATTGGTATCGATTGGCGAATCGGTCTGGCTGAGGCTTGGGAGGCTGTGGGGCACCATAAAGGGGTTCAAGGCAATCTCGATCCAGCCATCTTATTAGCCGATCGGAAAGTCTTGGCACAGCGCACCGCCGAGGTGCTAACGCAGGCCGCTGGTCGGTCGGGACACATTTTCAACCTGGGGCATGGTGTGCACCAGCAAACACCGGTGGATAACGTGCGCGCCTTGGTCGATGAGGTCCACGAATTGAGTAGTCGCTAGCCAAGAGAGGCTACGCCGAAGGGCGGCGGAAATACTGGTACGCCATCAAGACTTCGAATAGATCGGTCGACATGGTGATGCTATCATCTTCAAAGTCGTCCAGCCAAGTTCGTTGATTATTCACTGCGTCAGCGAGGAGTGGCAATACTTCACCTAAAGAAACGGTAATGCAATTCGCACCTGTATCCGTTTTGCTTAGGGTGTGAGGCAAGCTTTCGCCAGGGCCGTTGTATATCTTGAGTTGGCAACTTGCCATGTTAGGGAATCCTTCCAGAGGGTGTGTCATGAAATTACCGATACGCCGTCATGTAAGCCTCCCATTTACACCTTGAGAATATCGACAATGCAAGTCGTCCGCTTTACATCAATTTGAGGGAATTTGCAGATTTTGCTGCTTGTAACTGCTAGCACGACTTGAACACTTATGAAATATTGGGGCTAGGCTAGAGTCAGCTCCTTCCATCCAATCATCAGACCCCAGCAATCAGGCAATGGACTTTAATCAGAGATTACAACGTGCCAGCGACCGTGGAGATCAAATTAAGCAGTCGCGTACGGCAGAAGCGGCAGCCAAAGCCTTGAGTGAAGAAGAGTGCCGGCGACTCCACACCAGTTACCGGCTCACGATTAGTGAGCACGTGGAAACGTGTCTACAACAACTGGCTGACAATATACCAGGATTTAACTTCAGGATTGTTGCCAACGATAAAGGTTGGGGAGCAACTGTCAGTCGTGATGATTTATCCCTGGCGGGTGGCCAGCGTAGTAGCTTGTTCAGCCAGTACACCGTTTTAGTAAGTCCGTACGGAAAATACCATGTACTCGATTTGGTCGCCAAAGGCACAATCTGCAACAAAGAGAACTACCACCGTAACCACTACCAACTACTCAAAGAGGCGGATCTTGACAGTTTTCGAGAATTGGTAGAACTTTGGACGCTCGACTATGCTGAGCAATACGCGGCGAATAGGTAGGGGACTGAAGGGGTCAGGCACAAGTTTTCGGCTTGCGCGTCCATTGGTTAGGTTACTTGATTGGCCGAAAATTGAGCCAGACCCCACCCACTTGCGCTATTCGATCTTTTGCAATTCACACTCTACTGTCCGCGTCTGTACCCACCAACTCTTTCAATGCATCCAGGCATTCGATGATGCCTTCGCGTGAAATGGATTGCCAGCCCTCACGACGTTGTGCAATGATGGCCAGCTTGAACTGCTCGAATGCTTCGGCAATATCATCGGGCAGGTCATCGCACACTACGCCCAAACGCTGGCGTGCAGTTGCTTGAACAGACAACTCACTCGATGATTGCTCTTGAGATTCGTCCGCGGTCTGGTCCTCTCCCTCGGAGTTCACTTGGGCGGTTTGCGAAGCGTTGGCGGAATCACTCGGTGACTCCGCATTGGATTGACTTGAATGATTGGGTTGATCCGCCTCAGAAACTGGATCGGCCCCATCTTCGTCCAAAGTCTCCTTTTCCACCGCGGCATCGAGAGTCGCCTGTTCTGCCTGCTCGTCTTCGGGAGTTCCCATCGCTTCCCAGCGCTGGCCACGCATTTGGGATACCGACCAATCACCCCGGATGGCGCCTTCCAACCACATCTCCGCATCTGACCAATCCAAGGCTGCTTGAAAGTGGCTCCAGAATAAATCCTGGTAATTCGCATAATCCGCCTCAAACCGCTGATAAACACGCCGCAAACGGCCCACATGCTGGCTGGTAACATGACCCACCAACTGGGCCCAGGCTTCGTCGGAATAGTCGGTGACGGGTTGCCCGGCAGCCAATAACGCCTCACGCCACTCGCAAATGATACGCCCTTTTTCCCAATTGGTGGTGCTTACCAACTTGTTCCATCGACCAACGAATCCCGCCGCCATGTCGTCCGCAACGATAGGGACCGTTTTGGCATCCAACGGATCGCTTTGTGCAGAAGATTCCGACGGATCAGAAACTGCCGTGGTGGTAACGCCTGTCGGAGCGGATCCTGCCGGACCAGATTTCCTATCCTGGGGAGTGTTGTTGGACTTCTCTTCCATTGGGTACGTTTCCTTGACTACGTAAATTTCTAAATAAGTAAATAAATCGCTACAAAAGACTTGGTCACCTAACCCGCAGAACTAAAGATCACCCTTATTGCATCGCTTGCGTCCCAGCCAAACGAATCTTGGACAATGCTCGCGAATCTAAGTAAGCCACTTAATATGCAGACCACGCGAGCATTGTCCAAGTTTGCTTTGGCGCAATAAACCCACCAGCGGATTTTAGCATGCGCCTAGCCAGTTCCACCACCGGACAACAGGCTTGAGTAAAAAAGAAAGTGCGCGGTGCGCAGCATCAGCCGTCATAACCATTACGGTTTGAGGGCAGATTTACCAACCGGAGCAGCCAGAATTTAACCCCGACTCATCAACTGGAAAACGATTTTTGGGGGATAACTTGTCGACAAGCTGTCGACAACTTTCAGTAATTCCAAATTTACTTCGTAGTGATTATTCGCTGGTAAAGAGTTGCTAGGGAGGATGTGTAGCCAAAATAGCGTTGACTTACAGTTGCAACGTCCAATTTACCAGCATGAATAAGTGCAGGCAAATTGGAAAGACTGACTTAATTCCTCACTCGGAAGAAGCCTTTTCGTCAGACTCAAAACCGCACCGACTGTGCGCGCCATCGCAAAAGGGCCTTTTTGCCGAAGCGCCACATCGACACAGGGCAATCATTGTCTTGTCGGCGACTCCGGGGAATGGCTTGCCATCGGAGTCCACCAGTTGCACCGATCCCTCTACCAAAAAGGGTCCATTGGGACGCATGCTAATCGTTACATTGGCCATTGAATACTCCGAGAGAAATAGGGTTTAAAGGTACACTGGGCTTCCAGTTCTTGGTCAAACTTATCTTTTTGGGTAGAGGCAAAAATAAACCTTTGCCCTTTCAGTACTTATGGCTGCGTCTACCTAAAAAGGTAAGGTTGAACCAGACACCAGTGTATGCACTTTTTCAAACTTGGCCAGTTGAGAATTACTCAGTCGTGCGATCCGACATTGCTTTTTGGATAGACTCGCTTGGTACCGCGCGACGTAGTTCAAACGTTATACGGATTGGTATTGGGGCCGTTTCCTGTTGGTTGCCGGAGATTGAAAGTTTCTGTTGAACTTTCGCCTCTTGAATACCGTATCGGCCCTGAAGCGTTGGATTCCCCCGATAGGCACGAAGCAGGCGATGAAACTGCTTGGGGAGTGTCTCGACGACAACTGTATCCACTTGTTCTCCAGGCAAGGCTGGTGCAGAACGATCACGCGTTTCCAGCCGCTCCAGAACCTCTTTTTCGTCTTCCAATGAATGCTCTTGAGGCAACGAAGACAATCTGACCCCCTCCAATGGTTTCATGCCATGTTCGGTGAGCAAGGTGCGAAATGCCCCTCCGTCAAGTAGCGGATCCGACACGATGACTTGAACGACGAAATCCGACTTGGTGCTGCGAACGGAGGTCGATTTACTTTTTGCAAAATGACGAGATCGGCCCATGGAAAGCGGTTTGGCCACATTGGGGGAAGAGTATTGGCCGGCAACGGGAAGGTCAGATGCAGGACTTGCTGGGGAACTGGGCCGGCCCCGAGGCACGACCTTCGCCTGACCTTTTGCCAACGGCGCTGAATCTTCCGCCAGTTGCAGAGAATCCACCAGTTCCCCGGAAGTCGGCAAAGGAATAATCTTAGCTGCAGGCTTATTTGCAATCATCAACTCTCCTTCTTCGCTCCTCGCTCCTCGCTCCTCGATCTTCGCCTCTCGCTCCTCGCTCCTCCCTGCAACCCGTCTATCCACTTCCGGCTGATTGGACTGCAGGAACATCAGGAGCAAGGCCGCAGCAATGGCCAGCCCGGGCCACAGCCAGCGGCGCAACGTACTAGGTGGCTCACTGGCACTGCTGGATCCCGGACTGGCAAGTGGATTTCCGGTACTCAAGGCCTGCTCCTGTGCCACCTGTCTGAGTATTTGACTGCGTAATTCGGGGCCTGGGGATTTGCGTGGCAACGATTGCATGAGGCGGGATAGCTGCTGTACTTCGGCTACCCACTCTCTGGCGTTTGTATCTTGTTGCAGACGCAATTCAACTTTTGCCAACTCAGGTCCCGTCAACTCGCCATCGACATAGGCACTGAGTAATTCATCTAGCTGAGGATCGTGATCCCCAGGTTCTTCGAGCCGATCATCCCGTGGCTTACTATCATCATGGTTCATGGGTCAAACACTCCCATCGGACAACACGTTTTGCAATTGCACACGCAACTGTGATCGAGCGCGAAACAATCGGCTCCGCACGGTGCCCAGCGGCAATTTCAAAATTTCACCAATCGTTTCGTAGTCGCAACCTTCCAATTCTCGCAAAACCAGAATCTCCCGGGTTTGGTGTGGTAGCTGGTCCAGTGCGGTCCACAGTTGATCGATTTGCTCTTGCCGCATTGCCAATTCTTCTGGCCCTACCCACTGGGCGGCCGGTTCACTGCCCGCTTGCTCTCGGGCTTGCTCTATCGACAGGGTCGGCCTTTTGCGCCGCCGCGTACTCAACGCCAAATTCATTGCGATACGATACAGCCAGGTGTAAAATCGCGACTCGGCGCGAAAGGAATTCAGTTTTCGATAGGCCTGAACCAACGCATCTTGCACCACATCGCGGGCATCTTCGTGCGAACCGAGAATCCCCCGCAGTGCGTGGTACAATCGGTCTTGGTAGGGTTCAATCAAGGTGCCATAAGCTTCCGTGTCACCCGCAATCACTGCCGCTACCAGTCGGGATTCGTAGGAAGGATCATCCCTCTGAGGTAGTTCAGCGCTGATTGCGTTTTTGCTCACACGGTTCTCTGTTACAATTCAGACGCGGCTGATCGGATAAAAGTTCCCTGATCTGTAAGTTGCGGTCTGTCGTACTTAAATTGTTCCGCTGTCCGATACAATTGTCAATTCACCACCCTTCAATGAGCCACATGGACCCCCTCAGTTGGATCGACGACGACCTGGCTCAACTTGAGGAGACCCATTTGCGCCGCTCCTTGCCACCTCCGATTGGTGAACAAGGTGCAGTTATTACCCTTGCAGGCCGGCAATTGGTGAATTTCGCCTGCAACGATTACCTCAGTCTGGCCGCCGATCCCCGGTTGATCGAGGCGGCAACTGCGGCAGCCCGCCATTTCGGGGTGGGGCGGGGAGCCAGTCCCTTGGTCATTGGCCGCGCCGATGTCCACGAAAAGCTAGAATGTCGTCTGGCAGAGTGGGAACAAACGGAGGCAGCCCTCTTGTTCCCCTCAGGCTTTGCGGCCAATGCGGGAATCATCCCCACACTGGTCGACCGAAGAGATGCAATTTTCGGAGATGCCAACAACCATGCCAGCATCATCGACGGTTGTCGACTTTCGGGTGCTCATAAATGTGTCTATCCCCATGCCGACATGAAAGCCCTGGAACAACAGCTTCTTCAAGGCTCCCATTTTCGTCGTCGACTGATTATTTCTGACACGCTTTTCAGTATGGATGGTGATTTGGCACCTTTGGTTCAATTGGCTCGCCTCGCCCAGCAGCACCAAGCCATGCTGATGTTGGACGAGGCTCACGCAACGGGAGTTTTCGGTGCTCGGGGGCACGGTGCCGTGGAGCATTTGTTGGCGGAGACGCCACAATTAAAACAGCATGTTTCTCTCAGGGTCGGCACCCTCAGTAAAGCGTTGGGTGCTGCGGGAGGCTTTGTCTGCGGTTCGCGCAAGTTGATTGACTGGCTGGCCAATCGGGCTCGAAGTTATGTTTACTCGACAGCTCAGCCGGCCTCTGTCAGTGCGGCTGCCCTGACCGCGTTGGAGATCATCGATCAAGAACCTGAGCGGCGTCAGACGGTACTACGACAGGCACATCAGCTGCGGGAGCGTCTGCACGCACAAGGCTGGAATACGGGCTTTTCGACCAGCCAAATCATACCGATCATGATTGGCTCTCCCACGCAGACCATGGATTTGGCTCTTGCTTTACGTGAGCGAGGCTTGCTGGTACCTGGTATTCGACCACCATCGGTACCTGTGGGCCAGTCGCTATTGCGTTTGAGCCTCTGTTATCACCATACTCCCGAGATGCTCGATCGGTTGCTGGAGGCACTTGGGAGAAATGACGTCTGATTTCATTTTGGACCCGCCTTTTTGGGGCGCAGAATTCACCAGGATTGGATTGTAAGGCTTAAAAAGGCGTCAGATGTCATTTCTCAGGGGTTAAAACTTGACGCTCCGATCGGGGCGATTTACGATCGAATAATACGAGTTCTTATAAAAATGTCGACAAATAGAAGGAAATCCCCTTGGCTCTGGTGATCCAAATTGTGCTGGCGGTGGTCGTTCTGTTGGCTTTGGTGGCAACTTGGCTGAGTACCAAGAATTGGCACTGGGGTCAGGTGGTGCTGGCGCTGGGCCTGTTTTTGACGGCGACCGGCTATGCGATCTTGGCTGCGGATACCATGCGTATCCATCGTAATTTGCGCTCGAATATCGCTAAGAATCAGACGGAGTTGGCCAATCTTCAATCGCGTATTGGTGCACTTCAGCGTGGCACCAACGATGAATCTTTGAAGCGCAAAGCCTTGCCTGCCGAATCTCCGCAGCTTGAAATGACTGCGGAGGATGTTGCCGGAACGATGCCGGGCATCAATGAATTGACCCACCGGATGCACTTACTGACTCGCCTGCGGGGTAAAGTTTGGCGCGGAGTTCAACCGGCGGGTGCTCCGGGTGAAAATGGCCAGGTGGAAGTGACCATTTCTGCTCCCACGCCCCACGGTTTGGCCAAAGATAGTATTCTCTATGTGTTTGAAGCGGGCAATCCCATGGCGTCCAATCCGCTGGAAGGCCGTCAGTACCTGGGTGAATTTCGGGTGCAGGGTGACACCGATGGCGGCGTGGTGCTTGTTCCGATTCACACACTTGACCCATTGGCAGGCGAACGCTTGTCGCGCAGCGAAGGACCATGGAACCTGCATGAATCGATGCCCATCGATCAACACGAACTGTTTGCCAGTTTAACAGAAGAGCAATTGAGACATTGGTTGCCCGAGGCAACGGTCGAAGAATATATTCGTGACGGAACTCCTGCTACCGTGGACGACGATCCTTGGCACATCGCCTGGTTTGACGACGAAGGAAATCGAGTTGGTCCCGAAGCGACCAACCAACAGGAGCACACTTCCAAATACGACCGTCCATTACGAGATTATGCTCCGCTCATTAGTGAATTGGCCCGGGTGCAGGTGGAACGGATTGCTGCAGCCAAGGCGCTTACGGCTGACAATAAAAAATTGCAGGCTGCTTTGGCCAGTGCCAAGGAATTGGGCCAACTGCACGTGCAGCAGCAGCAGGTGTTAAGTCAAGATTTGGCCGGTATGCGTGCGGACCGCGCCGCGATCGAAGCACTGCTTACCCAAATCCAGCATCTACTCGCTCAGGCGACTACGGCCCTGGATCATAAATTGGCCTCCAATATCCGGCTGGCCAATCAATATGTGGCCGAGCAAATGGCCTTGAAAGGGCAAATCGATCAGCTAGCTCCTGCTTCGAGTAGCGAACCTTTGCTGCAAGGGCCTTAGCCCGCATATTTCACCCGTTTCTGCTATGGCGTCCAAGCCCTTCCGTGGCTGCGTTATGTTTCGGCCCGCGATTCTCAACGTGTACAAAACACGACTGCGGTCGCAAACCTCACATGCCTTGCCACGAAAGGACTTAACCCTTTCCTCACAGACCTTCACCCGGTATCCTGACCGGAGCTGCGAAGTCCTTCTCATGAAGGTTCGGACTTCTCAACACTCAACTCTCAACCCTACACACTCAATCTGCTGCCATGGGATTCGACAACCGTGACTATGCCTACCAGCCTCAGCCAGGATTCCATTTGGGCGGTCCACGGACGATGGCCACACAAATTGTATTAGTGACGGCAGGCGTCTATCTGTTGCAATTGTTTTTGAAGACCCCCTTCACAGCAGCATTGGTGTTGTATGACCATTGGTACATGCAACCATGGATGGCCTATCGGTTGCTGACCTACGGACTATTGCACGACCCGGGAGGAATCGAGCATATTCTGCTGAACATGTTTGGTCTGTGGATGTTCGGCCGCCAGGTGGAGCAGCGTTACGGCCGTCAGGAATTTTTGAGCTTTTATCTTTCGGCTATCATTATTGCCGGTGTGGTCTGGACGATATCGGCTTCGGCCTTTGGCAATCAAGGTGGAGTGGTGTTGGGTGCATCGGGCGGGGTGGTGGGGGTGTTAATTCTCTACGCGCTGAATTTTCCTCATCAAAAAGTCCTGCTCTATTTTGTCATCCCCATTCCGATGTGGGTGCTGGCTGCCTTCATCGTGCTCAGTGATCTGTTTGGAGCCACCCATCAGACCGGCAGCAACGTCGCCTTCACCGCGCATTTGGGGGGGGCCGCATTTGCATTGGCTTACTATTTCACCGGCTGGTCACCTGGACGCTGGCTCACGAACTTCTTTTCCAAGCTGCCTGCTCCTGGAAAACCCCGACTGAGTGTTCACGATCCTCAAAGTCGAGGGAACTATGACGACTCCTTCAGCGCAGGTCCAGAAGATCAGTCTGACCGCCAGCAACAGTTGAACGAGCAGGTAGATGCCATCCTGAGAAAAATTCAAGCCGAGGGCCAGGATAGCCTCTCCCGCGGCGAGCGACGACTGTTGGAAAAAGCAAGCCGTGAATACTTGCGGAAGAGGGATTAGCCCGCATTTTTCTGCTGGCCAGCTAGACAGTAAGCGATTACCATGACTCCTATGATCCGCCTGTTTTCATCTGCCGGCCTGTTGTTGACTCTCTGGGGCTGTTCCAAGCCGGTCTCCGCACCTCCGCCAGAGCCACCAAAGGTGACGGTTGCCCACCCGATCCAAAAAGACGTCCAGCTTTTCTTTGAGTTTACCGGACGAACCGAAGCGGTCGAACGGGTGGAAATACGCGCTCGTGTGCAAGGTTACCTCGAACAAAAATTATTTGAAGATTCCGACGACATCACCCAAAATCAGTTGCTGTTTGTTATCGAACAGCGGCCATTTCAGGCCATCCTCCATAGTGCTCAGGCTAATTTGGAATCGCACCAGGCAGCGCTTAAGCTGGCTCAGGCCAATATTGCCCGTGGCCGTCAATTGATTGATAAACGGGCGATCAGCCAACAAGAACTGGATGTCATGATTGCGGAACTCAGCCAGGCGGAGGCGGCCATCTCCGGCGCCGAAGCCCAGGTCGAGGAGGCCCAGATTCAGCTCGACTACACCACCATCCACTCGCCGATCGAAGGCCGTATCGATCGTAACCTGGTCGACGCAGGTAACTTGGTCGGTGGAATCCAAAAGACTTTGCTAGCCAATGTGATTCGCCTCGACCCGATTCACGCCTACTTCGACCTGAATGAGAGGACGTATCTTAAAATCCTTGACCAGCGCGGTGGTACTCGCAAGAGAGACACCGAAGAAGATACGCCCATTTTTCTGGGCAGGCAAAACGATAAGGATTTTCCGTTCGCAGGTGCGATCGATTTCCTCGACAACGAAATCGACTCCGGCACAGGAACCATCTTGGTGCGCGGAACATTTCCTAACTCAGACCTGAAACTGACTCCCGGCATGTTTGCCCGCCTGCGGGTTCCCCGAAAGGTCCGCCCGAATGCCGTGCTGGTGGAAGAACGGGCCATCGGTACCGACATGAGTGGCAAATACGTGCTGGTCATCGGCAAAGATAATCTGGTGGAACTACGGTATGTCGAACTGGGGTCCATGCAAGATAACCTGCGAGTCATCCAGGAAGGCCTGACTGCAGAGGACACCTACATCGTTGAAGGGCTACAGCGGGCCCGACCAGGCTTACCTGTCAGAGCAGAGAAAGGGCCTGTTAGAGCTGAGCAGGAAGTGGCTGAATCCAAAGATGAGGCTGTGCAAGAGAACCCACAAGAGGAAGAGCAAGTGCCGACCCCCTAGCATACGCCAGCGCTAGCACGGTTAAGTATTTGCCAAACAACAGCTTAACAACAAAGTATTACCACGAAGAGCACGAAGGACACGAAGGGTTGAAAAACTGAAACTTCGAGGATGGGTACGACTCTCAATTTCTCCAGGCTTCAAAATCAGGATCCAAAATATTCTCCTGAATCCTCTTAATTTCCTTCGTGCTCTTCGTGTTCTTCGTGGTGGAATTTATTGGTCGCAATTAAATGTCATGGTAAGATTTATGCGTGTTATCGCTCACCTACGTGGCTCAGTACTACTAAAATGCTCACATAAAGAAACTCCACAATAATCGCCCGTTTCCTGAAGATGACGGTAGTAATCCTGCAGAAAGATACCTAGCGACGCACCCATGTTCAGCCGCTTTTTCATCTACCATCCGATCTTCGCTTCGGTCGTATCGATCGTAATCGTCATTGCCGGCGGCATTACTATTCCGATCTTGCCGATTGAGCAGACTCCCGATATCACGCCTCCCACGGTTTCCGTATCGACTACCTACCGGGGTGCCAGCGCTCAGGTGGTTGCGCAGACGGTTGCCCAGGTTATCGAAGAAGAGGTCAACGGGGTCGAAGACATGATTTACATGTCGTCCAAGAGTTCGGACGATGGTAAATACGAACTCACGGTCACCTTCGCAGTTGGCACCGACATCGACATGGCCACGGTACTGGTGCAAAACCGAGTCTCCATCGCCCAGCCGAAACTGCCCGAAGAGGTGAAGCAGGAGGGTGTCAAAACCGAGAAGCGGTCGACCGCTATGGTGTTGATGGTCAACATGATTTCGGACAAAGATCCCCAGACCGGAAAGTACTTTAACGACGAATTGGTGATCAGCAACTACGCTTCGGCCCAGGTCAAGGATGTGCTGGCCCGAATTCCGGGTGTTGGCAAGGTCGATGTGATGGGGGCCAGGGACTACGGGATTCGCTTCTGGATCGATCCCAACCGACTGATGGCGGTTGGCCTCACCACCATGGATGTGGTCGAGGCGATCAGCGAACAGAATGTTCAGGTGGCTGCCGGGCAAATCGGTGGCGAACCGGCCGCGCCAGGCCAGCAATTTCAGTACACCGTTAGCACGCTGGGCCGCCTGACCGACCCGGAAGAATTCGCCGACATGATTGTCAAGGTGGGCGAGGGCGGGCGGGCTGTACGGATGCGCGACATTGCCGAGGTGGAATTGGGTGCTCAGAGCTACAATTGGTCGGTCGAACTGAATCAGGCCCCCTCGATTGCACTGGCAATCTATCAACTCCCGGGCGCGAATTCCCTGAACATTGCCGACGGTATTCAAGCCGAGATGGTACGGCTAAAAAAGAGTTTTCCCAAGGGCCTCGACTACCAAATTGCCTACGATACGACGATGTTCGTTCGCGCTTCGATCGCCGATGTGGTCGAAACACTGTTTGTCGCTGTGGTACTTGTGGTCTTCACGGTCTATGTGTTCTTGCAAGACTTCCGCACTACGCTGATTCCGGCCGCGACCATTCCTGTTTCGCTGATTGGCACCTTCGGCGTGATGATGCTGATGGGTATTTCGATCAATACCATCTCTCTGTTTGGCATCGTGCTGGTGATTGGTATCGTTGTCGACGATGCGATTGTCGTGGTTGAGAATACCTTGCGCATTATTGACGACGAAGGTCTGTCCGCCAAAGAGGCGACCGCCAAGAGCATGCTGCAGGTGACCGGACCGGTCATTGCCACCACGCTGGTGTTGCTGGCCGTGTTTGTGCCGACTGCCATGATGGGTGGCATCACCGGAAGACTCTACAGCCAGTTCGCCCTGACGATTGCCACGGCCACGGTGATCTCCTCGATCAACGCGTTAACCCTCAGCCCGGCCCTGTGTGGCGTGTTGTTGCGGCCTTCTCCTAAAAAGCGAGGGTTGCTGTTCACTGCGTTTAATAAAGGAATGGATTTTTCCACCGGAATCTACCAGAAAATCGTGGGAGTTATGGTCCGCCATACGCTGGTCAGTGGAATGTTATTTGTCGGCATGGTGGCACTGATGGTCTATCTGTTCGGGCTCATTCCGGGCGGCTTTTTGCCCAATGAGGATCAGGGTTATGTCATTGTCAATGCCCAGCTCCCCGACGGAGCCACCCTTGAGCGGAGCCAACAGGTCACCGATGAAATCACGAAAATAGCCCGGGAGACACCCGGTGTCGCCGATGTGATTGGCATTGCCGGGTATGCGGCCCTGGACAGCCTGGCCACCACCAACGCCAGCACTCTGTTCGTAGTACTCAAACCGTGGGAGCAACGGCCCGACCCAAGCGAGCATGCATTTGCCATCGTCCGTAGCCTGCAAGAAAAATTCAACAAGATCCAGCAGGCCATTTGTCTGGCCTTTCCGCCACCGCCCATCACCGGCCTGGGACAGGCGGGTGGCTTTGAATTCCAACTGCAGGATCGGGGTGCTGCAGGGGTAGTGCAATTGGAAGCTGTTGCCAACGACATCGTGCAGGCAGGCAACCAGGATCCGGTGCTCAATCGTATGAACAACAACTTTCGGGCCCAGGTACCCCAGTTGTTTGTCGATGTCGATCGGGTCAAAGCCAAAAAAATGAACGTACCGCTGCAATCGATCTTCAGCACCCTGCAGGCTGCGCTCGGATCGGCTTACGTGAACGACTTCAATAAATTCGGTCGCACCTACAAGGTGCTGATTCAGGCGGCTGCCCGTTTTCGCAGCCAGGTTGAAGATATTGGTCGACTGCGGGTTCGCAACGCGGCTGGTGAGATGGTACCCCTTGGCACCCTGATTTCAGTGCGGGATACGGCCGGCCCGAAAACGGTCTACCGGTTCAACGCGTACCCTTCGGCAACCATTACCGGTGAGGGAGCGCCCGGCTACAGTGAAGGCCAGGCGGTGACCGCAATGGATGCCCTGGCCACCCGATCAATGCCTGCGGCAATGGGCTACCAGTGGTCGGGCACGATCTTTCAGCAGCTCAAAGCGGGTAGCCAAACACCGATTATCTTTACCATGGCCATTTTGTTCGTGTATCTGTTTCTCGCTGCTCAGTACGAGAGCTGGTCCATTCCGCTCGCGGTTCTTTTTTCCGTTCCCCTGGCCATTTTGGGAGCCCTGGTGGCGACCTGGGCGCGCAGCTATGACAACAATATCTATACGCAGATCGGCTTGGTGTTGTTGATTGGCTTGTCAGCCAAAGTAGCCATTCTGATCGTGGAGTTTGCCAAGGAACGACATGAAGAAGGGGGCCTTTCCATCGTCGAAGCGGCCCTCGAAGCGTCTCGCCTTCGTTTCCGTGCCATCTTAATGACCGCGTTTTCGTTTATCCTGGGCGTCATTCCGCTGGTCATCGCCAGTGGCGCTGGTTCTGCCTCACGCCGCGCCTTGGGCACGGCTGTCTTTGGCGGTATGAGTGCTTCGACGGTATTGGGTATCTTTTTAGTACCCGTTTTCTACGTCATCGTGCAAACAATGTCGGAATGGCTATCGGGCGGCCCTCAAGCTAAGGCCGAGTCAACAGCAGCTCCAGCGGATAAAGTTAGCTAAGGGACCGCCATTGAAAGTCAGTAAGTCATTTTTCTGCTGTCCCTAATACTACTGCTCAGGGTTAAGTTAAAAAAGAACCGCTCAGTAGTGTTAATTAGCGGTTTTCTGAAAAAGTCTTACCCTCTCAACTCTGCGCTGAAGTACTAAGCCACTAAACAAAGGCCTTCAGAAGGCGTAACCGTTTTGTGATCTTGAGCATAGCCCATGCAAGGTGAGGATTTTGGTGAACTTTTTGGACAGTCGTTTGTTGGTTGGAATGTCTGGTCATCAACTTTGCGATGAGCATATCGGTCTGCCAGAACCCGCCAAGTGTTGTTTTCCACTTCCAATACTTTCACTACATCGCGGATTTTTTCTATATTTCCTGATAGTTGGGCCTGCGTGACGGTTTGAAATAGATACAGGTAGACCCTTTGCAGATTACATTTAGGCTCATCTTCTCCCTCGTTAAGAGAGGTCAACAGTTGGATGAGTACCTGCCGTAATTGGGTCAAAGCTTGGGACGTCTCCTCGGTAAGTGGGTTGGTCCAATGTTGCAGGCTTTTCTGGGCTGTCCGCAAGGCGACTTGGATAAGTAAGTGTCGCAGTTTTGGCGGAGAAGCAGTGAGTACTTGGGTTTCCAGGTAGGCAAGTCGTGCAGACATGGCGCATTCCTTATAGAAAAGTCACGAATCATTTGCCTGTACTCAATGGGGTAATTCGCACAAAATCCCCCGCAAACGACGGAATTCGTGGTTCTGCCCACATGGCACCAGGTCAGAAAATTTGCAATAGACGAGTTTTGATGAGCGCGCAGGGCCGCCCACAAGGGTGTTAACGAACTGCTAAAGAAAAGGGTTGTGAAAAGGAGTGACAAGTACGATACGCGCTACGGTACGCGACACGATGAAAACAAGTACGACAAGTGGCTATTCGGGCGCAACCTTCAGTTGCGACCGGAGCATCGGTTAAGTAGGTTTCAATGAGGTGACATGATGCGTCTCGATTACGATAAGATTAAAAAATCGAAAAGTACTATGCAGTGATGAGAATTGTGATTTGGTTAAACCGACAGCCTAAAATCGTGCGGCAATGGTTTTCAAAGTATTTAGAACGCTACTCTTATTCAAAGTGCTTATTTTTAGCGACTCCAAGGTCGCCTGCTGTAGGAGTTGATTGTTGGCGAGCAGGGCAGTTTCCAACCCGATGTCGACATCTTGAATTGCTGAAAGGGCGGTGGTCGTGTTTTTTTGAATACTGGTCAACAAACTGGAGGCAGAATCGAGCGTATGTTTCTGAAACGAACCGATGAGGGTTTGTGCTTGGGTGGTTTGGGAAATGGCATCGTCGATGATTTGAACTGCGGTCGCCGCATTGCCGCCGGATAGCGAATTAGTGCCGTCGCTTTGCAGTGAGTAGATCTTGCCCGTGCCATTGCCAAGACTACTGGTCGTCAGGCGAGGTGCACCAAATCGGGCAGTGTCGGTAGCGGACGTACCGATGACAAACTGAAGGCCTTCACCGGTGATATTAAACGAGGTCAAATTGCCTGACACCCCGGGGGCCAGTTCGACATCAATTCCATACGCAGACGAAACTACGCGCAACGTAGTACCATTGCCCACCACCGATTTGCCGTTGACCGTGGCTAAAGTGTCAGTCCCCTGGACACTGTTGCTTCCCGTAGTGACAAACGTACCGGACACCACATCAATTTTGATTGTGGCTGCCGAGCCATACTCGGTACTGGTGAAATCTACGTCGGCACCATTGACCGCTGTGGTGATGCCGGTGAGGTAGGTTTCGGCGTTGACCGCGTCTACGATATTTTGGGTCGTGGCGCCGGAACTGAGCGTGATCGTCGAACTGCCTCGTGATCCGGACAGTGTGATGGTGGCATCGGCTGCCAGGGGAGTGGAGTTGTCGTAAGTATCGGTCGCCTGTAAGGCTACCTGTGAGACGTTGATTGCGATGGCCACATTGTCGGCAGACTTTTTCTTGGTAACAGTTACCCCACTAATTTGAGCCGAATTGACACCGCTGGTGGAAAAACTGGTCGAACCGTCCAGCAATCGGCGGGAGCCGTATTCTACGCGGGATAGCTGGGCGATGCTTGTGATCACCGAGTCCAATTCAAGTTGTTTGGCTGCCAGGTCTTTGGCGCTGATCGAACTGTCAGCGGCGGCCAGCGCCAAAGTTCGCGCTGCCTGCAGTTGGGTCAGAATATCTCCTGCTGCGGAATCGGCCGTACTCAGCAACGAATTCGCCTGCGTGATTCCTCCCAAGGCCGCCTCGGCGCCAATGAGTTCGGATTCCAACTGTGAAACCTGAACCAGGCCGGAAGGATCATCTTTGGCGGAGTTGATCCGTTTGAGTGTGGTCAGACGCTCGGTATTCTTCTCAATCGATCCACTCAGTTCGCGCAGTCGATTCAGAGCACCGATTTGCGCTGACGACAGTCCACTGAATTCAACCGAACCAAGCATCGAATAAGACTCCCGGAGACATGCTCACTTTGCTGAGCAAAATGTGCACATCTCTTTTTTATAAGAAGAGACATACGTATTACGGGGAGTCAAGCATTTTGTAAGTGAAGAAATATAGGTTGTGTTTTGCACAAGTCAATTGCCTGGCGTTACAACCACTTTCATCCTTACAAGCTGGATTTCAAAAACTGTCAATGGGGGGACCAAACAAAAACACAGGGGGTTTGGGGGGATACCCCCCAATGCATCCCAAGATGATTCGCCACTTCATCGATGTTCATAATTTTACTTAGTTCAGGTTATGCACTTTTTAGAAACCATTTCAAAGATAATCCCTGGAAAAGGGTTAGTGCGAGATATTTTAAACACCCCAATAGAAATGCAGGAGTTACAAAAACCCTCAAACTGCAACAATAAGACCACGAAAACCACGAAGAACACGAAGGAAAGAGAAGGATAACCACTTTGCTAACCACGGAGAAACAAGAAGCGTTCGACGACTCAGTAAAGTCGTGAAAAGCCTCTATTTATACCTGTTCTTCGTGTCCTTCGTGGTGATTATTCGCTGGTAGAGAGTTGTTAGGGAGGATGTGTAGCCAAAATCGCGTTAACCTAAATCGCACCGTCCAATTTGCCAGCATGGAAAAATGCAAAAGTCGAACTTAGAACCTATCCTATAACCCCAAAACCCTCAAATATTCCGCGAAACACCACTGTCAATTATAAAATAGTCCATCTCTGAATTCATTTGAACATAAGGGAACAGAGAAAGTTACTCTCTGTTGTCTCTGTTTTCTGGTAGTGTAACGTAGTTTCTGTAAAAGCTGTTTCAGCAGCAAGGGGAAAAATGGGGCGTTCGTAGTGGAACGAGCGCAGCGAGTGCAACGGAGGACGCCCCATTTTTTTGGCCGGCTTGAAAAA
>JBDOMT010000402.1:0-8708 GCA_039831705.1 Pirellulales bacterium | reverse complement strand
GGCAATTGGCCGTTTACACAGAAGGTTTACCGCCCGGCTTTCAAGCATCGGTGAAAACGGAAAAAAACAAGATCACAGTGACCATTGCAGGAGATCCTAGTGCAACCGTGGGCGAAACCAGATTGCTATTCGTCAGCATCGGAGAGCACCAGGGCCGTGGACAGGTCGACGTGCAGGAAGTTCCTTTCCAAATTGTTGCGTCAAAATCTGAACAACCGGAAACCGAATAATTTATTCACGAAGAACCTAGGGCGATGGTTTTATATCCATGTATTTTCTCGAAACCCATAAATATTGGTTCATCACAAGCGGTTTGCTCGCTGCGCTGATGATTGTAGAAGTTTGTGCCGGTGAGAGTGAGCTCCTGCCGGTCGAAACTGGCAATCTTCAGCGTATCGAAGTAACTCCCACGGAGTTCCAACTCAACGGGGTGCGGGAACGGTTGCATTTGCTGGTCACCGGGATTTTGGAGAATGGAGAACTACAAGATCTAACTCCTGTCGCTCAATTCACTTCTAGTGCACCCGAAGTAGCGATTGTCGCAAATGGGATCATTCAACCGCGTACCGATGGCAAAGTAACAATCACAGTCGATGTGTCTGGCAAGCAAACGCAGGCAAACATTTCGGTAACTGGCCAAACGGTACCTCAACTCACCTCGTTTCAATACGATACCTTGCCAGCGCTGTCGAAGCAGGGTTGCAATGCGGGAGCGTGCCATGGATCACCCAGCGGCAAAGGTGGATTTCGTCTGTCGCTACGTGCGTTTGACGCCCAACTGGACAAACTTACTTTGATCCGTGAGGAATATGGACGTCGTACCAACCGACTCGATCCGGAACGGAGCCTGTTGCTGCTCAAACCAATGATGAAAGTGCCACATGGTGGGGGCGTACAACTCCACCCACACGATCCGGCCTATCAGGTGCTACGTGACTGGATAGCTGAAGGTTGCCAGACGGACAGGCAAGATGCGCCACGTTGCCTGGGCATTGAAGTGCTCCCATCGACGGGGCGCGTTCTGAAGCAGCCTGCACACACACAGACGCTCTGTATTCTAGCCAAATTTTCCGATGGATCGATTCGCGATGTGACCGAGATGGCCGTCTATTCCAGTTCTGACTCGGAAGTGGCCACCGTAAATGAACATGGGCTGGTGGTAGGCCACGATCGGGGCGAAGCGGCGATACTCGTACGGTACCTTGAGTTCATCGAGTCGACCTCTTTGACCTTTGTCAAAGATATCGAGGGATACGAATGGAGTGAACCACCTGAAAATAATTACATCGATAAATTGGTCCATGCCAAGCTCAAACAGCTACAGTATTTACCGTCAGATCTTTGCTCGGATGAAACATTCATACGCCGCGCAACCCTCGACGTTACCGGTATTTTACCTACTGTCGATGAAGTCGAACAATTTCTGCACGATCCTTCCCAAGAGAAACGCCGAGCGTTAGTCGATCGCTTGCTCGAACGTCCTGAGTACGCAAAATTTTGGGCCTTGCGATGGGGAGATCTGCTAAAGATGACCAGTGACCAACTCGGCGTGGAAGGGGTTCACAAATACCACCGATGGGTGCAGCGGGCTTTACATTCGAATATGCCCTACGACGAGTTTGCCCGGCAGTTACTTACCGCTTCGGGCAGTACTCTAGTAAATCCGGCTGCCAATTTTTACCGTGCAGCGGGAAATATGAATCAATGCGTAGAAACTATTTCGCAAGTTTTCCTCGGCGCCCGCTTGACCTGCGCCAAGTGTCACAATCATCCGTTTGAGCGGTGGACACAAGATAATTATTACGGTTTGGGTGCTTTTTTTAATCGTATCCAACGTAAAAAAACTCGGCGTACTGGTGAACTGTTTATTTGGTCTGCCCCTGCGGGCGAGGTAACTCAACCACGCACAAGCCTGACCATGTCGCCATGGTTGCCCAACATTGGAGAAATCGAAGAGGAAGTCGATGAGGCAACAAAAGATATCGATCGACTTGACCGACGTACACCGTTCGTCGAATGGCTCACTCAACCTGACAATCCATTCTTCGCAAAAATGGCCGTTAACCGACTCTGGAGCTACTTGCTTGGCCGTGGCATCGTCGACCCGCCTGATGACTTCCGTGAATCGAATCCGCCATCCAACGCTGCATTGCTCGAAGCACTGGCAAAGGATTTTACTACCAACCATTTTGACAACAAACATATGATACGAACCATTCTCAACAGCCGCACCTACCAGGCATCGGTTCGCAGCAACCCATTCAACCATGACGACTCAAGGTATTTTTCCCACCGCTGGCCCAAGCTGTTAGGCGCAGAGCAATTGCTTGATGCCATTTGCTATGTCACAGATATTCCCACAAATTTTAGTGCGCTCCCTCCGGGTACCAAGGCTACTCAACTACCAGCGCCAGACCTGGTGAATCATGAATTCCTGAAGGCGATGGGCCAGCCGGGCCGTCAAACAGTATGCCAATGTGAACGGAGTGGAGATTCGAATCTTGGCATGGCGATCCAATTACTCAACGGGGAACTGATCTACGATAAAGTTCGTGACGCCAACAATCGTTTTCGCAAATTACTTGAGAGCGGAAAAACCAATGAGCAGATCCTGTCTGATTTGCATTTGGCCGCTTTCTCACGGCACCCCTCGGAAGAGGAATTGCAGTCGAGCTTGAAGCATATTGCGGCTAAGGAAGTGGAAGTGACAAAACTAAACCGACAGCTCGATGCTCAGATCGAACAAATCAATGCCTCGATAGAGACACTGCGTGCCGATATGCGAAGCAAGTTACTGGACGCCAGACTAGAAACAGTGCCAGAACCCATCCGCGCCGATGTAAAAATTTCCTTGGCACTCTCCACAGAACAACGGGACGAAGTGCAAAAGTACCTAGTCGATAAATTGGGCCCATCGATTCAATTGAGCGATCAAAAAGTCGAAGAGCAACTGTCGAAAGAAACCAAGAAAAGCATTGCCGACATGGAAGGTAAGCGGACAGAGTTAACCAAGCGCAAGCTACCCATGGGTCGCCAGGTCGGATTAGAGGATATTTGCTGGGTGTTACTCAATCGTAATGAATTTTTGTTCAACCATTGATGCCACTACGACTCGCCAAAAAGTTACCAGTAGTACCTTTACCCGATACAAAACAACCACTTATGACTTTCATAAGCATCCACCTCCATTTATCAACCTGAGTTATTAGCGTTTATTAGCGGCACCTAACTTCGTGTTTTGCACTTATCAGAGATCTATATCAACGAAAATAACTGGGAAATTAGTAGGGCGAGATATTATTGACACCCCAATCAAAACCCAGAATTAACAAAAACCCTCTGGTTACAACAATTACACCACGAAGGACACGAAGAGCACGAAGGAAAGAAGCATAGCCACTTTGCAATACACTGGGGGACAAGAAACGCTCGACTACTTGTCATATTGTGAAAAGTTCCTGTTCGCACCTGTCTTCGTGTCCTTCGTGGTGATTATTCGCTGGTAAAGAGTTGCTAGGGGGATGTGTAGCTAAAATAGCGTTGACTTACCGTTGCAATGTCCAATTTGCCAGCATAAAAAAGTGCAAAAGTCGAACTAACTGTATCAGAAAAACCACTAATGAACGCTAATAGACGCTAATAGTTTATACCGCCACGCTTGGTCGTTTGTGATAACCCATCGATTAAGTCACTGTAAAAACATGCTAACAGTTACCTGCGTAATGATTACCATTTTCGTATTCAACGAATAAATATTACCAAGTGGAACCTATGATGGTCCGAAATTTCTTACTGTTGTTGCTTTTTTGTTTCGTGCAAGTAGAGGCCAATGCCGAGCAATGGCCCCAATTTCGTGGCCCGAACTCTACTGGCCTTTCTCTGGAAAGCAGGAATCTGCCGATAGAATTTTCCTACCAAGACAAGGTACTTTGGTCGGCAAATTTGGGAGAAGGGATCGCGTGTCCGGTCGTGTCGCAAGGTAAAGTCTGCGCGACGGCAATGCTTGATAATGAAAAATTCGCCGTCTTTTGTTTCGACGCAAGCAGCGGCCAAGAACTCTGGCGGAGAGAATTCGAAACGGGTGAACTGCCAGCAATCATGTCGCCCAATACACCGGCTTCTTCCACCCCGGCAGTTGATGGCCAACGAGTCTATGTCTATTTCAGCACACTTGGCTTGATGGCGCTTGACTTGTCCGACGGTCAGACGATCTGGAATCAATCAGTCCCAAAACCACAGTACTTGATGGGTTGGGGCGCAGCCCATTCGCCCATTGTTCACAATGAGATGCTGATTTTCAATCAAGACGATGACCTCTCTCCGTTTCTTCTCGCACTCGACAAACAAACTGGAAAAGTTCTGTGGAAAACGGACCGACCAGAAATGTTGGCCGGGTATTCCATACCGGTAATTTGCCGCGCTGGCCAGCGTGAAGATATCGTAGTCGCCGGTTCAGGAAAATTGAAAGGATACAACCCGAAAACGGGCGAAGAGCGATGGACTTGCAACACGCTCTTACGCACCATCATGACCACTCCGGCTGTTGTCGACGACACGATTTATGTGTCCTTACAAAGTTACGGCGATACCAATCGTGTACTGAAATTCGCACTCTTGGAGTGGAAAGACACCAACCAAGACGGGCGGCTCGAAAAATCTGAAGTAGGTGAACCTTTTTGGGAAAAATTCGACCAGGGCGACAAGAACCAAGATGGCTTTCTGGTAGATGAAGAAATCGATCGTGCTTTTCAAACCGCAACCAACATGGCTGGTGGTGGCAGCACCATTCAGGCAGTGCGAGGGGGCGGCGTGGGCGATGTAACTGCCACCCATCTGCAGTGGAATTTGGATTACAAAGTTCCGTCCAATATTGTTTCTCCCTTGGTGGTGAATGGTCGACTGTTGGTCGTCAAAAAAGGTGGAATTTCCGCCTGTTTTGACACCCAAGTTGGTGCAACCCTCTGGATGAAAAAACGCATCGGCAATTTGGGCAACTACTACGCTTCGCCAGTTGCCGGCGATGGAAAAATTTATGTGATGGGGGAAAATGGATTCCTGACAGTCCTCGAGCAAGGCCCCAAGTTAAAAGTGCTAGCCAAGAACGACATGGGAGAAAGCTGCACCGCCACACCGGCAATCGCCGATGATCGAATCTTTGTACGCACACAAACCAAGCTTTACTGTTTTTCCGAGGAAGCCAAGTGACGGCATCCGTGCGAGCAGGCAAATTACAATATCACATTCAGAAAAATATATACTAAAAATTCAACCACGAAGTCACCGAGAACACGGAGAAATAAACTGGTTTTACAATTCCCCGTGTTCTCGGTGACTCCGTGGTAATCCTTTTTTCTCGATTATCTTTCAGCCGACCTTTTTTACATTACTGGCTTTGCAGATCTATAGATCCATTTGAAACATCATCATTCCTGAGGCTTACTCCATGACAAAACGTTGGCAACTCACCGCTTTACTAGTATTTTTGATAGGCCTATCACTGGTTGAAGGTACCATTGCAGCGGAACGGGTGGTGGTCGTGGTGGGTGAGGAAGCTTCTGAGTTGGATCAGTTTGCTGCGGACGAATTGGTGACTCAGTTTGAGCGTCTCTTTGATGTCGATATGTCTGTTGCCAACTCGGTACCACACGATGCGTCCTCGATCGTACTCATCGGTAATCCAGACACCAATCCAGCCCTGTCCGGGAAAGATTGGCCGACCATTACTGATCAAGGCATCGTTCTTAAAAGCATCTTCATTGGTAACCGCCCAGGACTGATGGTTGGCGGGGGAAGTCCAGCCGCGACCTTGTGGGCCGTTTATGAATTGGGGTACCAATTCGGCGTGCGCTATCTCTTGCGCCAAGACATCTATCCGGAAACGCCCATTCGGCTCAAACTTGAAGATTTTAAGGTCGTCATGGAACCACAAATGCGTACACGCACCTGGCGCACCATCAACGACTTTGCGATCGGCCCGGAGTCGTGGCCACTGATTGATCATCAACGCCTGCTGCGCCAATTGGCAAAAATGAAATTCAATCGGTTGATGCTGTCGGTCTACCCTTGGCATCCGTTCGTCCACTATCAATGCCGGGGCGTAAAAAAGCAGACCGGCACCTTATGGTTTGGAGAAAAATATCCGATCGCCCACGACGCACCTGGACGGACAGCATTTGCTGGCGCCACCGTTTTTGAAAATCCTGATTTTGCCAGTTTGAATAGCTATGAAGAGATGACCGCTGCCGGTAAAAAGCACATGCAGGCAATCATTGCAGAAGCTCGCCGACTTGGCATGTCAGTTGGTGTATCCATCTCACCACTGGAGTTTCCCCGTGAGTTTGCTGAGATTCTTCCTGGCTCCAAGACTGCCCGCGGGATCAACCAATTGTCGATAGGTCCCGGAGCGGGGCAAAAATTTGACGATCCTATTCTGCAAGAACTGGTCACCGCGAAAATTCGTGCCTATTTGGATACTTACCCCCATCTCGACCGTCTCTACATGACCCTGCCGGAGTTTCCAGAATGGGACGAGTATGCGGAAGATGCATGGCGAATCCTGGCCACCCGAATCGGACCTCAAGCACCAGACCTCACCACCCTGATGCAACAGGCTTCCAAGCGAAAACTCATCGCATCGGGCCAGCGTGGAGTGCAATCTTTGCGTGGAAACATCGTCACCTTGGCCTTTTTGCATGCTCTGCTAAAAGATACTCAATTGCTTGTACGGCCAGACGGAAGTCGTGTGGAGCTCGTGATCACTGCGATCGACCCAGATCTCTATCCATACGCTGACAAAATTCTACCATCCGGAACAGCAACGCTAAATTTTGTCGACTACACTGCCCGTCGTGTGGCCAAACATCGAAATTATCTATCTCTGCTTTCCGCCGACCATGGACCGCGCGAGCTGATCATGACATTGGCGGACGACAATGTGGGAATTCTGTCCCAATCGACAACCCGTCGCCTGGAAACTCTCATGACAGAGATTCGCAATCAGCATTGGCAAGGATTTTCGACCCGATACTGGATGCTTGCCGAACTCGATCCGGCGGTTCATTACTTGTCGCGGAGTTCGTGGGATCAGTCCGCGACAGCGCGTAGCACCCATCAAGAACTTTTCACTCACATCACTGGCAAAAAGTCGGTTGCCGATCGTCTTTGGCTCGCTTTTGGGCATATGGAGGATGCGACAGAATTGATCGACCAGCATCAACTCGGATTTGCCTTTCCAGTTCAAGGTATGCTGATGAAGCACTATCGGGCTAGCCCTGCACCCAAATGGTGGGAAAAGCTGAACCAATCCTACACCCAGGCGATGGTTGAACTTTATCGAAGTCACGATGCGGCCCACCCACGTTCGCGACAGTTGCTTTTCTACTGGGCCAAACGGAGCGAGTATGTTCTGGAATACCTCAGTTGCGTCCAATCGCTTCGCAAAGCGGCAATCGCGAAAGAGTCGGGAGACAAAGATTCTGCCATCGAGCACCTTGAAACAGCCATGGAGCAACTTTATAACGCAATCGATACTCTCAGCGACATCGCCAGAGATCCAAGTGACCGCGGTTTGATCGCCGTATTGAATGCCTACGCCTACCGCCCACTTGTGTTAGAGTATGAAGCTATGCTATCTGAGGAATAAGGAGTGACCGTCGTTCCAAGAAAGGCCGATGAAGCCGACCCGGGCAAACTGTTCGCTGTTAAAATTGTCGGTTCTCGGGCGGCTTATCGCCCAAGGCCCTCGTGGGACTGAGTGACCGTTTGGGAAGTACTGAGTGAGGCCACGCCATGATTCACAAGCCAACAACTGCTGTCCATCCGCAATTCTCACGACGCGCGGCGATCCAAGCTGGTAGTATCAGCTTGCTGGGTCTCGGCACGAATCATTTGCAGGCATTGCGAGCTGCCGACATCACTGAGGGTGGCAATAGTTCTCATACACCCAAGTCTGTCATTTTTATCTTTCTATCGGGCGGTCTAGGACAGCACGATAGTTTCGATATGAAGCCTAATGCGCCGGACGATGTGCGCGGTGATTTCAAACCGATTGCTACCAACACGGTTGGTATTGAAATATGTGAACACTTGCCGATGTTAGCGAAGCGTAGCCATCTTTGGGCTCTCTGCCGGTCGTTGACCCATTCGTCCAACGACCACTCAGCCGCGCATCACATAATGCTGACCGGAAGGGCAAAATTACCTCCCGGTTTCAACGGCAGTCGTCCTCAGTCGTCTGATTGGCCTTCAATTGCTGCGATTGCAGGGGCGATGGTTCCGTCTCAAAACAATTTACCGTCCGCGGCCGTTTTGCCTGAGCGACTCATCCATTCCACCAGTCGGATCATCCCGGGGCAATTTGCCGGGCGCATGGGAGAGCGGCGAAACCCCTGGTTCGTCGAAGCCTCCGACTTTCACAGCACTTCCTACGGTGCCTACCCCCAATATCAATTCGATCATCAAGAGCGAGGCAAAGCCGATCAGCGAATCTTCCAGGCTCCCAATCTTTCGCTTCCCCATGGCTTGACGCAAGGTCGTCTGAATGGACGACCCAAGTTATTGGAGGAATTAGACCCCCAGCGCCCTGCATTGGACCAGGCGGCCAGTACCGAACAGTTCGATCAGTACCGACAGAGTGCTGTGTCGCTGCTCACCGACGCCAAAGTGCACTGGGCACTCGACGTTACCCGTGCCGATGAAAAAACACAGCA
>JBDOMT010000287.1:0-8716 GCA_039831705.1 Pirellulales bacterium | reverse complement strand
ATTTCTATCTCGGGTTTGGTTGGGGAGTTGGCCCATCGAATCTTCTTGTAAACGAACGACTTGTGCGGCTCGACAGAATTGAGGATAGTTTCAGTAGTTCCCAAAACGTAGCATATCAAACATTTTTCGTAACCCGTTGGTAGGTATCACGATCGATACCTTGGATTTGATCGGCTCCGAGCATTCGCCCAACGACCTGGCCGATCCAGAGCAGCATTTCTCGGAAGCGCAGTAGCTTGAGAAACAGCTTTGGCTCGTCGCTCGATTTGTCTTTGGCCAGTTGGAAGTGAAGCCAAACCCAAACGTTCCGGAGCACCAGTGCGATGCCGACGAACAACAACCGTAGAGCGGGATCGCGGGTGCAGGTTTTGATGCGTGCCTCGTTCATTTGGCGATAGCTGGTCTCGATGCCAAAGCGTGTGCGGTAGATCTCGCGAATTTCTTTGGGTGTTTGACGGACCTTGGAAATCACGTACATCAACTTCTTAGTCTTTCGCTGACCGGTTTTCTTGTGCTTGTACTGCTTGCTGGCCACGCAAATCGTCACCTTGGCACTGCGGTCTTTGCCATCGATCTTGCCATGCAGCGTATGCCGATAGTAGCCGTTCTTTTTCTTTTGGATCGATCTCAATCCAGTGGCTTTCTTGCGGCCCTTCGGTTTGCGGCCGCGCACCATCGCCGGAATGATAAAACCGTGTCCAGCACGCTTCAGGTACGAAATCACCTCGACGCTGAAAAAACCCTTGTCCAACAGTAGGAAACGGACTTTCACGCCGCGACTGCGGATGATCTTGAGTAACTTCTGCACCACGGCTTTCATCTTTTCGCCATACTCGACATGCACCAAAGCCAGCGTATAACGATGGCCTTTGTGGACCACCGCTGCGGTCGCGTAGGCGTGAAAGTGCGTAGTTCCCGATTTGGGCGCACTGCGATAGATTTCTTTCTTGTCGCTCTGGGGCTGACCGTGATAAGGGATCAGCGTCAGATCGATGGCGATTCGTCGTGACCTGCGCAACAAGGCTTTGGGAAGCTTGGTCACCAAGCAAAGATTCAACCGCCGCTGGAGTTCGGAAATCTCTGGCAAGCTCTCGTCCAGCGCGTTGCGAATCGTCTGATCGCACGGCCCGTCGGCCAGATCGCGGCAGGCAGCAAAAATGCTGGCCATGCGCGAAGCGGCGATCAATAGAACTTGGAGCAATGTGCTGGCAGTGCATTTCGTACCTTCGTATTCCAGCTTGAGCGAGGAACTCAGCCAGTGATTGGCATAGCTGTGTACTTCTTCTTTGGTCAAGATATAATCAGTCCGTGAACGCATGGCTCCCTCCTTGGAGAATGAATTGCTTTGACACAAACCATTGTCCAGAGGGGCCTTGCGTTCACCTAGACGAATTACGCGTTTTGGGAACTACTGACATTGTATCAACAGCCCGTCACGGCACCGGCTAGGGTTGTACCAGCTCTCCTCCCCCGCTTGCCACTTTGCCAATGGCAAACCACAATAGGCTACTTGCGTGCCTGTTGGCACACTCCACGAAACTTTCTAGCGAAACTTCCTACAAAGGTAATAAAGTCATGCCAAGTTGTGTGTTGGCCTATTCGGGCGGGTTGGATACGTCGGTCATTTTAGGCTGGTTGCAGGATGAAGGTTACGAAATCCATGCGGTCTATGTCGATTTGGGCCAGCCATGCGAAGATCGTAAAGCCATTTTGCAAAAAGCGCGAGATCAAGGTGCGAAGACGTCTCGTTTGGTTGACGCCCAGGAGGAACTGTGCCGTGACTACGCTTTTCCCGTAATGCAGTGGCAGGCTAAGTATGAGGGGATCTATCTGCTAGGCACTTCCATTGCCCGGCCTCTGATTTCCAAAGTCTGTCTGCAGGTGGCCCGGGAAGTGGGAGCGGTCGCCTATGCGCATGGGGCGACCGGCAAAGGCAACGACCAGTGCCGTTTTCAACTGGCGGCCGAAGCCTTGGAACCCGAAATTAAAATGATCGCGCCATGGCGGATGGAAAAATTTCGGCGCCGGTTTCCGGGTCGGACGGAATTGATCGATTTTTGTGACGCCAAGAAAATCCCGGTGAAAGCGTCGATTGAAAAGCCCTACAGTTCGGACGAGAACTGTCTGCATATCAGTTACGAAGCGGGTAATCTGGAAGATCCAGCAGTGAACGGCGCGGCGGTGGTCGACTTTGGCATGGGAGTCTCACCCCAACAGGCGCCCGATCAGACGGAGGAATTGACGATTGGCTTTGAACATGGGGTCCCGATATCGATCGATGGACAGGCAATGAGTCCTCTGCAGATCGTACTGGCCATGAATGAGCGGGCCGGTCGCAATGGAGTCGGGCGAATTGATATCGTCGAGAACCGGTTTGTTGGAATGAAAAGTCGTGGTGTCTATGAGGCTCCCGGCATGACCGCCCTCTATGCGGCCCATTTGGCTCTGGAGCAATTGACACTCGATCGCGACTTGGTTCACCTGAGAGACCGTCTCGCTCCTGAAGTGGCGGTGATGGTGTACAACGGATTTTGGTTTGTCCCCAAGATGGATGCCCTGATGGCTTTTCTGCGCGAAGTGCAACAACCGGTGACTGGCAGCGTGACGTTGGGGCTCTACAAAGGTAACGTCTCAATCCACAGTCGCACCAGTTCTCAGAGTCTGTACGACGCAGAAATTGCCAGCATGGAGGGAGGCGGATCGTACGATCAAACCGATGCAGAAGGATTTTTAAGGTTGCAAGGTTTGCCAAGTCGCGTATTGGGGAAAGTGAGGCCAAGGGAGTATTAAATGTACTTCTTCGAAAACCCCGTATTGCAGCGCGAGTTGGTGATTAACTTGCGCATGACGCGCTCATTTGTGCTTCTGTTTGCATACGTGGCCCTGTTGGGGATGCTTGTCTATGCAGCCTGGCCTGTGCAACAAAAGCTCGATATGGCTCAACCGGAAGCTGCGCAGCGCCTGGTGAGTTTGTTCTTTTTGGGTCAATACTTGCTGATGTCCCTGATGACACCCAGTTTTGCAGCCGGTGCAATTACAAGGGAAAAGGAACGTAAAAGCTACGAGATGCTGGTTGCAAGCCCGCTTACGCCAGGGGCGGTGGTGCTGGGGAAAATTGGCGCATCGTTGGTTCCACTGGCCATCTTAATGGTCTGTTCGCTACCGATAGTCATGCTCTGTTTGCCTTTGGGGGGCGTTTCTCCTTACGAAGTATTTGCCGCCTTCTTCGCAATGCTGGCATCGGTGTGCCTGTTTGGGATGATCAGCCTCTGGTGCAGTAGTTACTTTGTGCGTACTTCTGCAGCGCTGGTCGTATCGTATCTGTTGATTTTGCCCTTGGCTATGAGCAGTGTGTTTACCTGGCTTCAATTGGAGGGGCTAGGCGAAGCCCGACTGCTGATCACAGTTGCGGTGATTCCCTTAATGTGTGGGACGGTGATTGCCCTGCTGTGGGGTGACATTTGTAAACGCTTGTTACGGCCTCCCGATTTGGGAAGTGGAGGTAAGCAAGTGGTCGATCTGGAATCCGAAGCTCAGGAGGCTGTTGGGTTGTATATCGATCGAGAGGAATTTCCCGATCGACTGTTTGCCCCGCCAAAACGCACCACATTTCTTCCGGATGGTGCCAATCCGATTTATGACAAGGAAATACGCAGCGAGATTTTCAGCCAAGGCACACTCATGTTGCGACTGGTTATTCAGATCAGTATGGGAGTGGCTTTGCCAGTGATGGCCTTGTGTCTGTTTCTAAAGCAGCAACTGGCCCCCTGGTACATTGCCTACGTACTGTTCTTCAATCTGTTGGTTGGCCCCGTTTTTACCGCAGGAAGTGTCACCAGTGAACGTGAACGGCAAACACTCGATTTGCTCCTGACGACGCTGATCACACCATGGCAAATGCTGTGGGGCAAGCTGCTCGCGGGCCTGCGAGTATCGGGCGTGTTGACCGCATTTTTAATGTGGCCCGTGCTGTTGGCATGCCTCATGCCGCTGGCCTATTGGCACAATCTACCGACGATGGCCGGGTATCTTCTGATTGTAGCCCTTTCTGCACTGACGACCGCAATGGTGGGGCTATTATTCTCTACTCTATTTTACAAGACATCGACCAGCCAGATGGCCACCTACCTAGTCTTGGCGACCCTTTATGTGGCCCCCGTTGCCGCTCAATTTTTTACCCAAACGTTCATGCCGGGGACTCGCACCGAAGAAAGGCTGGCCTGGTCGGGAGTATTGAGCCCTCTGGCGGCAGCCTTTAATTTGCCATTGGAAGTCGAAGAGGTGCCTCTGCAGGCTGCGATGCCCGCCAATAGCCGGCCCGCGCCCGTGAAGGCAGAGGTGAATGTGATGATATTCTTGGGTTATTTGGCTTTTGCAGTTCTCCTCAACGGCCTGCTGCTGCTCATGATGAGGTGGCGTGGAATGGGGAGCGAGGATCTAGTGCTTTGACAACTCTTAGAATTAGGGTTGTAAAAAATCAGCCGAAACGCGTTAGCGTACGGTTACAGAGTAAAAACCGGGGCTAACGCCCTGCGGCTAATCTTTCTCTCACTTGACGTTTGATTTCCTAGTATGCGATAAATGACATCAGTACCCTATCCCCTAGGAAGGCCTCTGATGTCTGACTCCTCTCTTAATCCGTCGAAACAGGGCAATTTGTCGAAACAAGACAACCGGTTGGCTCAAAAATCTAGTCCTGTGGGGCCCACCCAGGACGAGCTCGATTTGTTGTACTATAAGCCTCGGATTGAGCGTCCGGTACGGATGAAAATACCAGAATTGCAGCGAAATGAGCAATTGCGGCATGTGATTTTTAGCGGCCAATTTACGGTGGATATTCTGGAGGAGTTGGGTCACACGGCGGATAAAATTCGCATGTTGTCTCAGTCACGTTCCGGTCAGGATTTTCTGATCCGTCTGCTCAGTCATAAACGGGCGATGCTCTACTTCACTCAGCCTTCGACGCGAACTTTCTTGTCGTTTATGGCGGCTTGCCAGATTTTGGGGATCACTTGCAACGAAGTTCGCGATCCGACGACCTCTTCTGAAACCAAGGGCGAGACACGATTTGACTCCATTCGTATGTTCAGCAGCTATTTTGATTTAATCATCATGCGGAGTTTGTTGGCGCGTCTGGCAGAGGCCTGTGCTTACCTGATGAACGATTTAGAAGATTCAGGGAACCGTAGCGTACCCATTGTCAATGCAGGTTCAGGAGCCGATGAACATCCAACCCAGGCGCTGTTGGATATTTATACATTGCAACGAACATTTCAGTTCACTAATTCGAAAGACTCCCCCCTTTCTACTCGCTTTGAGCAACTTCAAGGCCAGTATGGCAATTTGACTCGGGGACTGGCTAATAAGGTATACGCATTCTGTGGTGATATCGGGCGCGGTCGTACGGTGCGCTCGTTGGCCAACCTGCTAGCTCACTATCGTGGGGTGACACTGATATTCATCGCTCCCGAGCATCCTACACTGGCTATGGGAGATGATTTGCGTCGCAGATTGTTTGATCGAGGGGTGCGTATCCATGAAGTTGATTCGTTCGAAGAGGTGATCGATGGAAAACCTGTGATCGAACAGATCGATGCGCTCTACATGACACGGATTCAGAAGGAGCACAACGCTGCCGCCGATGATGTTTCGTTTGCTAAAATCGATTTTTCACGCTACAAGCTCTCGATCGATCTGGTTACACGGATGAAGCAGTACGCGCCCATTCTACATCCATTTCCGAGGGATCAGCATTTTGGCGAAATTCCGCCGGAAATCGACAACGATCCACGTGCTATGTATTTTCGCCAAGCACGTAACGGCATGTGGATTCGGGCCGCATTGCTCGCCACGATCTTTGGTGTGGATCGTCATATTTCACGATTTTTCCACGATGAATACAGCGAATGGCACCATTACAACGAGGAGCCTGTGTGGGCTACACCACCGAATGACTCTGCTGATTGACGGCTACAATTTGTTGCATGTGACGGGGATCACGGGGCTTGCTTCCAGGAAGCATTCTCCAGGCCAACGGCATTCTTCAGGCAAACGGGGGGGACCCACCAGCTTGCAACGATCGCGTGAGGCCCTCCTGCGGTTTTTGGCTGCATCGATTGACGAGATCGATTTGCCACGTACGACCGTTGTTTTCGACGCCAACGATGTGCCTCCCGGATTGCCGAAGATCGTTGATTACCATGGAATGACCATTCTCTATGCGGTTGATTATGCAGATGCCGACTCGCTGATAGAGGAACTTATTCAAAGTGATACATCACCTCGATCGTTACTGGTGGTTTCCAGCGACCATCGAATTCAACGGGCTGCCCGTCGTCGGAGGGCAAAGTATATTGACAGCGACCTCTGGTATGGGGATCTGTGCAGACGTCGTTCTACGTATTTGCAAAATCGTTCTCAGCAAGTCGAAAAGCCGACTGTGCCGCTAAGCGATGCAGAAGTGGCCTACTGGTCGCAGCAATTCGTGTCGGATACGGATCCAATCGCTGGTGCGGAGGTAGAGCATGCGGGGTCAGAGCACGCGGGGTCAGAGTATGAGGAGGACGAGGCGAGTGACTCAACCCCAAGTGCCGAGGGCGAAGATTGGGCCAACCCATTTCCGCCCGGTTATGGTGATGATTTGTTGGAAGAGTAGTGGTCTGTTGGCAGAGGGAGTCTTAGAGCAGCCTTTACGTTGATTCACGTTTTTTGTGTTGATCGTGTAGAACCTGGGGGAGAGTCACAGATAATTCTGGGGGGGCCCAAAAAACCCCCCAGTTTTGATTTGCAATCTACATCGGCTGTACCCTCTTCCAATTCCCCTGTCCGCTCTGCCCCACCCTACAGCCTACTGCTCGCTACTTACCGGTTTCAATGTAAATTCTCCAGTCGATCGTAGTTCCAACTCGTACGATTTCCCTTTTTCGACACGCATCGAAGGTGCATCGGCATGGGCAGCGCGAATGCCTAGATCAGCAGCCAGTTTCGGATTGTTGGCAATGTTCCAGAAATCACTCCATATTTTTTGCTCAAATTCTGATATTTGTCCACCACGAAGGTAAGAAGTGGGACTGGAGCCGATTTTATCGAGCTCAAATCCTTCTTGGGGTTGTTGGTATTCTCCAAAGATCCGTTGAAACAGACAAATTGCGGTGGAACGATCCAGATCGGAATGTTCGATGTACTTGTCTTCAAACTTGGCAACCAGGCACTCCACATAAACTCGGTCGCCTTCGATTTTGAACTGACGCCTGCGGTCGTCGGTTGGCGCGCCTTCATCATTGACCTCGAAAAATTCGACGGTGGTTTCGATTCGGCCACTGTCTGCATTTTCTTGTTGTTCTAGCACTCGTAAGCGGGCAATTCGGTGATTGAATTTGAGCAACCTCATGGTTGTCTCTAGTCGCTCGACCTGCTCAGCCTTGGCTTTTAATTCAGCACGTTGGTTGGCCAGTTCTTCGGTTTGCTTTGCCAATTTTTCAGCTTGGTTGGCCAGTTCCTGTTGACGCTGAAGCAACTGAGAGTGAGCCGACTCAAGTTCTTGCTGTTTTTCTGCCAGTTTCTGTTGAGGTTCGTTGTAGAAGGAGTACCCCTGCCAGCCAACGATGCTCGCACCCACAACCATTGCGCCAAACAGGAGAGTGCGCAGGGTACTGTTCACCGTTCGTATCGTGTCATGCATCTGGCCCATGGAAATACCTTAGCGAAAGCGGAAAGTGGGAAACGGATGGGAAACCATGTTCGGTTCTCGATCCCCCACTTTAGCTTACGTTTTCAGGTTGCTCACCGGAAGGTGGCTGGAAATCGATTGGCAGGGTAATGATGAAACGAGTTCCCTGCTTTGAGATGCCATCGTAGAGATAGCCATCGGTATCATCGTTTAGGCAATGATCAACACTTACCGTGCCACCATGGTCGGTGATAATTCGCCAGCATTTGCTAAGTCCAAATCCCAGACCACGGCCTGCTTCACGGCCACTATAAAACGGGTCAAAAAGGTGGCGACAGGCCTGCTCAGAAAGTCCCGGTCCATCATCCCCGACTTCAATCACCGTCTGTCCTCGGAAGCTCGCTTGGTCATCGTCGGTGAGGAATGAACTTGTTGCGCATTGCTGCTGAAGCTTTATCCAGATGGTGCCCGAGCTACCAATTGCCTCCAGGCTATTGGTGCAGAGTGCACTGAGGGCAACCGCCAGTTGCTCAGCATCGGCCTCGATTACGACAGATTCTATTGGGATGTCGGCGAAGATCTGCACGTCATGGAGTTTGCAGGCTTCTGCAAGTTCGGTGGTGACTTGATCAATGAGATGTTTGAGATCCAGTTTCTTCCGAATGATCTCAGGAGGCCTGGCAAACAGCATCAGGTCGGAGATCATTTCATGAGCACGCAATGCCTGCTTGTGAATTGCCAGCAGTGCATGCCGTCGCTGGTGATCTTCTTCGTCACGGAGTAAAGTCTGAGCCCTGGCGGCGATATTTGCCAATGGGTTATTGATTTCATGGCTGGCTCCGTAGGCCAGCTCTTTCATGGAATCCAGCTTTCTGCTTTCCAGGCGAGACTCATTGAGATCGCGTGACGCACTATTCGCAAGTGATTGCACATCGTCCGGCATTTCTCGGTGCACCTCACCCTATGAAAAGTTTGGCTTGGCCAGACACTTTGGCTTGACCCAATAAACCCAGCGTCAAACAAATCTTTTCAGCCGTCAGCCTCCCC
>JBDOMT010000188.1:23026-35128 GCA_039831705.1 Pirellulales bacterium | reverse complement strand
CGAACAATTCAGGAGGCACGCCATAAGTCTGATACAAATCGGCAGCCACTGCTCCATGGACTCGTACCCGACCTTGGTCCCGCATTTCGTCAAAGACTCGTTCGATGCGATTCAATCCGTCATCGATGGTGGCAAAGAAGTTGGCCTCTTCTTGCTGAATGACACCTTGAACACGTGGCAAGGTTTCGGTCAATTCCGGGTAGCCACTTTTCATGGCATCGACGACTGCCGGAACCAATTGGTGCAGAAATGGTTGATGCAGCCCCAACTGATGTCCATCAAGCACCGCTCGACGCAGCAGACGTTTGACGACATATTTTTCCTTGTTTGCTCCAGGATAAACGTTTTCGTGCACCGCGAAAGTACAAGCGCGTACATGATCGGTGATTCGTCTTAAACGACGTCCATTTTCACTGTCGAGTTGGTATTCGACTCCACACACTTCGGCCGCCGTCTTAACAATGGGTAGCAGGGTGTCGATATGGTAGTTGGTGGGGACTCCTTGCAGTGCCGCAGCGGTCCGCTCCAGCCCCATGCCGGTGTCGATATTCTTACTCGGCAGTGGCCGCAAATTGTCAGGCGGATCGCCGACGCGGTTGAATTGGGTGAACACCAGATTCCAGATTTCGACTTGTTGCCCATCGTTGTCGAGATAATAGATTTCACTACATGGTCCACAAACTCCATCGGGCCCCTGGCTGGGGGCGCTGGCGGGCCAGAAATTTTCGTCTTCCCCCATGGATTCGATGCGTGTCGACGGCAAGCCGATGTCATCGGCCCAAATTTGGCCTGCTTCCTGGTCGTCTTTGTAGATGGTGACGCTGAGACGCTGCGGATCGATTCCCAGCCATTGTTTGTCGGTTAAGAATTCCCAGGCCCAACCGATTGCTTCGCGCTTGAAGTAATCACCAAAACTGAAATTGCCCAGCATTTCAAAAAAGGTGTGATGGTAGGCCGTGCGTCCTACATTATCGATGTCGCCTGTGCGGAGGCACTTTTGGCAAGTGGTAGCACGCGTGAATTCGAGCTTTACTTTTCCCAGAAAGTGATCCTTGAACTGATTCATTCCCGCGGGGGTGAATAGTACCGATGGGTCCCAGGTCGGCACCAGTACGTCGCTGGCACAGCGCCGGTGCCCCTTGGTTTCGTAAAAGGCCAGAAATTTTTCGCGGAGTTCGTCAGTTTTCATGATTCGCGTATCGTCATTCGAGCTACTAGGGTTGCAAAGGCCCATAATACTCCCTGTTTCGCTTGGCGACTATGGGGGAGAAATAGTTGGGACCCCTTCATGCCACGTTGCCTCTACACACTCAGGTTGGTAGCCTTGGACTATGAATCAAAACGACGAAACCTCCGCCTCGGATCCACCACGCTGGCAACCACTGGCCAAATTAGAGCGGCGGGTGCTGGGCGTGCTGGTTGAAAAGGCGAAAACCACGCCGGAAAACTACCCGCTATCACTCAATGCTCTGGTATCTGGCTGCAACCAGAAGAGCAATCGTTCGCCGCAGATGCACTTGGATTCAGAACAAGTGGAAGAAGTTTTGGATCGGCTGCGCAAGTTGGGAGCGTTGGCCGAGATCCAGGGGGGCCACCGGATCGACAAGTACCGCCACTTGCTTTACGACTGGCTGGTGGTCGGCAAGGAGGAGCTGGCAGTGATGGCAGAGTTACTGTTGCGGGGTGCACAGACTTTAGGTGAGTTGCGTGGGCGGGCAGCGAGAATGGAGCCGATCGCCGGAATCTCCGAGTTGCGGCCCATTTTGGCGCAGCTCCAGGAAAAAGGATTGATTGAGTACCTGACACCCCAAGGCCGAGGTTGTATTGTCACCCATGCGCTCTACCAGCCGCAGGAATTAGAGCGCCTACGCGCAGAGCATGGTGGCCCGACGGTGTCCCCATCACCGGCAGCATCCCATTCTGAGCCATCGGTGTCGACCGGTCCAGCCATCGAGCCGGCGGATCCTGTCGAAGTAAATGTGGACATTCTCAACAGGGAAGACCGGCAACAGCTTGAGTCGCTCCAAAGCGAAGTGACTTCCTTACGGCAGCAACTGACCGACTTTCGCCAGCAAGTGGAGTCGACTGTCGACCAATTGCGTCGCGACCTGGAAGATCTCAATCGCCAGTTGGGGAATTAGCTCTCGTTTTCGGGTGAAGCTTGATGGTCGCTTTTCGCTCCGCGAAAAGTAGTTTGCCGAACCATTCGCGGAGCGAATGGGCGACCATGGTCCCAAGTGACACTCAACACTCCCATCGGCGAACGCCCAGTGGCAAACAAATCTTTTCAGTGCTCTGGGTACCGAAAAGCGTAGCCCCTACACAATCGCAACCTAACCATCTGAAAAGTTTGGCTTGCCACCAGCAAACATTCCGGCGATGCCACAGAGCAAGGCCAGGGCGGCAAACATCCATAGGGCGGGGGCGAACCCTCCCCAGGTGTCGATGGAGATACCCATCGACAGCGGGCCTAGGCTACTTCCGGCAACGGCAGCGGTGATCATGGTGCCACGGATTTTTCCCAAGTGAGCCCGGCCAAAATAGCGGGCCCAGGCGGTTGAAGCGACGATGGTCATCAACCCTTGGGCCATCCCATACGTACACGCAGCTACGAATAGACCTCTTCCGGGAATCGATGCGCTACTTGCTAAGGCCATCGCTGCACAGCTGGTACCCATGCCGGTCATGGATGTTGCGATCAGCCAACGAATGGCCAACCGGTCGGCCAGGAGACCACCTGCTATCTGCATGCAGCCCATGCCGACCGCCAGCAACGTACAAGCTCGAGCCGAATCGAGCTGTGAGTAGCCTACTTGATGGAACAGGCCTTCAATATGAAACACGATGCCCGTACCCACTAACGACCAGATCGTGGTCGCAATGATCAGAATCCAATAGCTTCGGTATCGGATTGCGGCACTTAAGTCGACTCCGGCCACGTAGATGTCTGAGATCTGCTGGTCCTTGTTGGAATCAGGGGCAATGCCGTCAGGCCATTGGCCCTGATCGCTGGGGCGTTCCCGATAGAACAGCAGCATCAATGGGAGCAACACGATGAGCAGTATGGCTCCCAGGAAGACATACGCACCGCGCCAACCGTAGGCATCGATCAGCAGCAACACGCCAACAGGGAAACTGGCAACGGCTCCTGCCATGCCTACCTGCAAGAAGCCACTGGCTATTCCCAGTCGACGGTCAAACCACATGGCTAGTGTATTGTTGGCCAAGAGGGACATCGATCCGGGGCCAATCATTCGCAATAGAAAAAAAACCACTAGCAACATGAATGTACTTTGGACTTGCGATGCGGCCACACAAGTAGCTGCCATCAAGACCACCGCAATCAACACGGACCGTTTCAATCCCAGCCGATCAGTGAAGGCTCCCAGATAGGTGAGAGGTATCGAGGCCAGTAGCGTTGCCAGCAGATACGTAGCCGACATCTGAGTTTGGCTCAGATCCAGAGTCTTGCGCAGGTGGGGAATAAAGTAAGTGACACCAATCGTCTGTCCGGGGAAAGTGGCAATCATTACCAGCATTGCCAGAGGCAGCATCACCCAGCCATAGAACAGGGAAGGCCGAGCGCTAACTTCAATCGGCAGACTGGTTGCTGCTGGGCGGATTGCGACAGTTTCGTCACCTGCGAGACACAAAGGTTTGTCTACTTCCGCGACGCAGGACGCCGAAAATTGAGTCAGCAGTGATGAGGAGCCCGTCGAGTCCTCCTCAGAGTCGGCAGAAACGGGGCTGGCAGGTGCAGACATAGAAACAAGTGGACAGGGGGGGGAGGCGAGGCGGGAAGTACTAGTATAGTTGCCAAACCGTTCTAAGGACAGTCGAGAAGGGAATTGGGTTCGCTCAACCCTGCTCGGGTAGCGAAGGAATTTCCCGCAACCGGTGGATCAGAATGCTGTATGGCTGCCGGGTGCGTAACAGCTCGGGGGTCTGATTGGGTTCTCCCAGGTTTTCAAATCCCAGCGATTCCAGTGCTAGCACTCGTTGGCCACTGGCGACCACCACCACCAGCGCCGCGCCGATTTTCGGTGCGTGGTGCAGTCGCAAGCAATCCAACTGGCGGGCCAATCCCTGGCCTCGGTAGTCAGGAAGCACCACCAATCGGTTCATTGCCCCAACTATTTTTGATTTGGGAAGACGATCTCGGAATGCTGCCTGGTAGGGTATCGAATCGAGGTCGCTATGAACGGTCAGGCGAGCTGCAGCCACCAACCGTCCATGGTCCTTAATGGTCCATTGATACGCACTCTGATCAACCGGATCGATCCATGGTTGGGGGCCCAGTGAGTGAGGGTTTACGTCTGACTCACCGGTCCAAACCAAGGTGCGCAGTTGGCCAATCTCCTCCAATTGGTCTTGGCTGGCGCTATTGAGAAGTTTTAATTCCATGGTCTTCTGGGAGGCTTTTGGAGTTAGGGGATTCGAGCATTTCAGCCAGGTAATTCAATTGGAGTTTCAGCGAAGGGTCGGCTTTTTGCTGAATTGCTTTGAGAAGCGCTTGGTGCAGGATGACGATAGTTGGCTGCAGGTAGGGGAGCAATTCGAGCTTGCTGCCCGTTTTGGAATGAACCACAAACTGATCGTGAAAATGGGAAGCCAACTGGCGAAGTTGATCTGGGGTGTCTATCAGTCGAGGTGCCAACTGTTCCACCGCCAGGAGATAACTTCCCAATTTGTGACGTCCCAATTGCCAGGTTTTTAACTTCAGAACCTCGGTCAATAATTCTCTTCGAGGGTCCAGTTCCGTCTTCTCCTGTGGAGCTGCCTTCGCTACTTCCTGAGAACTTGGCTCCAGCTCCATGCGATAAATCTTGATCAGCGCACCGACCAATTGCCTGGTGAAGGCAAACGTTTTTTGATGTATCTCCAGCAGCGTGCCTTTTTTGAGTAGTTCTTTCTTTCGTCGTTCGGTTTGGTCGTACCGATTTCTGGCGAGATCGAGTTGGCCCGAAAGGATGGCGGGTAAACACTGTTTGTAACGCCAGTCAATCACCCAGCGCGCACGTCGATCGGCCTCTTCCCAATGCAAGTCGACGCAGTCGTTGATGCAACGTGCATACCATTCGGCGGTTATGTCCCAGGAGTCGCTTGGAGCCAGGGAATCCCTTTCATCCGGCGAATCCTTTTCATCCAGTGAATCCTGTAGATTGTCGGATAGTTGCTCACGTAGGTAGCAATCGCCCAAGCGCAAGCTGATGCTAGGCAGGCGATCATAAAAAAGTTGTCGTTGCGGTGGAGTTAAATTACGAAACTGTTCGGGCGCGTCTTCTCGGTAATTGAGCGTGTTGTCAATATCAGCCACCAATTTCAGATACAACTTACGGGCTGCTTCTGGGCCGTCATGAAAATTAATGGCAGTGGCTTCCCCTTGACGGGCCCACAGTTTTAAAACAGGAATGGTGCGATTAGGAACCGGGGTCAAGTCCATCTGCTGGTCAATGATTCTGATGCTGCTTTTGAAAGACTCAATGGCCTCATTGAAATGCCACGCCTCATTCAGAATCCATCCCCGCCGTTCAAAAAGATAGGCCCGCAGCGGGTGGTTGCGGTCCAAAAAGGATTGCTGGTTCGCTTGAGCCATCAGCTCAAGTGGATGTTCTAAACGTGGATCGTGGGAGCTGCGATAATCGGCTTCAGCCTCCAAGCACAGGCTGACCATCTCCAAGAGAGAGCTTTTCGACTGGGCTCGCACCTCGCCAAAATTGTCAATGGCCTGGTCGTATTGCTTGCTATCTAGTTGCATCCGTGCGTAATCGAGCAGGATCAGTGCGCGTAAGGAACTGGTAGATTCTCTAACGCTGGCGTTCAAGGCGGCCTGGTATTCCAGTTCAGAATCCCTCCATTGGGCCAGAGAGTGATGCAAAACGGCTGCCAGGTGATGATCCGCGACGGTTTTCTCAGGCAGTTCCGATAGTTGTTTGAGGGTTTTGCTCACTCCCTTTTCGTAGGGATCCAGATCGGAGCTCCCCAGCGTCAACAGCGCCTTGTCCAGTGAGCGACGAATTGCCTGCTGCGGCTTAGGCAGTGAGGACAGTAACTCGTCACCGACACGTTCGAGGGTCTGGTAGAATTGAGGCACTTGGCCACTTTGGTGGAGTTGCTCCAAACGCTCAAAGGAGATGCCATCAAAAGTATGCTGGCCCTGGTTGACCGAGTTGATCCACTGCATGCGAATCGACGGTGTAAACCAGGGGATTTCACGAAACCACCAAGCCCCATTGAGGCCAGGCAACGTGGCAATCTCATCCCTGACCATGGCCACTATCGGATCCACACGGACAGGCCACCAGATGCTGCCAGCCAACAGACCACCGCATAGGGATAATACCCCTATCCAAAGCATGTTCCTTCTGGAGAATCTGGTCGATAAGCGAGAGGCGAAGGTAGAAGATTGGCGAGAGCGCGTGCTCATGCGGGTGGCCGTTTCGGGTCGCGTACTGATTGGGTCGGGTGTTTCCAGGTCCGCTTCGCGATAGGAGTGTACCAATCGCACCAATTGGTGTCCGACTGCCAACGGGGCCAGTGCGGTGGCGACCTCGGCAGGAGTTTGAAAACGGTCTTGTGCATTCTTGGCCAGCATTTTACGGAGCACGTCCCACAGCTTCCGTGGGATTTGTGCAGACGCACGAATGCTTGGTACTTTCGATTTTTCGTGCGCAATTTCCGGTTTCAAATCAGAGTTGTAAAAAGGAGGACACCCTGCCAGCAGATGATAGAGTGTGCAGCCGAGACTATAGATATCGGCACGAATGTCGACGCTCGAGGTTTTCCACTGTTCGGGTGACATGTACATGCCGGTGCCCATGGCGCGGTTTTCCAACCGCGTCAATCGTTCCTCGTCCTCAGTGGCTAGCAGGGCCAGACCCAGGTCGAGAATTTTTACTAATCCCTGTTCCTCATGGCTCGGCCGATCGGCAGACAGTTCGCTTTGCTGGTTGGAAGAGAGATCGTCCCCTTTTACCAGAGTGAGCATCAGATTGGATGGTTTGATGTCACGGTGGACCATCTGGTGTCCATGGATGTATTGCAATCCGTTGGCTGCCTGTCGAATTATCTCACATGCATCGGGGACACCCAAAGGGCCATGTTGCTGAATCAGTTCGTGCAAGCCCACACCCTGGATGTATTCCATCACCAGATAATGAATGCGATCGGTCGGTGTGCTGGAATCGATAGCTACGACAATATGCTTATGTTCCAGCGCGCCGATTGCCTTGATTTCATGGTAAAAGCGGCGGATAATCTCCTGCTGACCGTTGGCGACAAACTGTGGTTTGATGACTTTGACTGCGCGGGTACGGCCAAATTGGGTATGTTGGGCCTTGTACACATCGCCCATCCCACCGCAGCCGACAAGCTCCTCCAGTTGATAATTGCCAACTCGCTTGAGTGGCCCTGTCAGCACCATCGATCCAATTTCACTGCCATCCGCTTGGCCTGAGCTTTCGAAATACTCCGTGGCTGGCATGACCGTCCACTCACGATCGGAATGGTGCTCGGTGGGCCGTACACGCATAGGACGTGGGCCGGTATCTTCGTAAATCAGTTCATGCACTTCGACTCGGCCGATACCCTTGAGTGGTCGCCGTCCATGCAGATGCAATTGAATTTCATCGAGTCCCACGTCGTCCAAGATGGCCATCACGCTGCGCGAGACGAGAATTTGCCCTCCACTGGCATAGTCATTCAGACGAGAGGCGTAATCGACGGTCTTGCCGACAAAGTTGTTGGGGTCTGCCGGATCGATTTGGGGAACCCCCACATGCACACTCATGCGGATGCTTACCTGTTCACCTTGGGGAGTGGTAATTGGTGTATTGCGGTGGGACTGCTGCACTTCAATGGCCCATTGGGCCGCATCGACCGTATTGGAAAATACCAGAAAATGGCCGTCGCCGGCGGTTGAGACGACGCGGCCCCCACGCTGCTCTAACTGGTCGATGATCCGCTCACGGTGAGGTGTGAGGATGGTTTTGATAAACGCCTGGTCGCGTTCGGTGACGCTGCGGCCAACCATTTCGTTTTTCAGGTCAACCGATCGACAAATGTCGGTGAAAAGAAAAGTTTTCAGTTCAGCCATCAGATTCCCAGGTTGGAAAGGCCGGCGGCCACCTGATTGAGTGCGGCGGTCAAACTGGGATGTTCCGATTCAAATTGCAAGAGTAAATATTGGATACTTGCATGGACCGGGTCGACTTGCGCGCTGGAGAGATCCTCCTCCTGGGTTAACAGCTGTTGAATGTCCTTGGCGATCGATTGCAATTTTTGTTGCTTGTCGTCGTCAACTTCCTGGACACTTGATAACTCGGTTTGGAGTTTTTCCAAGACCGATAATATTTGTTGTTTATCCATATTGTTTACTCGTGCGCGAGGCAGTGTGAGTGCTTATGTGGTTTACTGCGGGTTAGTCCATCGTACAGGAATTCTCACTCTCCGGCCACCGTTTTCAGACAAACTGCGAGGTCACACCCAGCCAGCGGAAGTTTTTTTCAAGTGTGGAGTCAACGTGAGTTATGCGAGCCAGGTTGAGCGATTCAAAATACAAGCACGCAGCGCCAGCAAGTGGGTATCAGGTACAATTACCCATTCGCTTGCACGTCGTGCTTGTATTCCAGTCACGTTAACTGCTGTTCCCTGAGCCACTTGGCTGGGAGGCCGATCGAGACAACGTGCACTTGGCCTAGCAGACACCTTGCAGAAGCTGCTTGGAATCCAATCTTGGGAGCGACGAAGGTACAGGTGAGATCGGCTTGGAGCGTGGGTAGGGCTGGCTGGCCCGTGTCGCAATCCAACCCGCTGGGAAGATCCACTGCCAGTCGACGGGCTGGCTTGTCATTCATCCACTCGATGGTCGTACGGTAGGGTTCTCGCGGTGCACCCTGAGCCCCGGTACCAAGTAGGGCGTCGACCAGCCAGGTTGAATCATGCCCATGTTCCTCCAACTCGGCTTTGAGATCTTTGCAGGACCAGAGTTTGACCCGGGGTATGTCCGTATGCGTAAGGATTTCGAAGTTGCGACGCGCATCGCCGCGAAGTTCCTGAGGTGGGGAAAGCAGCAGTACCTGCACTGGGATGCCACGAATTTCCAGATGCCGCGCAATGACAAATCCGTCACCCGCATTATTCCCTTTGCCACAGAAGATGCTTACTTTGCCAAGGTGGGAGTCGGTAGTCTGCGAGTGCTCTGGAGTAAGGGTTGGATCCACCCTTAGCAACACATCCACCACGCCATGTCCCGCGTTTTCCATCAGCACCATCCCAGGCATTCCCAGTTGGTCGATTGCCAACTGATCGATGCAGCGTGACTGTGCTCGAGTGAGTATAAGCATTGGATGTCTGGGTCAGTGACCCCTTCGCCGGCACTCAACCCTTACGGAATCAGCCCAATCGCTCCACCGATAAAGGCTGTTTCAAACATGGCCGCGCGCCAGGTGAAGGGGACTGGATCAAGCAGATAGGGAGCGCAGCTGCCGGGGCGGTAATATCCCAAGGAATAGACACACTCGGTCGGCGTTTTTAGACCCATCTTATAAGGCAGGATGGGAACGGTGGCAAAGAAATGTGCCCCTGAGACCAGTGGTTGTAAGTAGGGGCCCCAGGAATGACCATACCGTTCCAGTTGAACCTGTTCAAAATAGAGTGGTTTGTGGCAGAGGCCCGAGGCTTTCCATAAATAAGTGGCGTGTGGCCAGGAGCGAGGGCTGAAGCGATCGCTGTCCAGGGTGCATTCATAGGGAAAATCTTTTCCCGGCTTACCTTTGACGCGAATGTTCAGGTCAATGGAATCGATGTGTGCTGAAGTCAGTTGAGCCAACTCTTCGGCACAGTTTTTCCTGCTCTCCGCGAATTCTTGGGCACTCAGAGAATCTTCGAAATCATCTTCCTCGGCAATTTCCTCGGGGAGAACTTCCGCCGTGCCTGCCGAAAAGTCCTCAAGGTTGCGATCGGAGATGAGGGGAGTTTCCTCCCTTGGTTGTCTGCGATCGGACGGTTGGGTTGTGTCTGGTACGTCACTCTCAATGGTCCGTAAGGTGCTCGGGGGAGAGTTGGACCCAGAGTCAATCTGGTCTGGAGCGGATGGCAAGTCATCTTTTGGCCCCAGTTCATTATTTTGTAGTTCATTATCTTGCGGAAGATCAGGTTCCCAATCGGAGTCTACACCTTCCTCAGCCGGTTCGAATTCGGGCAGGTTTGGTTCGGGATCCAGGTTTTCGTCCTGACCATTCGAGTCGTCGGATTCCTCAATCAAGGGTTCTTCAAATAGATCGTTTGGTTCACTATCATTGGCGCTGTCATCATTGGGTTGGTTGTCAAACGGATCGTCCCAAACGGCAACGCGGATCGAACGATCTTCTTCGAGGTGCTGGTCTGTTTGCCCGGTATCCGACTCGACCAGCCCACCATGTTCGACCAGGTCGCTCGAAGTAAAAGTCGTCGAAGCAAAAGTTGTCGAAACCAATTCGATGGAGCTTTGGGCGAAGGTCTCTGTGTCCTCATCGATATCAGCGATCGGCTCAGGCGAATTTTCATCGCTCCAGAGAGACTCATCATAAAGAGAATCGGCCCGATCACTATCATGATTTGCAGCAAGGTGAACGGTGGTGTCAGGGTGAGTTGGAATGCCCGAGGTGGCATCTGATGCGGCATCTAAAGCGGTAGAGTCCAGGGTTGGCCGCTGCCATTGGAGTTCGCTCTCTTGGCTGGGGGCGTTAACCGGTGCGAAGCGGACTGCTGAAAATTTGCCCCCCGTAGATTCAGCACCTGTAGAATTGGCCCGTGAAGAGTCGACGCTGATCAGGCCACTCAAGGTCAGTGACACTCCTGCTGCGAACAGATAGGTGCCCCAACGATGTGTCACGTACGGTGTGTTAGCCGTTGCTTGGAGATTACCTGGTTCAGGAACCGTCCTTCGCTTGGAATTCGGCCGTGTAGTTAGGTGCTTCTTGAGTGATTGCAATGTCATGCGGATGGTTCTCCCGCACACTGGCTGGCGTGACTTGAATAAATCGCGCTTCCGTGCGCAGTTGGTCGATGGTTTTTGTTCCACAGTAGCCCATACCAGCCCGTAGTCCGCCTACCAGTTGGTACAGGAACGGACTCAAAGAGCCTTTGTATGGGACACGTCCCTCCACGCCTTCGGGCACCAGTTTGCCGTTTGCTGCTTGCTGGTCTGAACGCGAGTCGTTTTCATGTGTCTGCCGGTAGCGTTCGCTCGAGCCATGAACCATGGCTCCCAACGAACCCATACCCCGGTAAGTTTTGTAGGTGCGGCCCTGATACAGGACCCGATCACCTGGGCTTTCATCGAGACCTGCGAGCAAGCCGCCCAGCATCACCACGTGTGCTCCAGCGGCAATTGCTTTGGTAATGTCTCCTGAGTAGCGAATCCCTCCGTCTGCAATAACGGTTGTGTCTGATGAGGCTGCGGCTTGTGCCACATGGTAAATGGCTGTGATTTGAGGTACCCCAATGCCCGAGATGACGCGCGTGGTGCAGATCGATCCGGGGCCAATGCCAACCTTGACTGCATCGACTCCCGCGCTGATCAAATCGCGACAACCCTCGGCGGTGGCTACGTTACCTGCCACCACGTCAATGTCCCAACGTTTTTTAATTTCCTTTACGGTTTCAATGACATTGGTCGAATGTCCATGAGCGCTGTCGACCACCAGGAAGTCGACACCCTTGTCGATCAGGCTGGCGACTCGATCGTAGTTTTGCACACCAACGGCCGCTCCAACGCGGAGTCGTCCCAGAGTGTCCTTCGAAGCCTGTGGGAATCTCCGCATCATGTCGATGTCTTTGATCGTAATCAGGCCCGTCAGTTTGTATTCTTCGTCAACCAGCAAAAGTTTCTCGACCTTTTTTGCCATTAAAATCTTCTCAGCTTCCGCAAGTGTCACATTCCCCGTAGATGTTACCAGTGGGTCACTGGTCATCACTTCGGATACGGGCAACTCATTGTGTTCCAAAAACCGCAGATCGCGGCGCGTGATGATGCCTACCAGGCGGCCATCCTGGGTGATTGGCACACCGGAGACGTTCGACTGTTGCATGGTCTGGTGTGCGCTGGCAACGCTAGCATTC
>JBDOMT010000188.1:0-23016 GCA_039831705.1 Pirellulales bacterium | reverse complement strand
CAATGTGATTGGGTCGACAATGATCCCGTTGGCAGACCGTTTGACCTTGTCGACCTGATCCGTCTGTGCCTCGACCGACATGTTTTTGTGAATCACCCCCAGTCCACCCTGCAGAGCCAGGGCAATAGCCATCTGACTTTCAGTGACGGTGTCCATCGGTGAGCTAAGGATGGGCGTATTGATGGCGATTCGAGCAGTAAGCCGTGTTGCCACGTCGACTTCCGAAGGAACGACCGTGCTGTATCGGGGTTCGATTAACACATCGTCAAATGTCAGGCCGGTTCCGGTCAACTTGTCCTGCATGGGGAGCTCCGAGTGTGGGGCTAAGCAAGGGAACCAGACGCTAACGCGTTGTGGCTGATGGTTGATCAGCCGCAGGGCGTTAGCCTACGGTTCCTTGCTTGGTGATCCGGCCATTATCATGTTAGCAGGGAGTGTTGGCAAGAGTTGTCGGTAGTGTCGGAAAATGAATGCAATAGCCACGTAGTGGCGAAAGCATTTAGCCGTGGGCGTGAGCCCACGGGACCATTGCTTCTAAAATACAAGCACGACGCGCAAGCGAGTGGGTAAGTGCGGCTGTCGTAGAATCACTCACTCGGCCCCCACATACCCCGCCGGGGCCAGACCCCAGTCGGCCTGGTCCTTGAAATCGCCACCTTCGTCGGTGCGGTTTTGATACACCGTGTAGACGACCCAACCGTGGTCGGTTTGTTTGAGCTTGAGTGGCTCGCCTGAAAACGGGTCGATGGTGGCTGCTGCTGGCAATTCGAGCGATTCGAGGCCGGTTGGTGGCTGCCCTTCTCGTTGCGTGTAGGCGGTGATGGCGTTGACGATTCGTAGCGAACGGATGAAGGCTACGTCGCGGGAAACTGCGTCGAGGCCCGCTTCGAGGGCCGGCTCCATGAGACCGATCAAAACTCGGGAAATATACGAACGATGCGGAAAGTTGTTGAATTGAGAAAATGGAGGGGTCGATTGATGCCAGTTTTGAACCAGCATCGGCAACATTCGATCGTAAAATTCGATCATATCGATTTGTAAACCTTTTTCTATCCAAGGTAGCCACCACGCCTCAACGAACATGCCTTGGCATGCGCCCAGATTGAGGACCCGTTCGGTCTTGAACATGTGCACAATCCGTAGCGGATCGTCTTGTCGCTTAAGTTCTTCGTCGAGTTGTGGCCGAAGTTCCATAGAGACCGGGCCTGCGCGGAGCGCGAGGTTGATTCCTTCGACTCCAATTCCTCGTACGGCAATCACCACCAGGCCATTCACTAACGCTGGCTCCCCTTCGTAATGTCGAGCTAGCCGTAAAATCATCATTCCTGTTCGGACAGCTTCATCCACCTGATCCCCAGCTAGCAGCACAATGATCCGCATGCGCAAGAAACGGGCTGCCGTACGTACATCGCCACAGGGCTGAAACAACTCTTCCATCATCTGTGGGTAGCCAACCGAATAGTCGATCTGCGATGCATAGCCGGTGCAATGGGATGCCTGTTCCAGACCCGATAATAAGTTCTCATAGTGTGTCAGGATCTCCCCCATGGCGGCGGCCTGTTCCGGTGTAGGTCCTAAACCTTGATCTTGTCGCTTGTCGAAGGCCTGCCCTAAGGGCGTTTTTTCGTGAAATTGGAAGTGCTCTTTGGCAAACGCCTCTAGCTCAGGTGCCAATTGGGCCAACTGGGCTGCGGCATCCTGCTCCAGAGGGGTCGGCTCGGGAGCCAGCTCGGCAAACGAAGTTGGATCCCCCGCCGCGCGAAGGGCAGCCAAGCGCTGCTCCAATTGCCGGCCAATCCACCAGCTATAACCGGCGTTCGCCAGCAGTAAGATGCCTACCAGAATCGCCAATCCGATTGCCAGTCGTTTCAAAAGCCGTTTTAGCCGAGCCATGTCAGCCGTCCTTTCCTAGTGTTCATCTCACCTATCGAGCCTTCCAGTTATTCGTGATTTCATTCAACTTATTCCAATAAATTGTCACGCAGTGGCAAAATTAGCAAAAAAGCAGTCGCCACTATGTGGCGGTGAGAAAAGTTCGTACCTGTCCCAATACCTCATCACGTAATCGGTTCCACTCCCAGCAGGGTCAGCACGGCATTGACCATTCCCATCAGGCCTTCACCGGCGATCAGACCTGAGGCGACTGCGAAGCTCAGCTTGTCAGCTGCTGATCGGTTGACCTTACGCCAAACCCACCAGATGATCAGGCCATAGAACATGACCAGAGAATAAAAAGCCGGGATGATAAAGGCGATTCCCATAGCCAGGCCACTTGGAATCAAGGGAGCCAACCACTTGATCCGGCGCAGTAAAGGTAGCAAAATGCCACAGCCGGCAGCCACGGCTACAGCAATTTCTGCATGGGGTGGCAGTGAGTCCAAACCATTGGCCAGCAATTCGGCCATCGCTTTCCAGGCCATCGCGGCCGGTGCCGGTAGACGCTCGCCACCGATTTCGTAGGCGGCGCTGAACAGGTAGTATACGGGTACCACAAATAGTACCCCCGCACAAATCCCAAAAAGCTGGGCAATGAACTGCTTGCGCGGCGAAGCGCCCAACAAGTGGCCCGTTTTGAGGTCTTGCATCATATCGGCCGCTTGCGACGCACCGGCTCCGGTAATTGCCGCAGCCATCAGGTTGGTGCCCATCTGACCGGGTGCGATTCCCCCATAGACCAGTTGGGTGACTTTGCCCATACCGCCAACTGGATTGATGTCAGTCTCGCCCGTGGAGCGGACGGCGACGATTGACAAAACCGACGAGAGACCGATGGCTATCAGCGTGAGATACCATGGGATGCCAAAAACAGCATAAGCAATCGGTAGAGTCAACAGCGAACCGGCAGTCAGGCCGCCCACCCACCAACTCGTCGGGATCTGCTGCGAATCGTCCGTGGCTGAGCCATCGGCTTTAATGGGTAGCTTCAAGGCCCTGACAAAGGTTCGCCATGACAGGGCCAGGGCAGTCATCGCCTCGCTAACCATCAATGCCACTCCTGGCCACAGAATCCAACCACGCGGGCCATTGGCGTAGCTCAGGACCTCTCCGGGAGCCCATCCTTGTTGTTGGGCGATCGGACCCAGTATGCCCCATGCCACCAGCGATCCGAGCAACAGTGACAAAACGACACGTGGCCCAATCAGCAGGCCTGCTCCAAACAGCGAAGGGCCCAGATAGATTTTAAATGACCAGGCGGCGGCTAATGCAATGCCGCCGGCAATTGCGCTGTCAGGCATCCACTGAGTGAGCCATAGATGTACCGGTGGTGATTCGAGTTGAGGTACGAAGTGATAAGCCAAAGCGAACAGGCCCGCTCCCAAGCCTGACCAGATGAGCACTCGTGCCTTAATTAGCGCTGCGCCCGCATCGCCCGCTTCACTGGCCATTGCCAAGATCGTTTCCGCGGTTGCCGTACCGGTTGGAAATCGGAGTTTGTCGACTTCGACCATTTGCCGCCGCAGGGGCACGGCAAAAAAGACTCCCAGAAAGGCGACCGACAGCGACCAGGCCATCAAGGCAGGCCAGGAAATCTCATATCCCAGCAAGGCCATGGCTGGGATGGGTGCGACCAGACCTGCGGCAGAGGCCATGCTCCCGGCTGCCGAACCGGCAGTCTGCGTGATATTGGTTTCCAGGACGGTAAGCCGCCGAGCCTTTCCCAATGATCCGAGCATCGTAAACAGCGAATAGCCCAGCACGGCGGAGATAATGGACGCGCCAAAAGTCCAACCAATTTTCAGGCCAATGTAGATGTTCGTGCATGACACGACACTACCCACCAGACAACCGACAACAACCGCCCGCGCGGTCAGTTGGGCTTCACCCGGTGCGGGAGTGTACTCGATATCGGTGGGGTCATCATTCATAAGTTACGACTGTTCCAGGTAAAGACTTGAGAGAGTCTGTTTTTTCTTGTCTCTCTTAACTTTGATTCTAATCTTACTCATAATCCTTCGTATAGGCATGTGGTCTTCACCTAACCATTTTATATGTCGTTCCCCCACGACTTAAAATAGTTGGTGCCTTCAAGCCATGGACCGGTATCATCGATCCAAACAACCAATCACCTCCGCGCATGAAAAAAGCCGGAGGTTGTCCTGATGGACAACCTCCGGCGCGGGTATTCACACGTTGGTCGATTCCAGGCGGCAAAGGCCTAGAAAGTCAAAATCGCATCACAGGCAGCCGTGGTTTGTTCCGTGTCCATACCTGGCGACCAATCCTTGCGGATTTCAGGACGAAAGACCAGGTTGTTCAGGATGTGAACATTCACACCACCGGTTGCCTCGTAGTAAGATGTGCCGCCATTTTTCCACCATTCCACACGACCACCGAACGAGAGCAGATCGTTCCACTTGTAAATCAAGTACTGATTGATGCTCAGTTGATCGTTTTCGACAAAGCCGTTTGTATTGGGAGTCCCAACATCATCCGCAGAGACCATGTCGGTCTGGAAAATGTAACTCAGGTTATCTGACAACGACAAGTCAAATACCACACTGTGCGAGTAACTGTCATCGCCACCGCCATCACGCAAGCCAAAATTTCCATAGGTCAAAATGTAGGTTACCGTCAACGAATCTAACAGATCGAGACCCACACCACCCAGGTAATTGCTGCCTCCATTGGCATTGGTAAATCCAGTATCCCAACCGGCGGTCCAGCCATTATAAAGGGTCACGCCATCAATTCCCTTGTAGGTAGTGAGCACGCCCGTATGCGTAAACGGTTCACTATTGAACATCGTCAAGGCATGGCTATAAAAGAAGTTGCCGGTAGCGGGTACCACTTCGTATCCTACCAGGGTGAAAAAATGGCCGACCTTTACCGAGAAATCGCCAACGGCCACTTCTGCATAAGCCTGGGGTATGGCCCAACCATAGACTCCGTTGTCCCACGAGTTGTCCCATTGAGATCCCGGGTTGCCAAAGGCTTGAGTTTTTTGTGCATCGGTACCATAGAGACCATCGAAGCGGAAACCCCAGTCCCAACCATTGGAACCATCCGCCTCTTTGCCCAAGTAAATCCATTGTTGTTGGGCATTTAGTTGGTTAGGCACATCATTGAACGACAGACCATCACCATAGTTGGGCGACAGCGGGGTAGCTCGATCGTGGTAGCCCCACTGAGACCAGCCACCAATGTCTATTCCGGAGCCTTCCATGCCCAACAGGTTGGACAGGCTGAAGCCTTCGATGGCCCCAAGCAGGCCGTCACGTCCGCACTGATTGCAGCATGCATCGCCACATCCCACAGAGTCTCCACAGCAGGAGTCGCAATCACAACCCACAGGTTCAATGTTAATGTCATAGGACCAATCTTCCGCGCTTTCGCCCGCTAACACGGGACTCGCTGAAATTGCCAAGATGGCGATTCCGACACTCCAGGTCATTGTCTTCACAATCAGACTCCTTTTTGATTTGCTCCGCTCGCTGCTCAAGTGTCGCAGTTTCAGACGGGAGCGGTTGGTTCAAGCGGTCCCTCTTACATAAGAGAGGACGGTCGCTTTTTGGCGTCTATCCGCTTCGTATTAGATATCGACGGACATTTGTAGAGAGTCTAGTGAGAATGTCACCCCACATGCAGAAAATAGCATCAAACGCGCGAATATTGGCAAAGTCTATCGAATAGGCACATTTTGTGTGCAAGCCCGGATATTTAATTCGTTTCGTCGCGAGGCCCTTGTTACCAATATAGCTGAGTTGAGTCTTTTCGTGGCAAGGCATGTGAGGTTTGCGACCGCAGGCGTGTTTTATACACGTTGAGGCGACCACTGCTGCGCCGCGGTGCCCGAAGCCGAAACATAACGCAGCCACGGAAGGACTTGGGACGCCGTAGCAGAAACGGGTGAAATATGCGGGCTAGAGACTGGCCGGTTCCCACCGGTTCACAAACCAGACTGCTGGCTGGCCTTTGTTGGCGTGGTTTCTTGTGAGATAGAGCTGGACGTAGAAGGGGGCCGGTGAATCGGTGGTAATTTGAGACTCGAGGTCGTTGCCGGTGATTGAGAATATTTGTACCACCCCAATCGGTCGGTCCGTTGGCAGTGGTTTATCGACCGTTTGTTCATAACGAATACTTGCCTGTTTGCCTGCTGTCTGCAACTGTTGGATGATCGGCTGTTCGCAAAAATTCTGAAAGATCACTTCCTCCGCCATGTCACCGTCGACATTCGGTTTTCCCTGGGCATCGACCGGCGCCAACTGGCCCTTGGATTTTATGCCAACATACTTCAGAGCTTGCTTGCTGTCTCCCTGCACCAGCAATTGCAGCCAGCTTTGAGCAAATGTCTTGCTCTGCCGGCCAATAACTTCCTGAAATAATGGAGGGCGGACGACTGCCGCAACACCAAACAGTACGGAGAAAAATAATCCCCATTGGGCCAGCGCACGACCAGAATAATGTCCCTCACTGGCATGGATTTTAGAGATCGCCAACAGGCTAACTCCGAGACCGATGACTGGCAGGGCAAGCAGTACCTTGCCGATCAACGCACAGCTGGAAGTGATGCCCAGAAGAAGTGCAAGAATCGCCAGTACGCTGACACGACGATATTCGACGTGAGTTGATTCATCCATGGGAGGTGTCCTTACTTGTTTATCAACGAAGCCTCACTTGCCTATCAACGAAGACCGTGCCCCGTCTGCTTGGGAGACTCGTTTTACGATGTGGTAAAAAGGTGCGCTGGTGGTTTGAAATGCTTGCTTTTGCCAGTCAGGTGCTTTGGTCATATCCCAATAACCTGCCTTAATGGGGATACGCAATATTGTTAGAGAGGCAAAGCTGGTAAACAAGACCGCAAGCAAAAATCCCATTAGCAGGCCGCCAATCGTGTCCAGTTGTGGAATGAACTTCATGCGGACACCGGAGGCTTTTTCTGTCAGGAGACGAAAAATCAAAATTGACGCAGCAAAAACTATCCAGACAACACCAAACACAAAGTACCACACAGAATCCCCACTTGCACCAGCCTTCTCGACCACAAAATTTCCCAAGGGAACGCCAAACAGAAAGGCGGAGATCCCGCACAGGATCACGCTAGTGAGTGTGATCGTATTGTTCCAAAGCCCTTCGCTCACACACAAGGCAATGGCAGCAAAGAAAACAAACGCCAGCAGAATAAGTAAGTAAAGCATGGGAGAATTTAGAGTTGAGTGTTGAGTGTTGAGTGTTGGGTGTTGGGTGTTGGGTGTTGCCACATTGTGCATATTCGCATCACACAACTAGCGACTATTTTCCTCACTGTTTCAATACACGCATCAGTTCAGGCAAAGAGGTGACTCCTCTGGCCACTAACAAAATTCCTTCTTCTTGTAGCGACCTTTGACGGGCCGCCTTAGCTGCTTTGCGCAGCAGCTCGACTTTAGGTTGTTTAGTGAGAATCTCTCTCATGGAGTCGGTGATCTCCAATAGCTCAAAAATGCCCGTTCGACCCTGGTACCCCAATCCATTACAGGTAAGGCACGGTTTATCTGTTTCTTCGGGTTTGGGCGGCCGATACAGTTGTTGAATTTTCCCCTCGGGTATGCCAAGCTTGCGCAACAGGTCGATTGTCGGTTGGTAGCCTACTTTGCAGTCAGGGCACAGCTTGCGCACCATCCGCTGATAGAGCACGGCCGTGACGAGGGCGGAAAAATCCTTGCTGGGAACTTTGTCTTTCATAAGTCGCAACAGGGCTTCCGCCGCATCACGCGCTGGGATGGTGGTAATTACCAGATGCTCGTCCCGGACCTCATTCAATAATGCTTTGGCCGTTTCTTTGTTCACCAAATCGCGGATGATATAGACATTGGGGTACATGCGGATCAGGGAGGGAAGAATGGAGTCGGGTGTTTGGCCGGCTGCCGCATCGTAGGTGTGAACGGACACGTTTTGCACTTCTCGGTTGCGGTGGTTCACTTCTTCAATGGAGACGAAATCGCGCATGAGACGATCGGTTTCTTCCAGTGAAATGTCGGTGATGGTGGTCAGCCCACCGCCCGGAAGTGTCGACAAAATGGCAAATCCCATGTCACGGAACATGAGTTCCTCCCAACGCTTCTGGAGGCCTTCTCGCATTCCCAAATCGGCGAAAGTTGCCAATTCTTTGTGCTCATGGACGAGCGTCAAAATAACTCGCTCACCGGTCTTGGTGCCCTGGCAGACCAATTGGCATAAATAGTTTGTTTCTTCGTATTTCGCGCCAAATTGTCCAGTTTGCTTGAGCCGGCGCTGCTTGGCGTCGAGATTGGCCAGAGTTTTGACAACGGCCAGCATGACATCCCCGGATTCGCGATCGCTAGAATCGCTAGAGTGCCAGACCCCATCGATTTCGTGCCTGCTATTGACCGCCTGTTGGGTGAAATCCAGCAGGATGCGTTCGGCACGGCGGTCAATGGCGGTCGCCAACAGTTCTTTCAGGAGGAGGTAACCCGGGGAGTGTCGAGCAGTGATCAAATTGACATTGTCCTGATTGGCATCCTCTGCCCCCATGGCTATCAGGTCTACTGCGGCTCCTTTTTGGTATTCGGCTAAGCGTTCCGTACTCATTTTAACCCCGACTTTGTTCGCCAGGCTGGCAAACTCATGACGAAACCAGGTGCCCGTGAATACGGTCTGATGGGGTTCAACGCCTTTGTTGTAGGTCACGATGTAGGGAATCAAGGTTGCCAGCCAGATGACCATGAGCACCGGGAATCGCACCACAAAAGGCACGGGAAAAAAAAACATGGTCAGCAACACCACCGCAAACGGGAAAAAATTCACGGCATTCCATGTGCGGTAGCCGATTTCATGGAGTTGCGAAGAGTAATTGATCCAATCGTTCGATTTGATCCAGATGAGAATGAACAGGGCGAGTGCAACTATTTTTACCAATGTGGGCCAGTGAATCGCATCGGTACTGATCTGGCTGGCAAAGTCCTGGCCAGCCTGACTTGGCGCATTGCCCGCACGAGTGTTGGGCGGCTGCGCGTATGCAGTTGTGGACAGAGTTGCCCCAAGCAGGAGAATCACCAATAGAATTCGACTCAAGAGAGTCCCGGTTGCCATCGGAATCCAGAGTGCTTGCTGCCTCCGATTTCTCCCCGCATGGCACTGACCATCCGTTTGGTACGAACTATCCAGTTGAACCGAGGAGTGGTTTTGGCCATTACGCCAACCCCGTAATAAATGACCAAACAGTTGCATTAAATTATTCCACCTTGTGATACGTCGATGCCCTTCAGCGCCATCTTCAGTCCTTCGCGATTGGGTGCTACTTCCAGGGCGACTTCGCGGTCGATTAAATCGGTATCGACCAGTTTTTTTAGGCTTTGCGTGAAGTCCTGCATGCCATCCTCCGCCCCAACGCGGATTGCGTCTCCCAGACGATGGTCTTCTTCTTCCAGGATGAGCTTTCGAACGGTAGGAGTAAAGTTCATGATTTCCACCGAGGGGACTCGGCCGACACCCTTTTTGATTGATTTTAATAATTTTTGCGCAACGATGCCACGCATGTTCATCGATATGGCACTCCGCAACGCGCCGTGCATGTCTTGTGGAAATAGGTCGAGGATACGGCCAATGGTCGAGGCGGCTGTACTTGCGTGGATAGTTCCAAAGACCAAGTGACCCGTCTCGGCCGCATGGATGGCCGTCATGAAGGTTTCTCGGTCACGCATTTCGCCCACCAGCATGACATCGGGGTCTTCACGTACCGCATGCTTCATGCCAATTTCAAAGTCGACCACATCGAGACCAATTTCCCGTTGGTTGATGACGCACTTGTCTTCGGTAAAGACAAACTCGATAGGATCTTCCAAAGTTAATATGTGCTTGCGGTAGCGATGATTAATCCAGTTGAGCATTGATGCGATGGTGGTGCTTTTTCCAGAACCGGTCACTCCAGCCAGCAGGATCATCCCTTGATCATAGGTGCAAAGACGTTCCATCGATAAGGGTAAATTAAGGCCTTCGAAGTCTGGGATCCAACTGTTGACGCGTCGAGCGACCATGCCAATATGGCCCAGTTGCTGCAGTAGATTGACTCGGAAACGCCAGTTGGTGTCGTCGACGTCCAGCATGTGCGCAAAATCAGCACCGCCGTCATGATCAAATATTTTCCGGCTTCGTTCATTCATTAATGGAAAGCAGAGACGCACCATTTCTTCGTCATCGATCGGCTCCCGGTTCATGGGTCGCAGCGAGCCATCAACGCGTACCATAGGGGGACGGCCTACTTTCAAGTGTAGGTCGCTCGCCTCGAGTTTGACACAGGCACGAAACAGTTTGTTGACTTCCAGCTCTTTATGGCGGGCAACAAAACTATCGTAGTCCGATTCTTTGATAGACATAATTGAAGTAGGTGAGATTTATGATGGTTGATTTATGATATTCGTTGTTGAATGGAACTGCAATTTGCACATCATCATTCACACATCAAACATCATCGATCTTAAGCTGCTAACCTTACGGGGATGCCTCGCTGGGCCATGATTTGTTTTGTTTCGTGGATGGTAAATTGCCCGAAGTGAAAAATGCTGGCTGCCAGCGCTGCATCGGCCTTGCCGAGGGTAATTGCGTCGGCCAGGTGTTCGGGGCAGCCAGCCCCACCACTGGCGACGACGGGAATCGATACCGCCGCGCTTACTGCGGCGGTGATTTCCAAGTCGAATCCATCCTTGGTCCCGTCGGCGTCCATGCTGGTCAGAACAATTTCACCAGCCCCCAGCCTTTCGACTTCCTTGGCCCATGCGACAGCTTCGAGCCCAGTACCGATTCGTCCACCATTGATGTGGACTTCCCACAATTCCTGCCCGTCGTGCTGGACCCGTTTAGGATCGATGTTCACGACGATGCATTGGCTGCCGAAGCGACGCGCTGCCCTGTGGATAAAATCTGGATCGCGAACTGCGGCGGAATTGATCGAGACTTTGTCGCAACCGGCCAGCAGTAGGCTTCGTATATCTTCCACCGTGCGAATTCCTCCTCCCACGGTGAGCGGCATGAAAATAACTTCTGCCGTGCGGCGAACCATATCAAGGAAGATGTCTCGTCCTTCATGGCTGGCTGTAATATCAAGAAAAACCAGTTCATCCGCTCCTTCTGTTTCGTAGCGGGATGCCACCTGCACGGGATCCCCCGCATCGCGCAGGTTCAGAAAGTTGGTTCCTTTCACAACGCGCCCATCGTTCACATCCAGGCAGGGAATCACACGTTTGGCAAGCATGGCAGGATATGGTCCACAGGTGGTGGCAGTGACAGAGGACAAACAAGGAACGGACTAGTGCATTGTCAAACTTATCTTTTTGGGTTGACGCAAAAATATACCTTTGCCCTGCCAATACTTATAGCTGCGGCTACCCTAAAAGTAAGGCTTGACCAGACGCTAGCAGCATACTGGCAAACAAATAATCCAGCGACAGACTCGCCGCATGGGTTCACAGCAGCGACCGATAGGATCGATCTGTACTATTCCAGTCTAAATAGGGGGGGAGTGCCGGTCAACAAGCGAGTTGAGAGGCAATGCGGAGAGGGATTTGGCGAGGATCCAATGGGTTAGCCTGGAATAATGAATATCGAACAAGGAATGTCGAATGGAGAGCTGTAAAAAAGGGGTTTGCGGTAATACATTAACTTCGCAATCCAGAGTTCCTTATTCGAAATTCGATATTCGATATTTACTTCCTATAACTTATCTTCTGCAACAGGCTCAGGTTACCTAAACGGTATCATCCCTTTTGCCTTCTGGGCAATCGATGTTGTAGGGAGAATTTGAGGGTTTTCACCGTCTGCATACTGTCGCCACGATTCGACCTCGTTGCCAAAATCTTGACCGCTTGCCTGTTTGAGGGCTTGGACTCCGGCGTATTGCATGGCCGGATTGCGGTCGTGTAGAGCCACCGACAGGGCCTGGATGCTTTCAGTGTCCGAGATTTGGCCCAAGGCATCGATCGCGGCAAATTGAACATCGATATCTTTATCTTGTTGCAGGACTCGTTTCAATTCGGCGACGCTATTGAGATGTCCGGCCATGCTGTCCGACTTTGCCGCACGTTGTCCCAGTTTTCGACAACAGACCATACGTACATCGCGATCGGTGTCATTCAATCCGGCCAGTAAGATCATTTGCGCCAAGGACGTATCAAATTCGGCCACCGTTTCCTGAATGGTAAGTCGCACCAATGGATCGGGTTCGGTACGTATCTGTTGAGCCAGTTGGTCCGTGATTCGTTGTTGCTGGTCGGAGTCTGCTTGTGCGGCACGAGCTCCCATCTCGCGTATGGTGGATATGCGCATCGAGGGAGTGATGATGGAAGTTCGCTGCTCGTTTTTGAACGGCCAAACAGAGCAGCCGGTCCAAGTGGCAAGCGTTAGCAACACCAGCAAGGGAGCATAAGCGGCTACGGACACAAACCGAAGACCACAGCAAGTTTTGTTTTTTCCGATGGGCATAGTCGACAGGCAAGGAGTTAGTGTAGAGGCTCAGCGAAAGACGGAGGTGAATCCCTTCTGGGATTCCGAACAAATGGCAGCGAACTGTAGCAAACGACACCAGCCTGAGCCATGGCAACTTTAGGACTGCTAGCGGTGAGTCATTAGAGTCCAGAGCCTAGAGAGTGCAGCCCAGGGTTTCGTTTCGCTCGTAGCTCGCTCCACTACGCCCAGGGCTGGTTTAGAGCCACCCCTTCGGGGTTGAAAATTCCTGGCTCCGTTTTTCCTGCCCACTGCCCACTGTCCACTCGGTGCGTTAAGCTAGCATCATGATTGGTTTTCCGCGGACACCGAATAGACAGTCTGGGTATCCATGGCGATGGTGGATTCTGGCTTTGGTGGTGGAAATAGGCCTCTTCTTTTTGGCCGGTTCACGGATTCGTGGGTTGCTTGCCAATACTCTGTGGTTAATTCTGGGGACGCTTGTCATTAGTATCCCCTTGGGGACGGTTCTGGCGATCCTGATAACCAAAACTCAGATTGCGGGTCGAAAGTGGTTGCAACGGTTGCTTGTTTCGCTGTTGTTGGTACCCCTTTATGTTCAGGCAGCTGCCTGGCAAGCTGCCTTGGGCTGGGGTGGCTGGTTGCCGGCTTGGTGGGCAGCGGTGGATCCTACTCGCCAAGGTCAGGTTGTCTGGTTGGTTGGCTGGCAAGGGGCCATTTGGGTTCATGCGATGGCGGCCATACCGTGGGTTGCTTTGTTGGTGGCAGTCGCCATGGACAGCCTTGACAGAGAACTGGAAGAAGATGCGATCATGCATGGATCGTGGGTTCGAGTGATCTGTCGAGTCACTTTGCCTCAAGCGTTGAGTGGAGTGATTCTGGCCAGCTTGTGGATAACTTCGGTCTGTGCGAGTGAAATCACGGTTACCGATTTATTTCAGATTCGCAGTTTTGCTGAAGAAGTGTATACGGCAGCCAGTTTGGGTGAATTGACGAATGCCACTCCGGAGAGTCCGCCAGGCCAAGGGAACCAGACGGAGGAACTGGTGTCTGGTCAAGCCTTACTTTTAGGGTTGCCGCATCAACAAGTACTTTCAGGGTTAGAGTTTAACCCTACGTCAACCCTAAAAGATAAGTTTGACAAAGGACTGGCCGATGATTTTTCATTGTGGCTGGGCACCCTGATGTTAGGAATACTGACCGTGACGGCCATGGCAACTCTAGCACGCTGGTACCGGTCAGAAAGGTTGTCTGGCTCGGGTTGGCGCTGGCAATCGACCCGCGCTCGCTGGATTACGTCATGGGTTGGTTGGGGCTTGGTGATTTTATTGGCGGGCATCCCTTTGACAAGCATGGCCTGGAAGGCGGGAACTCGGGTAGAACGTGATGGAGATCAGTTTGTCCGCAGTTGGTCTGCGACGAAATTAGTTGGTGCGTTAGCGGACACACCCATCAAGCATCGCCGTGAGTGGGGTTGGTCGTTTGTTTGTGGAGGTGCCGTGGCGATTGCTGCTACCGTCTGTGGCACCTGGTTGGCCTGGACGTTGCGTAAACGGTGGTTGCCAGCGGTGCCGCTAGCGATCCTGGTGGCTGCTGGATTCGGATTGCCAGGGCCCGTACTGGGAGTCTGGTTGATTCGAGTGCTGAACTGGCCACCTGATTCTGCGCTCAGTTTTTTAACGTGGTGTTACGATGAAACTCTCTTGGCACCCATGTTGGCGCAAACCATCAGGGCATTGCCGCTGGTTACTTTATTCCTCTGGACGCAGATGGAGCGTGTGCCACAAAATTTGCTCGACAATGCAGCCAGTGAAGGGGCCGGTTTTTGGCGGCAATTACTCTACGTGGTGCTGCCATTGCGTTGGGCCAGTTTGTTGGCAGCCGCATGGTTGGCGTTTATCATTGCGATTGGTGAGCTGGCAGCGACCGTGTTGGTATCGCCACCAGGCGTGTCGACCCTGTCGATCCGTATTTTTGGACTTCTACATTACGGTGCAGAAGACCAGGTCGCCGCCCTTTGTTTGACCCTATGGCTGATGACAGGACTATTGACGGTTGTTGTGGTAACATTTATGGAAATTAAATCAGCCGCTGGGCGTTAGCCCCCGGTTTTTTAGCCGCCCTTTAGGGAGGTCGATACTTTGTGGATTAAGGGCCCATGTAAAAAACCGGACGCTAACGCGTTGCGGCTGATTCATTGCCTGTTGGTCTGCCTGGTCATAGTCGCTATGGCCGGATGTGGGCCACCGTCTGATGCAGGGGCCAATTCTGCGGCGAAAAATTTTCAAGAGTTGGAAAAAAAGAAACCCGATTTTGAAATCGATCGACTAGCCACCCAGTTCAGTCCGCACTGGAATGCAGGGATGCTGCCCGGCAACTACGCTTTGTCCGATGACGCATCCAGCCCTTCGATGGACTTGGAGGAAGTCGAAGACCTGCTGCCACACTGCTTGCTCAAACCGGGACATTGGACCAACACGGTCCAATCCATGAAGTCGAATACCAACGACTTTGTGGGACGCATCACCATGAGTTACAGAGATGCTGACCATCGTTTGTTGGCGTGGCCCCATACGCCATTCACGATGGAATTTTCACGGCCGGTTGCACTGGCCAAAGGCCGCACAAAAAGAGTTATCGGCCAATTGTTGATGCCAGACGCCATGGGCAAGGGTACTCTGAATTGGAGCCTGGAACGGCATGATTCATTTACCCCTGTGTTGCCGCCGAAATTTCCTCGGTTGGAAATGATGCCTCCAAACCAGTACTTCCTGGCGGTATTGGCCAAAGAACCCGGCCAGTATGCTTATCTGCAGGCAGCCGATGCGATTCGCGCTCCCTGGGAGGATCTGCAGGGAGGAATTCCGCAGCCCCATTATCGGGTGTTGTTGTTCGACCCAAACCGACCCCTGCCGCTGCCTGCCAATCTGCTGTCTTGGACCAGTCTGGCCTTGATGATTTGGGATGAAATGGATCCCGACCAATTGACACCCGACCAGCAGCAGGCCTTGGTCGACTGGCTGCACTGGGGAGGCCGGTTGGTGATTAGCGGGCCCGCATCGCTGGCCTCTTTGCGTGGTAGTTTTTTAGAACCTTATCTGTCTGCAACTGGTGCTGAGACGCGACGGTTGACTCAGAATACATTGCGAGTGTGGAATGACTATTGGGTATTACCTGGCAACCATTCGGCAGGGACCGTTGCACCAACTGCTGCCTGGTCTGCGATCATCCTGAAGCCACATGCCGAGGCGAGCTCAGTACCTGGGACGGATGGGTTGTTTTACGAACGCCGAATCGGGCAGGGAAATCTGCTGATTTCAGGCGTTTCGTTGACCTCGCCTGAGCTGGTGAATTGGTCGGGCTTCGATAGCTTTCTCAATGGGGTACTGCTACGCAGGCCGCGGCGGCATTTTACGGTGGGTCCTTACGGGGGTATTTGTGTCAATTGGAAGGACTATCCGATCCATCGTTTCGATTCACGCCTGACCACCAGTGTGCGAATTTTTGCCCGTGATTGGGGAGCGAATGAGAGTACGCAGCTCCCGCTGAGCACCTTACCTGCTCGACCCAAGATTCCCGGACGGAATTTGTCGGTACAGAATTTATCGGGGGAAAACCTGATGCCAAAGGCCCGTGACGTATCGAAGAAACCATTACGTCCTGGCGGAACAGGGTCTTGGAACGAATTTGGAGCGGTCTCTGCTGCGGCTCGAGCCATTCTGCGCGATGCGGCGGGTGTCCAGGTTCCTGCAGCCAGTTTTGTGGTGGTATGTCTGGTCGTCTATTTGGTGGTGCTGGTACCGCTCAATTGGATGGTATTCTACACCTTAGGACATGTAGAATGGGCGTGGTTTGCCGCACCGGTCATCGCCTTGCTGGGAACGTTGGTCGTGGTCCGGCAAGCACAACTTGATATCGGATTTGTACGTTCGCAAACTGAGTTGGGAGTGTTGGAATTGGCAAGCGACTACCCTCGTGGTCACTTGAGCCGTTACACGGCCCTCTATACCTCATTGTCCACCACCTATGATGTGCAGTTTGATGATCCATGGGCCGTGGCCACTCCTTTTCCTGTTCGGCCTGATGAACTTAACCTCACAGGGCAAGCCTTGGATGGACTGAGATTGGCAGGGCAGAGACGATCTCGGTTGCAGGGAGTGGCCATTTCATCGGCCACCACCAGGATGGTTCACAGCGAACAGATAATCACTCTGGAGGGACCCGTGTTGTGGCAGAGATCGTCGTCAGGACATTGGCAAGTTGTCAATCAAACTCGGTTTGACCTCGATGACTGCTGTCTGATTCACCGCCGCGCCCATGGCACGAGGTCCCTTGCCGGATGTTGGTTGGGTCGCTTACGTTCAGGCCAGGCGGCTACCGTGAACTTTCGGGACTTGCCCCTATCTGGCGCACCGGGGACGGACGTACTCCTTCCCTATGCCAGTGAACGCGCACGGTCTGCTCAGGGAGTCCAACCGGCCCGTTTGAATATCGATTCGCTCATGAAGTTGGCTTGCAGGTGGGATGCATCGGCCGATCCATGGGGTGAGGCCCGCGACGAGTATCGGCTGCTGGCACGAATCGACAAGCCACTGCCAGGTTGCCAGATCTCACCGACCGCTTCCCAGGTTCGAGGCGCCACCTTAGTTATTGTACACTTGGCTTACGGCGACCTGCCGGAGCCCCAACCAGACGCCAACGGTCGCTCCGACTTGATCGTGGAGTAGCTCGATACAACATTTATAACACGCGATAACCTTATAACCTTGCCATGATTGAAATAAATAATTTCACCAAATGCTATGGCTCTTTCGTGGCAGTCGCCGATTTGAATCTCAAGATCTCAGCAGGAGAGATGTTTGGATTTATTGGGCCCAATGGGGCCGGCAAGAGTACCACGATTCGCTTTTTGGCAACCCTGCTCAAAGCGACCGAGGGGGACGCAACCATCAACGGTCACAGCGTCACTCGTGATCCGTTGGGGGTACGACAAAGTGTAGGTTACATGCCGGATAATTTTGGCGTCTATGACGGGATGAAAGTGTGGGAGTTTTTGGACTTTTTTTCGGTGGCTTATCAGGTGCCCAAGGTGCGACGCAAGCAAGTGTTGACCGACGTGTTGGAGTTGTTGGATCTGACACAAAAACGGGATGATTTTGTCAACGGCCTGTCACGCGGCATGAAACAGCGGCTTTGCCTGGCGAAGACGCTGGTTCATGATCCGCCGGTGTTGATTCTTGACGAACCGGCCAGTGGCCTGGATCCTCGTGCGCGGCTCGAAGTCCAAGCACTGCTCAAAGAGTTATGCAACATGGGGAAAACCATTCTCATCTCCAGTCATATTCTCACCGAACTGGCCGACTGTTGCACATCCATAGGGATCCTCGAACGGGGACAATTGCTACTGCACGGACCCATCGGGCAGGTCTACCGAAAGATACAGCGAAACCGGCATCTTTTGGTTCGCTTTCGTAATAGCCCAGAACGTGGGATCAGCTTGATCCGCAGCGATCCCAAAGTCCTGAGTGTGCAGGTCGAATCCAAACGTTGTACGGTGGAGTTGGACGGTGAAGATGAAGATGTCGAACGGCTACTACGGATGTTGGTAACTGCTGAAGTGGGGCTCCTCTCATTTGCCGACCAAGAACCCACCCTGGAAGATGTATTTATGATGGCCACCAAGGGACTGGTGGGGTAGAGAGTTGAGGAACGATCAATAAATAACTATCCGTTTTCTGCGATGCTGTATTGCAGACCATTTGATAACAACCTCATCCTATAATTATGTCATCCTGAGGGAGCCTTGGCGACTGAAGGATCTCTGGTACACAACGTAGATTCTTCAGTCGTAGACCAAAGCAAGTTTCGGCGCCCTCTCCCTCAGAATGACAGAGTACGCCATTGAAAACCTGTATGTTATTTTCCCGCTCTCAAATAATCAGTGGCAGTTCAAAATCTCCGTCGGGTTGTTCCCATTGTCGACGGACTTCAGATAGACCATAGACGCACAGATCGAACTGGTTGCTAAGTCGTTGTAGTATTTCGGAAGAAGTTGCCTCAGTTTGCACGGATGCATTTTGATCCACGGCGATCGTACTGGCGATGTAATAGGCTTTTTTCCCCTGTGCATGGTAGTCAAGTAAGCTGTCTCTTGAACTTGCACTTTGCATACGATCGGCGATCTCGGGATAGACGCCGGTCCAAAATAGAATAAAGTCGCCAATATGACGGTGCACTTTGCGCCTGGCGGTACCTTGGCGTGCCTGTGCTTCAGCCAACATGTCCGCCACCTGTGTCAGTCGAATACCACGGACGCTTCGAACCGAGTAGATGTCATCAGCATGGACAAAACGGATGAGAAGTTCTGAAATGTAGTCTACCAGGGGTGGATCGACCACACCCAATTGGGATTGGAACGCATACTCGGTCACTCCAGAAAAGAAGCGATTCATCAGTTTTGCTCGACGATCCTGACACATCGGCAATTCCTCCACACGGAAACTGCTCAGCAGGATATTTTATAAACTTCGTAGCAGAACGTTTATGAAATATTCGGGCGTAGGAGAAAAGACTTATGCTGAGGCAGTCACCGCGAAATAAATTGGAACCCACTTGCAATTTTACCTTGCAACCGAAAGCCGAGTCAAATTTTCAGAGATGTTTTTTTGCAAGACCTTACGATCCAGCTCAGAGTATCGCCATGTCAAAGGCGTTTTCACCAGGAAAAAAGGAAAAAACTTGTATACAAGCACGCAGCGCAAGCAAGTGGATACATAAAAAACTTCATTCCGACAGCGCTGCCAACAGCGTCGATACGTAGTCGCCCACTTCCCGAAGTATTTTTTCAGGTGTGCTCTTTCCGACCTCAGCAATGCGCCGTACCAGGGCCGAGCCGACAATCAAACCATCCGCAACGGGAGCCAATTGTCGGATGTGTTCAGGTTGGCTGATGCCGAAACCAATGCAGACAGGCAAGTCGGATTGCTCACGGAGCCAACTGACATTATCCAATAATTCAGGTGGCAACTGGGTCCGTTCTCCCGTGATACCTGTGACCGACACATAATAGAGGAATCCAGTCGATGCTTCGGCAATCCGAATGGCCCGGTCACGGGGCGTAGTAGGAGTGACCAGGTGGATTAAGCTCATGTCGCGTGCTTTGCAAACCGCAGACAGGGCAGTTGCTTCTTCAGTGGGCAGGTCGGGAACGATGAGTCCTGATACCCCACGCTGCTGGGCCGTATCGACATAATGTTCTAAACCGGATCGGTAGACGATCGCATAGCTGACCATGGTCACCAAAGGGGTGGTCGCCTGGGCGCTCACGTTACCCAGCATATCCAGAATGACCTGAAGTTGAACGTGATGGTCGAGCGCGCGAGTGTAAGATGCCTGGATGACCGGCCCATCCGCTACCGGGTCACTGTAGGGAATACCGACTTCACACATATGGCAACCACGGCGGGCCAATTCGAGTAGCAACTGGCCCGTGAAGGCAACATCCGGATCGCCCGCAGTGACAAAAGGCATCAGTGCTTTGTGACCTTCGCCGCGCAGTCGGATAAACAGATCATCGATGGAAGACATAAGCAAATGGGGATTGCGGATTGCGGATTGTGGCAGGCTCTCAACTCTCAACTCTCAACTCTTTCAGTCTTGCGATCTCTGTTGCGTCTTTGTCGCCTCGGCCGGAGAGGCAGACCACCAACACTTCCTCCGGCTTTCTTGTGGTGGCCAGTTTCATCGCGTAGGCAACGGCGTGTGAACTTTCCAGCGCAGGTAAAATGCCTTCGAGCCGGGCCAAGGTGTCGAACGCAAGCATGGCCCGATCGTCACCAAGATGGTCGTACCGGACTCGTCCGGTGTCTTTCCAATAACTGTGTTCGGGGCCGACACCCGGATAGTCGAGCCCAGCCGATAGGGAATGAACGTCGCTGGTTTGGCCATCGTCATCTTGCATCACGTAGCTGAAACTGCCATGCAATATGCCGGGTTGCCCAAAAGACAGGGGTGCAGCATGTTGCCCCGACTGGTTGCCACGCCCTCCTGCTTCGACGCCAACCAATTCAATCTGGCGGTGTTCGATGAAAGGAAAGAACATGCCAGCCGCATTGCTGCCACCACCGACACAGGCGACGATCGTGTCAGGCAACCGGCCCAGTTGTTGCTGGCTTTGTTGGATGGTCTCACGGCCAATGACGGACTGAAAATCTCGGACCATGCGTGGAAATGGATGTGGGCCCACGACCGAACCCAGGATGTAATTGGTAGTTTCCACACTCCCCATCCAATCGCGAAAGGCCTCGTTGACAGCATCGCGCAATGTCCGTGAGCCACTGGTAACCGGTCGTACTTCGGCTCCCAGCAATTTCATGCTGAAGACGTTGGGAGCCTGGCGGCGAATGTCCTCTTCGCCCATGTAAACGATGCAATCGAGACCAAAGTGGGCACACGCGGTGGCCGTGGCAACCCCATGCTGACCGGCTCCCGTTTCGGCGATGACACGTTGTTTTCCCATGCGCAGGGTTAACAGGGCCTGGCCCAACGTGTTGTTGATTTTGTGCGCACCGGTGTGATTGAGATCTTCACGTTTGAGCCATATTTGAGCTCCCCCGCAATGTTTGGTGAGACGCTTGGCAAAGTAAAGCGGGGAGGGACGGCCGATATAATTTTTCCACAGTTCCGCTAGTTCCGCTTGGAATTGTGTGTCTTGTCGCGCTTGCTCGTACTGCGAGGTTAGTTCGTCGAGAGCGCGGATTAAGGTTTCAGGTACGAAACGCCCGCCAAAATCCCCAAACCGACCCTGGGCGTCTGGAACTTGATCGGTTGCGACTGACGGAGAATCATTTTGTGCTGAAGGAGAATTCATTACGAGATTCTCGGCTAGTAGCTGCAATGAAGTCAAGAGTGAAAAGGCAGAACGGAGTGCTTAGATGTACTTGGGTGGCACCGACACTGGTCCGCAGAACGGATCTTTGGCAAGAGGCATTTGTTCGGACCCGTGTCGGTGTGCGCAGCACAGGAGGAGTTTGAGGTAAATGGCCTCTTGTGCTGCGCACACCGACAATCGTTAGAATAAATTTGCTCGCCGGCAGGGTCTATTCCGAACGACTGTCGGTACCACCCTCATCCCCTTTGCATTGATATAACGTGAAGGATTTAAACGAATATCCAGCCTTGCTTACGGTTGGGGGAGCCTCATTTCACAAGCTATGGTATCTTTGTAAACTATGGGGGTTGCCTTCACGTTGGCAGGGGCTTTTATTGAAGAGAAAAACGGACACTTTATGACTAAATATCTTGTTACCGGCGGAGCCGGATTCATTGGTTCGCATATTGTCACCGGCTTGGTGGAGCGGGGCGATCAGGTGGGGGTGCTCGATAACCTCTGCACCGGCAAACTTGAAAACCTGGCCCATTTGCAGGGGCGGGTGGAATTTTTTGAGGGTGACCTGCTGGATCGCCCGATGGTGGAGAAAGCGTTGGATGGGGTTGAGGTGGTGTTCCACCAGGCGGCCTTGGCTTCGGTGCCCCGGAGTGTGGTGGCGCCGCTGGATACCAATGCGGTCTGCGTGACCGGTACGGTGAATTTGCTCGATGCGGCCCGCCAGGCGGGAGTGCGGCGGGTGGTTTATGCGGGCTCCAGCAGTGCCTATGGCGACCAGCCGTTTGCCTCCAAGCGGGAGTCCGACCTGCCGGCGCCCCTTTCTCCCTACGCGGCTGCCAAGCTGGCCGCCGAGCTGTACTGTCAGGCCTTCTATACGACCTATGGGTTGGAGACGGTGGTGATTCGTTACTTTAACGTCTTTGGACCGCGGCAGGATCCGGCCAGCGAATACTCGGCTGTGATTCCCCTGTTTGTCACCGCCATGCTCGAAGGGCGGCATCCGACCGTGTTTGGCGATGGCACCCAGTCACGCGATTTTACCTATATCGATAACGTGGTCAGCGGCAATCTGGCGGCGGCGATTGCAGAGAATGCGGCCGGACGCGTTTTCAACGTGGCCTGTGGCGGACAGCAGAGCTTGTTGGAACTGATTGGTGCCATCAATGAAGTGCTCGGTACGCAAATCGAGCCAATTTTCGCCGACCGGCGGGCGGGCGACGTGCGCGAGAGCGTGGCCGATATCACGACCGCCCGCGCGGTACTCGGTTACGAGCCGCAAATCGATTTTGTCGAAGGCTTGCGGCGCTCGATCGAGTATTACCGCACGTTGGGGTGAAGGCGATATACGAGCACGCAGCGCCAGCAAGTGGGTCACGCACACAGTTACCCACTCGCTTGCGCTTCGTGCTTGTATTTTGGCAGGGGAATTTATTGTCTCCTACGGGGATCTAAAAACCCTCTCCTTCAGGCGATCACTTCAGTAGAACTAGGCTACGGAAGCGTACTTCGATACCGGGCAAAGCGGGCATAATAGCCGCGCAGCGGCGAAAGCATCTAGCCGTGGGCGAGAGCCCACGGAATAGATGCATTACAGATATTTTAGCCGTGCAGCGGCGACAGCAGCCGTTTTTAACGAAACCAATTTTCCGCTTGGGCCACTCGCTGTCGCCCTTTCAGGGCTAGGGAATAATCTGAAAACGCCACCGTGGGCTCACGCCCCACGGCTAGATGCT
>JBDOMT010000261.1:0-8718 GCA_039831705.1 Pirellulales bacterium | reverse complement strand
GGAACCGGGGGCTAACGCCCTGCGGCTGATGTGATTGTTACCATTGAGCATTAAATCAACAGACCGCTAGCCTCGGGTTGAGGGGAGATATATCGAAAAATGAAAAATTCAATTTGGTGTGCGGAGAGCGATAGCGATAGGACTCCTCCGCTCTTCGCTCTCCGTCAACCCTGTTCAGACGCTGCCATCTTAGACACGCCCATCAGGTGGCGGAGCATGAACGCTTCCAGTTCTTCGTAGTCGCGGTTGTCAATCAGTTGTTGCTCCATTTGCCGATCGATGGTGCGAATCTTTTCGACCAGGTGCAAGAAGATTTCTCGGCTGTTGATCAAATGGGCTGCCGAGGTATCACGTTTTTGAGTCCGCATCAACTTCACGTCGAGGCCTACAAACTCGCCGCGACTTCCAAAGCCAGACTCTTCCAGGACCCGAACTTGATTGAATGCGCTGCGCAAATTTACCGAGCCAAAAGATTTGTCTTGATCAAACTTCAATCCATTCTGGTCGTTCAGGTGGACACTTGCCAGTTTGTTATGCGCCAGAGCAAAACCCATTTCATCCGATGGGTCAAGCCCCGCCAATATGGCGTGCGCCGTTTCGATCAAACCACTCACTCGATCGGGCGCATTCGATTGGTAGGCTAAGGCGATAGCGTGGCCGATGGTTGGCACATAGGCGTGGTCCATCGGTTCATTGGGTTTGGGTTCAATCCAGATGTTAATCTCAGGATCATATTCCAACATTTTGTTGACCGCTTCCAGGATTCGCTGGTAGGCGATCCGAACATTTTTTGCCTCGCGCACATAGGTTCCTTCGCGGGCCAACCAGAGGACAACATTTTTTGTATTAACTTCACGGGCAATATCGATGGTTCGCATGCTCCGATCGAAGGCATATTTGCGATCGGACTCACTGTTGGAGGTAAATCCCCCGTCGATCGTCTGTGGGTTAAACCACAACCGGGGCGCGACGAATTCAGCGACCAATCCACGGTCGCTCAATGCGCGTCCCAAGGCTTGGGCTTTCTTCGTGATTTCTTGTGGCTGCAAGTCATCCAACCCTTCGACTGCATCATCGTCATGGAGCTGCACTCCTTCAAAGCCCATAGGCCGGTACCAATCGAGCTTTTCTTCTAGCGAATAAGGACTCCTGACTTCGGGCCCAAACGGGTCAGCCCCTTCGCTGATATTCCAAGGGCCAAACGAGAAACGGTATTGCATGGGATCGGACATAGCTTGAGTGCTCTCCAATGAGCTCGTGGGATTTTTTTGACCATTTGCACGTGAGTGCATGGATTCTTCTAAAAACGATCCCACCATACTAACTTATTCATAAGCCCGTACGAAAGAGGTAGATGGGTCACTTGTAAATAATGAGAATTCGCACCGGGTGGGCAAGAAGGTCTTCGAACCTGGGGTTGGTAGTTGACGTATACTTCTCCTCCGCTGACAATGGCACCTTCAAGCCGTGTTTTTCAGGATGCTCATCCAATGCCGAACCAGCCTTCTCCCAAACCACTTCCCCGTAACGCCACTTACGAACGATGGCGTTGGCAGGTGTTCTCAGTCACCTGGTTGGCTTATTTTGGATTCTATTTGACACGCAAGGCATTTTGGGTAGCCAAAGTCGAAATGGTCGAGGGTGGAGAAAGTCTGATTAATCTTACGATGTATCAAATGGGCTGGATTGAGTTCGCCTATGGGTTGTGTTATGCCATCGGACAATTTGTATGGGGTATGTCAGGAGACCTGTTTGGGTCACGCAAAGTGGTGCTGACAGGTCTTTTTGTTTCGGCCCTTGTCTGCTTCAGCATGGGGGTGTCGAATTCAGCCATCGTGTTCGGCTTGCTATTCGGCCTCCAAGGGCTGTGTCAATCCACGGGTTGGGCCCCGCTGGCTAAAAATGTCAGCAATTTTTTTTCACAGCATGAACGCGGAAAGATCATGGGGATCTGGTGCACGAACTACGCAGTAGGTGGGCTTGTAGCTTCAATTTATGCGGGCTATTTCGGGATGCATTATGGTTATCGGTATGCGTTTTTTGTGCCGGCGTTAACTTTACTAGGAATTTTTGGTCTCTTCTTTGTACTCCAACGGAATCGACCGGAAGATGTCGGCCTCGAATCGATCGAAAAGTACCATGGTGAAAAAGAGGCTGTGCTTGACGAGAACGAAACCCCCAAGGAGGAGCCCGAAGGCTCCTGGAAGGTAATTACCGAGGTACTTTCCAACCGCATGATCTTGGTCCTTGCGCTAACCTACTTCTTCCTGAAACCGACCCGTTACGCAATCTTTGCCTGGGGACCAAAATATTTGAACGAGAGACTGGGAACTGACATGCTCGAATCGGGATTCCTTTCAGCTCTGTTTGAATTGGCCGGTCCCATCAGTGTGTTTCTAGGCGGCATGGCCTCCGACCGCCTATTTAATTCTAGACGGATGCCTGTAAGTGTGATCTGTTTATTTATATTAGGTATCACACTATTTGTGTTTCCTTTTCTTCCAGCAACCAGACTCGCAATGGGAGCCGGTTTCTTCATCATTGGAATTTTTCTCTACGCTCCCGATTCGCTTGTGAGCGCTACAGCTGCCATAGATTTTGGTACCAAAAAAGGCGCTTCCACGGCAGTAGGCATCATTAACGGCTGTGGATCCCTAGGGCAAATTCTTGGTTTGGCGCTACCTGCTATCATCGTGGGTAAATGGGGCTGGCCTGCCGTATTCATCGCACTGGGCTGTTCCGTTATGATTTCGTTTGTGCTGCTGTTGCCACAATGGAATACATTGCCCAAAACGGATCAAGGGGAGACTACTTAATGATGTTGCCAATTCATTCTTTTTGTGTCGCTGGCATGGTCGCTTGGGCTGCCACTTGTTGTGGCTGGGTTCATTCAGTAAGTCTGGCAGAAGAAGACACGTTTCATCTGAGATTTCAGCAAGAAACGAGTCCAGACTCAGGACGTTTTCATCAGCTTGTGCGCCAGGAAAAATGGAAGCCGGAACAGACGGCAATCATTGTCTGTGACATGTGGGATCTGCATCACTGCCTCAATGCGGTGCGTCGGGTAAAGCAGATTGCACCGCGGATTGACCAAGTCCTGACTGCGGCCCGAGCACGGGGCTTCACCATCATTCACGCGCCGAGCAGTTGCATGGATGCCTATGGTGATCATCCGGCCCGTGCTCGGGCACTTGCCGCACCGGTTGCTAGCGATTTGCCGCCAGACATCGGTTCGTGGTGCTACGATGTACCTGCGGAAGAAGCAGTCGAGTACCCGATGGATCAATCCGATGGGGGCGAGGACGATACCCCGTACGAACACGCCCAATGGGCCGCCCACCTAGAATCCATTGGCCGCGACCCGACGGCTCCCTGGAAAACACAAACTGATCTGATCACCATCGATCTTCAGCATGATTTCATCAGCGATCGGGGCGATGAAGTCTGGAATATCCTCCAATCGCAGGAGATCCATAATGTCATATTAACCGGCGTGCATACCAATATGTGCGTTCTGGGACGCCCCTTTGGCCTACGACAATTGGCTCTCAATGGCAAAAACGTTGTGCTGATGAGAGATGTCACCGACACCATGTACAACCCGCAGCGTTGGCCCTACGTCAACCATTTCACTGGCACCGATCTGATATTGGACCACATCGAACGCCACCTCTGCCCGACGATGACCAGCAACCAGTTGATTGGAGGTAAGCCCCTGCGTTTCGAAAAAGATCGACGTCCGCATCTGGTGATGGTGATGGCGGAAAACGAATATCGTACCAACGAATCCTTACCCCGTTTTGCCGCCCAGCACCTGGGCCGTGACTTTCGCGTCACTCAGGTGTTTGGCAGCGACGAAGAGCGAAACCATATCCCCGGATTGGAAGTTGTCGAGGAAGCGGATTTGTTGCTAGTGAGCATCCGGCGGCGAGTTTTACAGAAAGAACCGATGGAGGCCATTCGCCGGCATGTCGAACGGGGTAAGCCGGTGGTGGGAATCCGCACTGCCAGTCATGCGTTTTCCCTGAGGGGCAAACCGGTCCCCCAGGGATACGTTGAGTGGCCCGAGTTCGATGCCCAGATTCTTGGAGGCAATTATCACAATCACCTTGGTAGTCAACTCAAGTCGATAATCGAAGTCGATCAGAGCGCTTTAGCGCATCCCATCATCACAGGATTGAGCCGACAACCTTTTGTCCAAGGATGGTCTCTCTATCAAACACTACCACTTGCTCAAAGTGCGAGCGTTCTACTCACTGGGAAGGCAGAAGACCATCCGCCCGAACCGGTCGCCTGGACCTTTGTTCGGGCCGATAGCGGTCGGTCGTTCTATACATCGCTCGGCCACATCGATGATTTCGCTAACCCAGATTTTGTGCGTTTACTGCAAAATGGAATTCACTGGGCTGCGGGCCTCGACCTCAACGGGGTGATCGCCCATCCGCATGAACCACTGTTTGTCGCGCGTCCGCTGACTCGATCGGGTGAATTCACCCCTGGAATTGAAGGGCCCGCTTGCGACCAACAGGGCAATATCTTTGCCGTAAACTTCAAACAACAAGGCACGATTGGTCGCGTATTGCCCAACGGAAGGGGCGAAGTGTTTACACAACTCGCCTCGGACAGCGTGGGCAACGGCATTCGGTTTGACCTCGACGGAATCATGTTTGTGGCCGACTACAAGCAACACAATGTGTTGCGGATTGACCCTGCTACGCGTGAAGTATCGGTCTTGGCTCATAACGATCAGATGAATCAACCCAATGACCTGGCCATCGGTCCCGATGAAACACTCTACGCTAGTGATCCCAATTGGCCAGCGGATACAGGCCAACTATGGCGGATTGACCCCGATGGGGCCACCACAAGGCTGGCAGCGAATATGGGCACGACCAATGGTATTGACGTCAGTCCTGATGGACACACGTTGTATGTCAATGAAAGTGTACAGCGCAACGTCTGGGCGTTTACCATTACCAAAAATCATACCTTGGCAGACAAACGCTTGATTCGAAAATTCGACGACTACGGTTTTGATGGCATGCGCTGCGACGTGGATGGAAACCTCTATATTGCGCGTTACGGTAAAGGGACCGTGGTCAAGATGTCACCATCCGGCGAAATTCTTCAAGAAATCGACGTGCTGGGAGCAAAACCTAGCAATCTTTGTTTTGGTGGGCCCGATGGCTGCACGGTCTACGTCACCGAAGTTGAGCACACCCGCCTGGTCCAGTTCCGTGTCGACCGTCCCGGTCTCGCTTGGACGCGTTGGAAAAAAAAGTAAGTTACATGAGACATTACTGTATCTCACGATTGTTTATCTATTTGCTGACCTGTTGGCTGCCACTTGCGGCTGCAGCCGAAGAGGGCACGCTCATTGAATCGATTACCAAGCAGACATTGCGCCGCAATCGCGATGGCCACGGAACGACTTGGTTTCATCCACGAGCTTGTATGATTCCCACAGCCAGAGGTGGGCGGCAGGCGCTGATGAATCTACAAGCCATTGGCGGGTCCGACTATTTTGGAACCGTCCACTGGTCGATATCGGACGACTTGGGAGCAAATTGGACAGAACCTCAGGCGATTGCCGCATTGGGGCGAGAAACGGTGGAAGGATATGAGGGCCTGACCGCAGGAGTCTGTGACGTCGTTCCCCAATATCACCCGCTCACCCAAACCGTGCTGGCGATGGGGCACGTTGTGTTTTACCGTGGCCCGCGTTTTGCCCGCGGAGATCAATTGGCCCGTTACCCGGTCTACGTCGTGCGGCGAAAGGACGGAACGTGGTCACAACGCAGAAGGCTTGTGTGGGATGATCCCCGTGGTGGTCACATCTACTCTAACAACTGTGGTCAGCGTGTGGTCCTGCCCAACGGTGACATCATAATGTCATTTACCTTCGGACCTCATGAGAAGAACCGCATGGTCGCCGGTGTGCGCTGTACCTTTGACGGCGATCGACTTCGGATCGCCGCGGTAGGACCACCTTTGAAAAACAATATCGGCCGAGGCTTACTCGAACCGTCGATCACTCAATTTCAGCAGCGGTATTACATGACCATTCGTGCTGAAGATGGACACGGATACGTGGCGGTGAGCGATGACGGATTGAATTATCGCAGCAAGACCGCTTGGACCTGGGATGATGGGAAACCCATTGGTATGTCCACCACGCAACAGCATTGGCTTACCCATTCAGAAGGTCTCTTTCTGGTCTATACGCGAGAAGATGTATCCAATGCCAACGTCATTCGGTGGCGTTCCCCCCTGTGGGTAGCCCAAGTCGATCCCCAGCGACTGGTCCTCCTTCGCAACACCGAACGTGTGGTGCTGCCTTTGGTTGGAGATGGTGTCAAAGATGCGGATCGGGTGGCACTGATGGGGAATTTTCATGTCACCAACGCCAGCCCTAACGAATCGTGGATCACCGCCGGCGAGTGGCTGCCCAAGGGCGCGGCCCAGGGCGATTTATTGCTGGCCCGAATTCGCTGGAAGCGGCCAAACCGCAACGATCAATTTTAAAGTAGCCCATCCCAGAATGATTTCCACACCTCTGGGAGGCCTTGTTGACTAACTAATTTTGAAAAATATTTAGACAGGATAAACAAGATTTACCGGATAGGAATTTCATTGTGTAGAGATCTATGATCGAATGGTGCAAATAATCCTGTACATCCTGTCAAAACAACCCCATTTTATAGTAATTGTTCAACAAGGACAATTGAAATACTAGCACGAAGCGCCAGCGAGTGGGTCGACACGGCTGCCACAGACCCACTCGCTGGCGCTTCGTGCTAGTATCGGAAGGACACCTTGTGTCAAAAGGTTACTTCCCTTTTCAATGCTTCATCGAGTAACCTCGCATCAATCATAACCAGAAAGTCGGGCTAGCTCCAAAGCCAGTCTTCTTGCTGGGCCAAGGCCAGATCGGTGGTTTCGGATTCTCTGCTTTTGTCGATGCTTTCTGTAAGAGTGCTTGAAAATTCGTCAACAGGCTGATTGGCATTGGCCAGCTGTCACTAATAAGTATCAACGTAAATCGGTCTTCTGGCAGGTTTTCGTATTGCAGTGTCAACCGAGAGGTGCCAGAGTCGTAGCTGAACTGAGTGGGTGTATGAGTACCACTCAAGAATCCCACTAGCCGCATGTCGGTTACGTCAAGGTTGGTGCTATCTAGCTCTTCGTCAAACTGAACCGTGTAGGTCAGTGGTCCGGCGGTGACGATATCCCCATCTTGAATACTCGAATCGATGATCCGCGGGGCGGTGAAATCGAAGGTGAAGGAACTCGCAAACGCTTCCAGGGGCGTATTCTGTAGATTCGTCAGCGCACCCGCTGCGATCGTAGCGTTGTGGATTCCTTCGGTGAGAAGTGGCAAATCGAAGGACAGCGTATCACTGTCAACAATCGTCACGCCAGTGACCGGGGTGCCATCGATCGTCAGATCGGCTGATTCTACGCTGGCCACCAGCACCGAAGATGAAAGATTGAGGACCATTTGTGCGGGTTGGGAAAGTTCCGCAAAGAGGTCACCATGGTCGGGTGCCGTGGCGATCACCTCAAACAGGGGCGGCAGTCCGGTATGACCGTTGACCGCCAATACGTATTCGCCCGAGGTGTCGTTGTCGGTAAACAGACGCACCGAGTAGGTGCCGGTCTGTAACGCAGTATGGTCAAGTGTGAAATTCGTCTGGCCGGTTTGACTGGCACTGGCGACGACCACTCCGGATGGATCAAGCAGTTCGGCGGAAGCCTCCAGGTTGTTAAAAAATTTGCCCTGTCCCTGGGACAGGATCGTCACCTCGATGGTAAGCGGATCACCCGCATTGGCTTCGATGCGGTAATAGTCATCCGCCGGCTCGTAAAAAAGAGTGATGGCGTCGAACTCGATTTGAGCCGGTCCGGTGAAAGATTCCGGAATCTGTTCGCGGAAAGTGAGCCGTACCGTCTGTCCGCCAAAGGTCGACAGATCGGCTGTGTGCGACTGCCAACCCGTGTCTCCAACTGGCGTTATCGCCGGGTCGCCAGTGGTGAAGGAGAAAACCGTTTCAAGCACTGCATTGGTTGCTGGATCGCGAATCTGTACTTCATAGTCTCGGGCTAAGGCCGCACCGAATGTCATTTCCCACTACGCACGGTCTTGCCAAGCGAGTTCCAACTCGGAGTCGGTCACTGGCAGGAGCAGATCCTGGTACATGACATACTCCATCGGCCCACCGCCGTCGAAGCCATTCCAGGCTACCCACGCACCTTCTTGGGGTGCGGTCGTGGCCATGTCAAATCCGGCTCCTGAACCGGATCCGCTAACGGTCCAATCGATGAATGGCGATCCGCTGGTTGCCACAGTCCAACCACTAAAATCGCCCGTCTCGAAGCTGCCGTTGGTGATGAGGTTGGAGCTCTCCGACGGATTGATAACTGCTCCCGCCAATGCTCCCAGTACGGTCCCCGACAGGGAGATGTCCTGGGCATTGGGAGCGGGTGCATCATTCGGTTCGCTTTTGAAGTCGGCGTTTCTTGTGACAACGAGGCTGTAATCGGTATTGCCACCGCTCACATTGGCGTAATAGGTGCCACCTGCCTGGGTGACGAAGTTTTGAATTACGGTTCTTCAGTGATTTTAGTGGCTAGGGAGGTGTTCAGGGAGGGTTTGTTTTTCGAAAATGCTCATCATGAGCAAACTCACTGAGCATTATCGTCAGTTGTTAGGTTTGG
>JBDOMT010000403.1:0-8748 GCA_039831705.1 Pirellulales bacterium | reverse complement strand
CACACATCGTTGCGCTCCATGCTAGATTGGCAGGTTAGTCACTGCCAATACTGCCTGCGCAAATCTTGTGCCAAAGCTGGTCGATTTCCCTGGGTTTTTCAAGAGACTTGTGTATAAACAACAGGCTGGAAGCCTATGCTACGTTGGTCGGTAATGGGAGTAGGTTCTGTAGCCTCGAGGTGCAGGAAATATCGCTACAAGCCGCATGAGGCCCCTTCTTTTCTAATTATTGAGGAACTGGTGGTACCGTGAGCTACAGTTGCAATACACATCGAGAGGAAATTGAATAAGTGCCTATCCATAACCAGCTATTCTCTGGAAGCCCCGGTTACATTGGCCGGATGTGAGATAAGCATTTAGAGCCACCTAGAGAGCTTCACCATGAAATGTCATGAACTAGCAGAGCAAATTCAGCAATTACAGCCCAAGGCATCGGCTCAGGAAATTGCCCGACTCTGCTTGTTGCTGGCAAACAACACCACCCAGTTAGAAAGTTTGCAAAATCAAGAGCAACTAAAATCAGCCTGGCAGCAGATGGGACTTAAATTGCAGGCAGCAACCGATCAGCACGCAGCCATGACACAAGAGCTGGAAGAGCTGGCCAATTCCGATCCAGAGAAGTTTTCACGCGATCAAATATGGATACTGATCCGCGCGATCAAGGTGCAAAGTCAAGTTCTGCAAATGTACGTAGGCCAGCCGATGATGGATGTGTGAGAAGTGTAGTGAATTTGGTGGCTCACATCGGGTGGATCAAGCAGGGTATTCCAATCCTGGGTGAAACCGTACAAAAGTACCAAGTCTGTCACAGCGAACGCCGCTAACTCACACTGGAGTTACACGCTTGGGTAATACGCGAACTCCCAACTCAATTACCATAGCTCTTTCAGCAATAGTCTGGCAACATTCATGTAGACGATGATTCCTACAATGTCGATGATGCCTGCCACAAATGGAGTGCTCATCAATGCTGGATCCCAGCCCAGTCGTTTGAATAGAAGGGGTAACAGTGAGCCCACCAGTGACCCGCAAATAACGACTAATAGCACGGTAATCGGGATCACCATGGCATCCATCGGATGGTCCAGCCCCACGAAGTAGAGAGCCGCCAGGTAGCCAGCCGTTCCCAGGGTCAAACCCAGCAGCGATCCAATCCATAACTCGCGCCAGACTACGGTCAACCAGTCAGAAGGTGAAATTTCTTTGGTTGTCAAGGAACGAATGATGAGCGTAGCCGATTGGCTGCCCGTATTGCCTCCGGTTGATATTACCAACACCAGGAATAGTGCCAGCCACGGAACCTGATTCAACTTCTCGTGATGTGACTGCAGCACCAAAGCTGTCATCAGCGCAGCGGCAAACAACACGCCAAGCCAACCAACCCGATGGAGAGTCAGTATCCACCAATGAGTGTCTAGATAGCTCTCTTCGAGGGGGTCGACTGCACCTGCCAGGTGTGCGTCTTCAGTGGCCTCCTCGCGCAAGACGTCGATGATGTCGTCATGCGTGATGATGCCAACCAGGTGCTGCTCGACGTCGACCACTGGAATCGCAATAAAATTGTAATCGGCCACTTTTTCGGCGACCGCCTCTTGGTCGTCCGTAGCAAAGACCGTAACCAAATCACGTTCCATCAGGTCTGACAGGGGTGTCTCAGGCCTGCCCAGATGAGTGACTAACTGGCGTGCAGAAACGATGCCGCGCAGATGATTTTCATTGTCGACCAGATAGACGTAGTAAATGGTTTCTAAGTCGCCGGTTTGCAGTGCCAGTTCTTCGAGTGCTTCCTGAACATTCAAGGATTCCGCCAGGCGCGCCACTTCGGTAGTCATGACCGAACCGGCAGTTTCTTCGGGGTAGGCAGTCAGGCGGAGGATATCGCGCCGTTCCTCAACTGGCATCAAAGGCAGCACCGAGTCGACAACCTGAGGATCCACCTGTTTGAGCAGGTCGACTCGATCGTCGGGTGGCATTTGGGCAACAAGTTCGCTTACCTGTTGAGGGTCGCTCGTTTCGAGAATTTCCTCCTGCAGATCTTCGTCCAGATAGCGAAAAATATCGACTCGCGTTTGCGAGTCGGTTGCCTGCAGTACCTTCCAGGCCTCTGAGGCAGTCAATCCTTCCATGAATTCTGCCGTACGGGCGGCATGGAGTGCGTCACAAAATTCACGCAGGCCATCATGATCGCCCTCGGCGAGCATTTCTCGCAGTTCCGGTAAATACAGTGTGTTGATCATGATCAGGCAGGTTTTGGCTGGTTGTTTTAGCCCGGTCAGGCAAGTTGCGCAGAGCCCTATGGTAAGTTGACACCAAACGTTTGAGTGTTTAGCCTACAGGGAAATATTACCATAGAAAACGGTGCTATGAGTTCCAATTCAACGAATAAGAATCCAGTAAGTCCTTCGGAATCGGATCCCTCTGAAGCAGGGCCATCTGGTGTCTGTTCTTCTGACAGGGGCCTATCGACTGACGGGGGCCTATCGACTGACGGGGGCTTACCGACTGACGGGGGCTTACCGACTGCTGCCGGTTGTGAAGGTCCGATCCAAGAGACGAAATTGGAAGCATGTCAGCAGGCAATTGGCTACCGATTTCGAAATTTGCAGTTTCTGCGGACGTCACTTCGGCATGCGTCGGGAGTGTCGGATCGTCTGGAATCGAATGAGCGGTTGGAATTTTTGGGTGACGCGATTCTAGGGCTGGTCGTCTGCGAACGACTGTTTGTACTCTATCCGGAATATCTTGAAGGCGATTTGACTAAAATTAAATCGGTCGTCGTCAGCCGTGAAACGTGCGCCCGGATGAGTGATGTATTGGGTTTGAAGAATTATCTGGCACTAGGCAAGGGTATGGCCTCCGGTCCGAAGATTCCCCGATCGGTCGTTGCGGCCGTATTTGAATCGCTGATTGCGGCCATCCACTTGGATGGCGGCATCTACGCGGCTAAAGAGTTTATTCTTAAGCAGGTTGAACCAGAAATCGAAATGGCCGTGTCGGGCGAATCAGGCGACAATTTCAAGTCGTTGCTGCAACAGTTTGCCCAACGCGAGCATGGAGTGACCCCCAGTTATCAATTACTGGACGAAAAAGGGCCAGATCACAGCAAGTGTTTCAAAATATCGGCCCTGGTAGGCTCACGCCGCTTTCCCGCAGCCTGGGGTCGCAGTAAAAAGGAATCGGAACAACGGGCCGCGCACAACGCCATCAGCGACTTGCAGGATCAGCCAATTCCCTACTCATCAGAAGACCAAGGCTAAGAGAGTTTCAAATCGGCAAATACCGGAACTGCACAAGGCTTGGATCCCGAAACCGAATGTATCCCGAAACCACCACTCGACCATCTGCTGCCTTACGCCGACGGTTGGAAAGCCAACCTGATCGTGCTAGGCAACAGTGCCAAGAGCATGCTCTTGCGATGAATCCTCGGCGAAACAACGCTCCATGTTATGCGCAATACGCAACGACCACTTTTCTTAGCACAGTAGCGCTCGACTTACGTCTTCTTAATCAAATCAACAACCACACACTTCAAGGCAACTGAACATGAACGATCGGAATGAAAAGCTAGTATTCTGGGGATGCTTTATAGCGCTGATTACCACTGCGTTTGGCTTCATCAGTCGAATGTTTTTAATCGGCGAGTGGGCCACCGAATTTAATCTTGATCCTGTTCAGGCTGGCCGCCTAGCCGGTATCGGTATCTGGCCATTTGCGATTAGCATCATAGGGTTCAGTCTGTTTATCGATCGTATCGGTTACAAAGCTGCTATGGTCATTTCCTTTCTGGGGTACATGATCTGGGCAGTGATGGGTGTGAGTGCGTTTTTCGTCTCTAAAGGAGGCGAAGGAAATCCTGAGTTAGGCTTTCAACTGCTTTACTGGGGAAGTCTGATTCTGGGACTTAGCAACGGCACGATTGAGGCGTATATCAATCCTGTAGTCGCCACGATGTTTAATAAGGAGAAGACCAAGTGGCTCAACATTCTGCATGCAGGCTGGCCAGGCGGCTTAGTCATCGCTGGACTCGTGACCATTGGCCTCGACAATAGTTATTCTCCTGTGAGCTGCCCATGGTGGATCAAGGTGGGCATTATTGCTCCGCCGGCGATCGCCTTCTTCTTAATGCTCTTGCCGCTGAAGTTCCCTGTGCAAGAACGGGTCGCGTCGGGCGTTAGTTATCGAGAGATGCTTGGTGAGTTTGGCATCCTAGGTGCCTCAGTGGTCGGATTTCTGATTGCGCTGCAGTTAATGGATTTCTTCTCCAGCGGTGGATCTGTCGCACTTACTGATACTCAAAAATATTCGTTCATCGGTATCGGCGTTGCGATTGTCGTACTTTTCGGGATTTACACTCGCGCGCTTGGTAGGCCCATGCTGTTTGTGCTGGCGATGCTGATGACACCTTTGGCGACAACTGAAATTGGCACCGATGGCTGGATCACTGACATCATGGAAGGAGTCTTCAGCGAGTACCATCCAGGCTGGCTCTTGATTTATACTTCCATGATTATGATGGTCCTGCGATTCTTCGCTGGCTCGATTGTCCACCGGATCTCGCCGTTGGGATTGCTAGCGGGCAGCTGTGTGCTGGCAATCATTGGCCTTTACTGGCTATCGAGTGCTGCAGGTCTAGCGATCATCGGTGCTGCTACGTTGTATGCCTTCGGCAAAACATTCTTCTGGCCTACGATGCTAGGAGTCGCGTCGGAGCAGACTCCCAAGGGCGGCGCATTGACGCTTAACGCCTTGGGTGGAATTGGGATGTTGGCTGTCGGTACGCTTGGATTTCCTTACATTGGGACATTGCAGGCTAGCAAAGAGATCGCAGCGGTTGCTTCCAACGAAGAGGTCACTTCGGCAGCGCCGGCGCTTCTCGAAGATGGCCAACTCACAATTCTGGAAGAGAAGACCGTGTATGAGATCATCAAATACCAAGCCATTTCTCAGGAAAAGCTAACTGAAAATCTGGCTAGCCTATCCGAAGCAGAGCGCGAAGAGGTGACGGCCCAGATTGCGACTGTGAGTGCTGCAAGCAGGCAAGGTGCGCTGGCGAATATGTGTGTTTTCCCGGCGATCATGTTGGGAGGATATATCATGCTCGGCCTCTACTTCAAGTCGCGAGGTGGCTACAAGGCCCAGCATCTTGACGAGTTTTATACAGGAGGTGTGGAAGGTCCAGTCGAATAGGTCTGACGGCCATGAAGATAATGCCAAAGCCCACCAAGCCACCACCCGTAATGGTTCCCAATTCGAGTTGAGTGAAACTAAACTGTTCACTCCAATCCTTCAAGATGCGTCCTCTGCGTTAAAGTTATTTCAGGGGAAATGGACCGGTTTTTAACTCCGGCTAGAGTCCATGGCTAAGTGATTTCGCTGCTGCGCCGCTAAAAAAGTCTGTCCTTTATGTTAATGGTTTTGTCTGCATTGCAATTTACCGTTCTTCAAGGGGCGGCTGGTATTGGGGGTGTTTGGGTACACCCCCGAGGTAGGGATAGTGATCAAAAGGATCTTTACCAGGATCTTTTTCTGTTAATGCGCCCATGCTCCGGGGGTCGCCGGTTTTTTGTAGCTCTGCCTGGAGTTGCGCAGCTAGTCGTTTACGATCTTCGGCGTAATCGAGCAGGTCGATTACATTATGTAGTTGCTCTGGGTCACTATTCAGATCGTACAATTCCTCAGCCGGCCGTTTGCCAAACGCGAGCTGGTAGAGCTTGCGGTGCTGGGGATCTTTTTCCCGGTTCTTCACCATATAGGTTTTGGTGGGGCCGTTGTCGCAGTCTGCATACCAGCTCCCAGGGATGGCGGCGTGTTGGTAATCGGGCGTGCCTGCAGGCCAACGGTCGGGTTGGTAATTGCGAATATAGAGCCATCGATGCGTACGCAGGGCTCGACACGGATAGCCGCCCAGGTTGGGCGCTTCCTGAGCGGGCACATGGCGCTCTTTACCAACCAGGGTAGAATTACGCATTGGGTCGACCTGGCCCGACTTATCGCTGGATAGCAGATCCACCAAACTGCGGCCGGTCATTTCCGCAGGGATGGAAAGGCCGGCAAGTTGCAAAAAGGTTGGCGCTAAATCCGTCAGGTTGACAAAATCGTCGACCGTACGGCCTGCTGGGAATTGGGCAGGCAGACACATTGCCAGTGGTACCCGAGTGCCACTGTCGTAAAGGTTGCTTTTACCACGTGGAAATGGCATGCCATGGTCGCCCGTCATGACCACCAGGGTATTATTCATTTCACCTATTTCCTCCAGCAGTTTCATCGCATTGCCTACCAGGCGGTCGAACCGCTCGACCTCCCAGTAATAGTCCGCCACATCACTGCGTATGAGGGGAACATCCGGGAAACACTTGGCTAAACGGATTTTATTCAAATTCATACCGCGCGCTTTACCAGAACCTTGCTGATACGGTCGGTGCGGATCGGGGCTACCCAGCCAGAAACAAAATGGTTTGTCGGGTGCTCGCTGGTCGAGGAAATTCTGAAAATTTGGATAGAGTTTGCCTGCCAATGGACGACCTTGGGTCTTCGGGCGACCCGGCCCCCACGCTTTACGCATGGCGCCTACCGAATAGCCGGCTTTTTGTAGCCGTTCCGGATAGGTCACCCACTCGTCCGGAAAAATACAATACAGATTGGCTGCCGGCCCCAAACGCCAGTGCCACTGGCCCGTAAGGATGGCACTGCGCGAGGGAGTACAAGAGGGGGAGGATACAAAGGCATGGGTCAGGAGCACTCCCTCTTGGGACAGGCGGTCGAAGGTGGGAGTCTGAACCACCGGATCGCCGTAGGCGCCCGCATGAGGCCAGCCCCAGTCGTCGGCAATGGCAAACAGAATGTTGGGGCGTTGTTGGACTTCTTCTGCCGAGGCCATTTGCGGGCAACCCAGGAAGAGAATAATTAGCCTAAAGCAGATGCCTTTTTTCAACGTCGTACCGTATGAATTCATTTTATTGTCCCTACGATGGGTATTAAAACCTCGCCTTTAGGCGAAACCTTTAGGTTATCATGATTCAGTAAGACTCAGAGATAGATGAGTTGGTATTTTAGGGTGACACCGACACTGGTCCGGAAAACGGTTCTTTGGCGGGGGAGGTGTGCTCGGACTGATGCCTGAGTTCGCAGCACAGGAGGCATACTCAGTTTGGTACAGAGGTAGAGCTTGCTGACCTCTTGTGCTCCGCACACCGACAATTGTTCGAAAAAAGCCAACTCTCTAAATAGCGTCTACTCCGAACGACTGTCGGTGCCACCCTCATGCCCTTGTACCGACATCCGAGAAGGACTTCAGTCCGTAGCTCACGAAACCTTTTAACTTACCGGCTTCAGCCGGTAGTAGTTGAGTTAAACCAGGCCTCTAACATTCGCGCTATCCTGTAGCTTTTGCACATCCCTTTCTACTTCTGCTACTTCTGTGGGGGTCGTCAACCAATCGACGGTGACTTGAGCCGACCAGGTTGCTCCTGGAGATAATGGAATGACACGACCATGCTGTGTTTCGAAGGACCGCTTGTTAGGGTAGTTGGTAGCCGGTTCCAAGCCGGTGACGTAGCCATCGGCCGAAGCGACCATGTTTTTCCAGACGGTGAAGCAAGGGAGTGTGCGGTTGTCAAATTGGAGCGACACTCCCGAAGTCCCATGCGCATTTTTTAGCATCACCTGGGTTTGATTGTCGTCGTCGGAAATCAGGTCAAGAAAAAAACATTGCTCGGGAACTCCGGCAGTCGGCGCTTCATAACGATCCCATGTTTGCGTATTGGCAATGGCCGCCAAATCATGTGGCTCGGCCTTGTGAATGGGGGCCACGACCCGTGCGTCCTCTCCCAGCAGTGGTTCTCCCAGATTGATGTGGTAGAGCATCTGCATTTCGGCATCGGTTCCGCCAAAATTTTCTACCTGATCGTGGATGGTGAAAGAAGTGGAGTTCAATGGGGTGGTCACTGCGGCCAGCAATCTCAACTTTTGGAAATGAAAACGTGATTCTTCGATGAGACCTCGCACTGTGATAGTGCCGGCTGTGTCGTTCACGATAACTTCGACATGATAGGCTGGCCTATTGGCAATCCGGCCATGAAGTGGATAACACAATTGGCCCTGCTCATCGAAATCGGGCTCTCCATTGCTTTCCAACCCGCAACGGACAGCCAATTCATCAAATCCCTCCAGCCAGCCCAAACCGCTAGGTTCCTCAACAGGGACCCACTGAGGATGAACGGGCCCGCGGATGGGACTACGCCAACCGAGTACCTGCTCTTCCTCCAGCTTGGCTCGCCAAATTCCCATCCCACGGGTCGGTAGAACCATGAGTTTCATGCGACCGTTGTCAATTTCAATCAGGCGGACGCCTTCACTTAAGCCTCCACGTAGAACCCGTTGAGTGACACTCCAGCCAGCGTCGTTTTGATCTTGCTCTTCACCATGATGTGTGGAATCGGGCAGGTCGGCTGACGTAATGTGAAATTCATCGTGCTGGATGTGGTTGTCGACATCCGTGATAATCCAGGAATGTTCAGGCATGGCAAAGATCCGGGGCAGTGGGTAATGCGGGAGGTGGTTGTGTGTACTTTTGTCTAATTTACGCCTGCGGCCTGTATGACGCCAGGAGTGCAACGTGGGGATCTGTTGTTTATACACAAGTCTCTTGAAAAACCCAGGGAAATCGACCAGCTTTGGCACAAGATTTGCGCAGGCAGTATTGGCAGTGACTAACCTGCCAATCTAGCATGGAGCGCAACGATGTGTGAA
>JBDOMT010000003.1:0-8766 GCA_039831705.1 Pirellulales bacterium | reverse complement strand
CGCCGGCAATGTAGGGCGAAGCCATGCTGGTGCCAGAGAAACTCGCGTAGTCGTCGGTGGTGCTGTTGTTGTTGCCGGCGTAGTCGGGAACGGTGCTGACAATTCCACGCCCTGGGGCGGCGATGGCCCGTGCGTGTCGTTGGCTGAAATAGCTCAGCAGACCACTATCGTCCACAGACATCACCGGAATCACATGCGAGCTGGCAGCCGGGTAGCTCAAGCCGGGCGTGTTGTAACTGGTAAAGCTGTTGCCGGCTGAGACGGCGATGAAGATTCCGTCCGCCTCTAACTGGGCAAATTCATCTTCCAGCATGGCCCAACTGGGAATCGTATCGGCATTCCAACCACTGACCCCCAATGACAGGTTGACCGCGGTAATGGGATTGTCGAAATTGTCGCGGTTAGTGTGAACCCAATCGAGTGCATTCTCGACCCAACTGAAAAAACCGGCTCCCGCGTCGTCAAACACGCGTAAGCCCACTAGATCGACTTCGGGTGCCACACCCGTATTTGAGCCAGAATCAGCACCCACGATCCCCGAAACATGCGTACCATGCGATCCACTTGGACCGTCATCGTAGGGGTCGTTGTCATTTTCACCGGTGAAATCCCAGCCACCTACCACTCGGTAGCCCGAACCAAATCCGCCTCCCAGGGCAAAGTGGTCATAAGCAATACCACTGTCAATCACCGCGACGGTCTGTCCCCGTCCCATGAATGCATAGTCCGCCCGAACCGTGCTCAAGCCAGTTTGATTGTGCGCATTGGCCAGTGCCGTTTCGATGTTGTCAAACTGTGCGTCCAGGATCGATTCATCTACCGGATCGATCCAAAAATCGCCCCTGGATTGCTGATGGTGCTCAAGTGCAGGCAAGTCGGAAATTGCCGTATGCTGCTCTATTGCGCCTCCCAGGAAACCGGCAACTGGAGCGGCTGACATCAGTTGCCGATCCTCCAGCTGTTCCAGCCGACCTGTCCAGTCCGCTTGCCGTTTGTTAGCACCGTTACCCATAGATGTCCAATCCCTTACCGGAAGCAAAGTGCAAACCCGACATGGAGCATGACACAGGTGGCCCGCTGGAATCAAGTTTGCTAGCGTTAGAAAAGTCAGTTTGAAAAGTTGACAAGCACGGTCACCCAAGTAGTCTGGGCAATGCCCGTCGGATGAAAAGTTTCAGCGAATGCTATCGGTTAACCTCGCTAGTGACCGGAACAAACCATTCCTGCTCCCCACTCATACGGTCACATTAAAAAGATAGTTCAAGATCAGACCGAAGGAGAGGTTTTTATAAAACGGGAGCCTTTCATCAGTTTTGTGTGGTAAACGTAGGATATTTGTTTTGCAGATGTGGCAAAACGGCGACGCCATCTGATGGCCTGCTGTACGGAGACCACAAATGGTTGCACCCATACCACGAAGCCTCCCTACCTTGCCCTGCTTACCCTCAGGGAGTTACGATAGGGCTAACCGGGTTACCCGCTCAACGGTTTTCCGGGTTAATTTTTGTAATCGACTGGGAGCCTCGTTTCGTGCCTAATCTGAACCAATCTTCTGCCCCTGCCGATACCATCGATGCGGTACCTTCCACGGACATCCCTGGCATGATGGGGCCTCCTCATAGTGACCAGAGCACTGCCAGACTCAGACAAGCAGCTCGCAGCTCGACAGCAGGTTGCACTGGTTGAAGGCAGCGCATTGCACATGAGCAGCGAGACACGTGCCCTGCTTCGCAGTCGGTTGCGAATTGTCGCAATGCTGTTGTTCGTCGGTTTTTTGGCCTATTCTATTGTGATCACTGGCATCGATTGATGTCTATCTGGCTCCCGAACACCGCGTTGTGTTTTTCGCTCATGTGATCGTGACGTTATTCATGGGCTTTTTAGGCATGCGGATGTGTGTCCACTGTGACTTTTCTCTCAAGACCATGCGCTGGTTAGAGTTGCTTGTTTTCGGGCTGCCCGCAGCATTTTTTCTATTGATGGACTATCATCGATTGATCCACTGCGCGTCGCAGGCGCTTAGCCACCCACACATTCCCAACATCCTGGGTTCCTGGACACTACTGATTTTTTGTTACGCCCTATTTATTCCCAATCGATGGCAACGGGCTGCAATCGTATTGGGACTGATGGGATTGGCACCTCTGGGTGTGTTGGGAATAGCCTATTTTCGCAATCACCAGTTTGCCCAACTGTGCCTCACCGATTCCTTCCAGGACAATATCACCGGCATGCCGCTGATGATGGGGCTCTCGGTAGTGACCGCCATCGTGGGTGTCCGCACCATTGGCTCTCTGCGGAGCAAGGCTTTTGCCGCCAGGCAACTTGGGCAATACCATCTGTGTGAAAAACTGGGGAGCGGAGGCATGGGCGATGTCTATCTGGCCGAACACCAGATGATGAAACGGCCTTGTGCAATTAAAATTACGACCCGAACGGGCCGGCGATCCACGCGTATTAGCCCGATTTGAACGTGAAGTCCGTGCGACCGCCAAGCTATCCCATTGGAATTCGATTGACATCTACGACTACGGTCGTGCAGAAGATGTTACCTTTTATTATGTGATGGAATTTCTTCCGGGCCACATTTTTGGTGAGCTGATTGGCCTGACCGGTCCCTTACCGACCGCGCGTATTGTCTATCTTATGCGGCAAGTGTGCGAAGCACTGAAGGAAGCACACGAGCAAGGTTTGATCCATCGCGACATCAAACCGGCTAATGTGTTTTGTGCCATCCGTGGTGGACTCTACGACGTGGCCAAATTGCTCGACTTTGGGTTGGCGAAGCCCCTCTTAAGCAGCATCGAAAACGAAGACCTCAGTTTAACCCAGGAGGGTTCCATCACCGGTTCCCCACTCTACATGTCTCCTGAACAAGCAGCCGGAGAAAACGAAGTCGATACACGCAGTGACATCTACTCGCTGGGAGCTGTGATGTACTTTCTGGCCACGGGAAAGCCGCCCTTTGATTATTCCAATCCGCTGAGAGTGATGGCTGCCCATGCGGGTGAAATCCCAAAAAATCCTAGTGAACGGGATACCGACATCTCTGAGAAACTTTCCCAGGTCATTCTCCGTTGTCTTGAAAAGCGGCCACCGGATCGATTTCCTAGCGCCCAATCACTTCACGATGCGCTCGGACAGATTCCTCTGGAGACCCGATGGAGCAGTGAACAGGCGGCCCAGTGGTGGAATTGCCATGAGTGCCCCGAACGTAAAGCACGAGCCAAATCGGCATTGGAAATGGCGGCTCAGTAGGAGAACCGTAAAGTTAGTTGCACCGATAAACACCATAAAATAAAATCCATAGCATGTGCATCGACTTTCTAAGATCTGTCAGATTCTCCGCATTACTGGGAATTGGCGTACTGGTGTTTACTCTGTCAATGTCGGAAAGGTTGTCTGCAGGTGAAACCGGCCCCTTGAAGGCAGATGACACCATTGCAGAAACATTGTCCGCCACCGCTCTGCTGCAGCAGTTCGCCCAGAATTGGCCCGACGACCGAACGCCCTACCGTACCGAGAGCAACACAAGTTGGATCGCCTACGCGTTGACGATGAAACGACTGGTGGCCCAAGGTGATGCAGCGGTACCCGCATTGCTAACCGGTTGCAAAGATTCACAAGCTCAAGTTCGGGCACTCTCTGCACGGGTGCTTGGTTTTTTGGGTGGCAAGGGATTTTTGGGTGGCAAGGGATTTCTTAGTGATCAAGCTGCCGAGGCCAATACGGTGAGAACTCAAGCGGTCGTGGCTGAGCTGATCGGCATGCTGGACGACTCCAGTCCCTTGGTCGCCCTAATGGCCGCCGATGCGTTGGGGCAATTGCAAGATCCACTTGGGCTCGAAGCGTTGCACACTGCACGTCTTCGTATTGATCATGGCGACGTCCTGTTGCACATCGCCAAAGGGCTCCAACGCCGGGTGCCTTTGGAGGAAGATGTCCGTGAACAGATTCTGCGTATTAATCCCCAGAAGGTGAACTCCGCCAGCGTTGGCCTGCAGGCGCCTGATTTTACTCTTCGAGATGCAACCGGAAAGGCCTGGAAGATGGCGGACTTCCATGGCAAAAAAACGGTGGTCCTGGTTTTTATCTATGGCGATGGCTGACCGGTTTGCGTGGGGCAATCCCTCAAGCTGAGTTTCAGCTTGTCCGATTTCGAAGCTGCCGGTGCTCAAGTATTCGTGATTGTTCCGCACGAACGGTGCCGCGTTGATTGGTGGGCCAATCGAGGGTCCACGACAACTGAAGACCACCGCCTGAAGGCGGAGGGTTCGCCGACAGTCGGCTAAAGCCCGACTTTCTGGTTGTGGCTTACTTACCGCAATCGCCACGAAGTGGCGAAAGCATCTAGCCGTGGGGCGTGAGCCCACGGTGGCGTTTTCAGATTATTCCCTAGCCCTGAAAGGGCGACAGCGAGTGGCCCAAGCGGAAAATTGGTTTCGTTCAAAACGGCTGCTGTCGCCGCTGCGCGGCTATTATGCCCGCTTTGCCCGGTATCGAAGTACGCTTCCGTAGCCTAGTTCTACTGAAGTGATCGCCTGAAGACGAGGGTTTTTAGATCCCAGTAGGAGACAATAAGCGGGCTAGGGTTCAATTTGCGTCCACGGTGCGCGGAATTTTTAACGCAGGGCGCAGAGAAAAGAACTATTTCCAAAGCTTCTCCGTGTTTACCGTGTCTCCGTGGTAATCCTGAGTTCTCGATATTATCTCAGTCGATTGTCATAATACCGACTAGGTAGATCTCCTGCGCTCTTTCCCACATGCTTGTTCACAAGGAGACTGCGCGATAAAATATGGGATTCCTTCTACCCACTCTAAAAACTGTTTGCCCAAATTCTTGTATGACTACCAAGCCCCGTAATTTGTTTGAAAAAATCTGGGATCAACACATCGTCCATGCCGAGGAAGGCCGACAGACCATCCTTTATGTCGACTTACATCTGGTCCACGAAGTCACCAGTCCGCAGGCATTCGAGGCGTTACGACTTTCCGGTCGCACGGTTCGACGTCCTGAACGCACCCTCTCAACCGTCGATCACAACATACCAACAACCGATCGCAACTTGCCAATTGTGGACCTCACCGCAAAACGGCAGATCGACACCCTGCGGGCGAATTGCAAGGAGTTTGGTGTCACCTTGTACGACGTCCACGATCCAAGGCAAGGCATTGTCCATGTGATCGGGCCTGAGCAAGGCTACACCCAGCCTGGCATGACCATCGTATGTGGAGATAGCCATACCTCAACTCACGGGGCCTTTGGCGCATTGGCATTTGGCATTGGCACCAGTGAAGTAGAACATGTCTTAGCCACGCAAACGTTGTTGCAGGATAAGCCCCATACTTTGGAATTGCGAGTTGACGGTTCGCTGGCTGCTGGGGTAACGGCGAAGGATTTGGTGCTGTACCTGATTGGCCAAATTACGACCGAAGGCGGTACTGGATACTGCGTGGAGTTTACCGGCGAGGCAATCCGAGCCTTGAGCATGGAAAACCGTATGACGGTTTGTAACATGACCATCGAGGGGGGAGCACGAGCGGGGCTGATTGCTCCGGATGAGATCACCTACGAGTATCTGCGTGGTCGGCCATTTGCACCCAAGGACTTTGATGCAGCCATCCAGCGTTGGCAGCAGTTACCCACCGACACCGGGGCAAGCTACGATAAGTCACTACACTTCGACGCAGCCCAAATTGGGCCTCAGGTAACCTGGGGCACAAACCCCGGACACGTGAGTGCGGTGGACAGTCGAGTCCCCAAAGCAGAAGATTTCACAGACGCAACGGATCAAAAAACAGCGGCTGGAGCATTGAAATATATGGGGCTTGCTGGTGGTGAAGCCTTCCAGGACATACAAATCGACCGAGTATTCATTGGTTCCTGTACCAATGCTCGCATTGAAGATTTGCGTGCTGCCGCCCAGGTGGTTAAGGATCATCGGGTCGCAGACCATATCAGTGCGATGGTCGTACCCGGAAGTGGCCTGGTCAAAAAACAAGCTGAAGAAGAAGGGTTGGCTGATCTATTTCAGCAAGCCGGTTTCCAATGGCGTGAAGCAGGCTGCAGTATGTGTCTGGCGATGAACCCTGACAAACTTGAATCGGGTGAGCGCTGTGCGTCGACATCCAACCGGAATTTCGAAGGACGTCAAGGCAAAGGGGGACGCACCCACTTGGTCTCGCCCGCTATGGCTGCCGCAGCCGCCTGCGCAGGCCATTTTGTAGATATTCGCAATTGGAACTAACAATGAAAAAATTCACTACCCATACTGGCTTGGTGGTCGCCATGGATCGAGCCAATGTCGATACCGACCAGATCATTCCCAAGCAGTTTCTTAAACGAATCGAACGATCCGGATTTGGAGAGTTCCTCTTTTGGGATTGGGCCAAGCTTGAAGATGATTCACCCAACCCTGAATTCGAATTAAACCGCCCTGAGGCACAAGGCGCCAGTGTGCTCATCACACGGAGGAATTTTGGTTGTGGTTCCAGTCGGGAACACGCACCTTGGGCATTGGAGGATTTTGGTTTCCGCGTTCTGATCGCCCCCAGCTTTGCCGATATATTCTATAACAATTGTTTTAAAAATAGCATGCTCCCCATACGCTTATCCGAGCAACTGATTGAGGATCTATTTGTCCGTGCCAACCAGCACCCGGATTACAAACTTACCGCCGACCTGGAAAGCTGCCATCTGACCGACTCCCATGGCTTGGATATTGCATTTGAAGTCGACCCGATTCGCCGTCACTGCCTATTGGAAGGTCTGGACGATATCGGCATGACATTGGAACACGAAGACAAAATCACTGCCTACGAGCTGAAAATGGTTTCTTAAAATTTCCCTGAGGACGCTCATGGTGAAGTCGATTTTCCTTCTGGTAGCATTCTGGTCAGTCTTGAGCGTTCGGCCTTGCTTGAGCGCTCAACATACTGCTCCACAACTTAATTTTGCCCACCCAGGAGAAGTAACATCTACGTACACAGTGGAAACCATCCTCGATGGCCTGGATCACCCATGTGGTCTGACCATCCGGCCAGGTGGGCCGCAAAATGTCGCGGCGGAACTCTATCTGGCTGAAAGGGGTGCCGGACGAATTTTAAAAATGGCGACCGACGTGCCGGGAGTCGTAAAGGAAGTGATTGTCGGACTGCCAACGCTGGAATTCAAAAATGCTTCAAGCGACGATCCGCCAGATAGTACTTTGCTCAACCGTGCTTCACCTGAAGTGAGCCTGCCGGGAAAGGGAGGACCACTTGGGCTGCTGTTCTTGACCCACAGCAAACTGTTGGTCTACTGTCCCGGGAAAAGTGATAATCAATTTCTGAACGTTTACCTTTTGCCCACTGAAGATTCCGTACTTACAGCCGATCAGACTGTACCCGATCAAACTGGCCATCGTGCCGGGGCCGGTGGCTCCGGCGATTGGCCTCAAGGGGAAGGAAGCTGTTTTTGTGGTCTGGCTATGAATGGCGAAGCTCTCTTCGTCTCCTCAGGAACTGTCTCTGCTGGCGGCGAAAACCAGGGAAGAGTTTTGAAGGCTTCTCTGGAAGCGAATCGCCTCACCGACCTTCAGACGTTTCTACCTACAAAAGCCAAGCCCCCCCTCACCCAGCCAAAGCAGGCGGGTCCGTCTGGATCTACGATATCTGGACCTACGATATCTGGACCTACGGGCATGGCCATCAATCCCAAGCCAAGGTTTCAGTATTTGGTTGTTGGTCAAATGGGCAACATGAGTAGCCAGCGAGACAGCCGTTTGGCCTTTTATAGCTCCAAAAGTGGCCAACTGGCGATGAACATCGCCACGGGCTTGCATGACCTGGTCGACTTGTCATATACAGCGGAAGGTACTTTGTATGGAATCGATTTGGCCTGGCAAGTGGAAGCTGATGGCGGCATTTACCGCTTGGACGATACACTGTTAGCAGGAAAACCATCCTGTCGGGCAATGAAAATCGCATCGATTCACCGCCCGACCAGCCTGGTATTTGCACCGGATGGCTCGCTCTACGTAACGGCCTGGGGACCTGCCACGGAAGAACCCCACCCAAAGGCAGGTGTTCTGCTAAAAATCTCAGGAAATTGGTGATAGAATTGAGAGTTGAATGGGTAAGACAATTTGAGAAAACCGCTAATAAACGCAAATACACGCTAATAGCTGATTGTGACTTGAAAGATTGCCCATTCCCTATAATTACACCTTACCGACTCCCTGAAAAAGTAGCAGATTCGACATGGTTTGGAGTCGTGTGGCTTTTGTATTAGCGTTTATTGGCGTTTATTAGCGGTTCTCTTTTTACTTAACACTGCACTGTGGTACTATCCAACCGAAACCATATAAATGACACGACGAGAAAAAATTGAAACGATGCTTGCGGAAGACCCCGGGGATACGTTTTTACGTTATAGCCTGGCCATGGAGTTAAACAAAGAGGGCGAGCACGAGTCGAGTCTGCAGAAGTTGGGGGATCTCGCTCAGGATCAGCCCCCCTATGTGCCCGCCATGTTTATGGCGGCGCAACAACTCGCCAGACTGGAAAGAATCGAAGAAGCTCGTACCATTTTGCGAGATGGAATCGAGCAGGCGCGAGTCCAGAACAACTCTCACGCAGCCGGAGAGATGAGCGAATTCCTCGTCTCCCTGGGTTAACCCGGATATTTCACTCGTTTCTGCTACGGCGTCCCAAGTCCTTTCGTGGCTGCGTTATGTTTCGGCCTGCGATCCTCAGTGTGTAAAAAACACGCCTGCGGTCGCAACC
>JBDOMT010000330.1:0-8769 GCA_039831705.1 Pirellulales bacterium | reverse complement strand
TATCCTAGCCAACCCCGGGTGGCACTTAGACTCGCCAAGGCTCGCCTGCGTTTACCCGGGGCTAATATGTTTAGCCCCTTCGGGGCACTCCTTAGTTGGACAGCGCCACTTTTTCCATTTCACATTGTAAATTAGGTGGTTTCGGCTCTCTTGATCGCATTCAGATACGCTCGTCGACGATTACGTGCAAGCATCTCGACTATTTTGTTCTACCGGTTTTTCATAGTTCAAGCAATATAAGTGGCGCTGTCCAATTAATCAGAGGGCATCATCGCCTGGAACTTGGATGGTATCTGTCGCATGGATTCCCGCATCGCCTCTTTGGATTCGTCTGCGAATCACACTCAGGTAAAAGACAACGCCAATCAAGCAAAGAACTCCACTCATCGTCGTTGCACTGTGAAATTCTTGTGGGATCGTGAGGATTGCGATGATTAGCACCAACCAGCCAATGGCACCTCCGGCAATCCAGCCACCCCAGCGACCAAGTGAAAAATGCCCCGACTGGGTCGACAAGTAATTTCGACGAACCGCATACGTAACGACGGTCATCAGGTAGATCAACGCAGGCAGGACGGCCGCGGCCGCGAGCAACTGCTTTAGCGATTGAGAATAGACTTCCGCCACAATACCCAAACTGGCAACGAGCAAGATGGCCGGGATCGGCGCGGAAGTTCGTGCCGACACTCGCCGAAATATTGCATTCCCAAAAAACACATTATCACGAGCCATTGCGTAAATCATCCGTGACCCTGAGGCCATAATGATCAGGCCGCAAGCGAATATCGATATCACGACCAGTACAAAGAACGCCTTGGCGACCAAGTTGCCGAGATTATCTTCAATGATCATAGGAAGTGGCTAGCTCGAGGCGACAACCGCATCGAGATCGTGAATGCCTAGCACCGTTACGATGAGAAACAAAGCTCCCACACCACCACTGACCAGAACCGACCAAATGATGGCTTTGGGCACCGTCCGAGCTGCATCGATGGTTTCCTCGGACAGATTGGCTGCCGATTCGAAGCCGACGATTGTGTAGGCGCCCATCAAGCAAGCCATGACCCATACTGAAAAATAGGACTGGCCTTCGGACACCGGGCCACGTTCGAATAGAATGCTCAACGAAGGCTGACTTCGCACCACAAGAATGGCAAAAATAACCACGAGCCCGACCATGCCCACGACCTCCGTAAACACCGCAGCCGAGTTGATTCGTTCGGCGAATCGTACGCCAAAAACATGAATCAGCGTTTGCAGGGCAATTACGCCACAAACGATCAGCTTTAAGGTCGTCGAACCCTCTGGAATCTCCCAGATGTGGCCGACAACCCCCCCAATGCCATGATTCACCGATGGAATGACAATGATCAAGAAGCAAACAGAGACCCATCCCGTGAACCATCCCCATCCATTTCCTCCTAAACGTGTCACCCACTGATACGAGTAACCCGTCAAAGGCATTTTCGCAGCAAGCTCGGCAAAAACGAGTGCCACAAGCAATTGACCGATGACCACAATCGGCCACGTCCAGATACCGGCGGGGCCCGATCCATCGATGACCAGATCGTAATTGGCAAAAATGCCCGTTGTGATGGAAATAAAAGAAAACGCAACCGCAAAGGAGCCGAACATCCGGATCGTTCGATTTAGTTCCTGTTTGTACTGAAACGCGGACATGGCACGACTGTCATCGGTCGTCCCTGTTTGTTGCTGCTTCATTGGGAGCCTCCTAGCCTGGATTTCTCATGTTTTCGGGCACCATCTTTGGCTGATGGTCGGCGAGCGGTGGTAAGTCCTTGTCTGGCAAGCCCCGTTTACTGGAGACAGGGCAATCAATTTGATCGGATACGTTTTGTTTATACATTGAGGGTCAAATTGTGAAGTCTGACGCAGCCAGGCAAGGACTTGGCCGCCGCATAGCAGGAAAGTGTGAGAAATTCGGGCTAGCGCCAGATCAAGATTCAACGTTCGCCTGGAAATACGATCCTACCGCCTTGGCCACCCGCAGGCCATTGTAGTAGCACCACTGACCGCCACGGAAACCACCAAGAAGGTTGCCCACCGCAAAACATCCTGAAGATGAAAGTCGGCCGTGCGATCCCGTGAGCGGGATGTGAGACGGCGGTTTGGTCGCCAGCCCTGCCTCGACAAGTAGCTCCGCATTGGGAACCAGTTGTCCACTGACAACTAGTGCGTCGCAGGGAAACTGACGACCATCTGGAAATTGTATTTGTCTTGAACGATGGTCCCCTTTCGTTGATGTGAGAACCATCGCGTCTTGCTGTTGCCATTCGGGCCGCACCCAACGGCGGAAGTACCACTGCGCAGGCAAAGGTGTTTGCGGCCTGGCGGACGTATCGAACATCCGCACCGTCTGCGCTCCTCCGGCCTTCAATTTGGCTGCCGCAGCGTGGGCGATCAGGTCCGAACCGGCCACGATTGGTTGCTTCCATGCCAATCGCTTACCACGTCCCAGCAGTTCCAAGAGTTGCATCGTCTGCATCACATTTGCATTGCGGCTGCCTGCGATCCAACCTCGTTCAACCAACGTTTCCTCGCGAGCACCGGTGGCCAATACGATGGCATCTGCCGACACCGAGTACTTACCCCGCTGGGGATCCACAACGGTAAGCTGCCGTCGCTCGGCATCCATTTCGAGGACTGCACTCTCCAATCGCAATTCCACATCGGTTTGAGCCAGTCGACCGAGCAGATGATCGGCAAACTGCTGGCCGAACATCATTCGACCGCGAGTGTAAGATACATAGGTCTTCACACCGCCCGGTTCGGCAGGATACTTTGCCGGGATCCCCCCCGCTTTATTCCAGCGATCAAGCAGAAGGATTGGGGCGACGCGCCGTTTGGCGAGACCGATCGCTGCGCCGATTCCTGCCGGTCCCGCTCCGACGATTACCACCCGAACGTGTTCCATTGGAATTTTGCTCATGGTGTCGCTCCGGTGAACGTCTCAGTTTGGCCGCCGCCGGGAAGCAACTCGGAACCTGGCCCGTTTTTGGTAATACTCTCCATCGGCACCTTGCCATGCTGGCTGATTAGCTCGCCATTCCGAACCAGGCAATTGAAACCTTGGCAACGGCCCATCATTGCGCGTGTACGGCGTTTCACGGCATCGAGAGTCTTCGGGCGAAGTGGAGACTCCAAGGCGTCGACGATTTCTTGTTGTGAAATCTGTTCGCAGAAACATACCATGCGCCCATAGGCTGGCTGTGTGGCAACACGTTCTGGCTGCTCAAATGGCCGCCGCCACCAGCCAGGCCAACAACTGGCTGGTCGTTCGTCGATCGCTTCGGGGTCGGCCTCCAAGGCTAGCCAGCCTGCATTTCGCATCTGCTGCACCAGGTATTCAGCTAATGCTGGTGAGGAGGTTAAACCAGTGGAACGCACTCCGGTTACGGTCAGGATACCCGTACCACCATCGTCCAATCGGATTTGGTAACTCCCTTGGGAACAGTTACATCGGGCGCCCGCGTAGGCAGCAATCGGTCGATGATCGGCCAGTTTGGGACACATTTGCAGGGCCGATTCGCGAATTTCGGCCAATCCTTCGATCGTCGTTGAGGTAGCATTCGGATCGTCCAAGGGAAGGTCTTCAGCGGTGGGACCGATGAGAAGATTGCCAAAAATCGTCGGCGAAACCAACTTTCCTTTGGTCTGTGCTGTCGGCACGGGAAGCAAAATTCGCTTGACCAGGGGTCCGGCACTTTTGTCGTAGATGTAGAACTGTCCTCGACGTGGATTGATGTCCAGCAGTTCTCCTTAATAACTCTCTGTAAGCTGGCGACTGCCTAGCCCAGCGACGTTGACGACAATTTTTGCGCCGATCCAGGTCCCCTTGTCGAGGACAATTTTCTTCTCCACTCCTGAGGGAGTTTCAACACCAGTCACTCGGGTGCCGAGAAGAACATCCACTCCATTGGCGATGGCAATCTCAGCAAAAGCAATGGGTACGGCAAAGGGATCAACAATACTCTCACGAGGGACCAGCAGTCCGCCAAGCGCCGTCGGCGCCGCATTGGGTTCGAGACGGCGAACTTCTTCTGGACTAAGGATCTCGACATCGTCAACACCGTTGTCGAGAGCCTTTTGGTACAACTTGGGAAGCTGTTGATCTTGGTCGTCGTTGAGGGCCAGGAGGAGCGCCCCATTCGGAAGGAACGGAACCTTGAGTTTCTCTGCAAGCTCGGGCCAACGTCTCGATGCCTGCGAGACCAATTGAGATTCAAGTGTTCCGGGCACGGCATCGAAACCAGTGTGTATGATCGCGATGTTGCCTTTGCTGCTTCCCTCTCCGACATCGTAGTGGTTGTCAAGCAAAAGAACCCGCAACTGATATCGCGACAACTCGAAAGCCAGAGCACAGCCAACAACCCCGGCCCCCACAATCGCCACGTAGTACGGTTCGGCTCCCATTCGAATGGCGCTAATCTCGCATTCATCTCCGTGTGGATCCCCATTTTTCAGAGGACCACAGTGCACCTGCCCGCGAGAAGCCCATCCGGCGTTTGAGTTGTGGTTGTCGAAACTCTTCTTCATGGAACATTCGCTTGCATAGCGATCAATCCAACGCGGTAAACGAATCTTTTCAGACCTTCAAGTACCGTTTGATGCAACCTTTACCTAAACCGCTGCCACCCGTCTGAAAAGTTCGACTTGCCGCCAAAAAACAAGGGTAGCCCCGCGATGCTACCGCGGGGCCTATCTCAACGTTCTCAGGCCCTTGAATCGCACTTATTGGCAAATACCGCTAGAGCTAAATTGAAATCGATGTCGCTTGATCGTACACTTGACAGCTGTATTTCGTCAAGCGCATGCTTGAGTCAAGGGGTACCCTTCACTTGCTCTGCCAAAAGATGAGTCTGAAAATGAAAAAATTGCGGTCGACAATGAAGGTGCTTTTCTCTACCCCATGGCGGCAGGTTTTTGTTTGGTCGATGGTTGCCTCTTGGATTCTGGTAGAAACGACTGCGGTTTCACACGCCGACGAGTCGTCCGAACGACGTACGGAAAACATGATCATTGTCACGTTTGACGGCTTGCGTTGTCATGAGGTGTTCGAAGGTGCGGATTCTCGCCTGCTAAATCGCAATTATGGTGGAATCGAGAAAACGATTCTGGCAGAAATCAAGGCCCGTTATTGGGCCGATGATACCGCAACGCGGCGCGAGAAATTGCTGCCGTTCCTTTGGAGTTCCGTGGCAAAGTAGGGGCAAATCTTTGGCGATGTGTCCCGAAAATGCCAAGCGACCGTTGCGAATCAACATCGCTTTTCGACACCCGGTTACAGTGAGATATTCTCGGGATTTCCTGACAACCAAAGAGATACCAACGACAAAATCCCCAACCCTAACCCAACTGTGCTCGGCTGGCTCGACGCTCGTCCGAATTTTGAGGGTCGAGTTGCCGCATTCACTTCGTGGGATGCGTTTCCATTTATCCTGAATTCAAAGCGCGATCACCTGATGGTCAATGCGGGGTGGTCGGGAACCCTTGGGGCGTCTGGCTCGACGCAAGCTGAACTTCTCACCAATTTGGCCCACGGCATGCCCCACTATTTCCCCACCGTTCGGTTTGATGCCTTCACAATTCACGCGGCGCTCGAATACCTGCAGACAGAGAAGCCGCGAGTTTTTTATGTATCTTTCGCGGAAACGGACGACTGGGGGCATACCGGGCGTTATGATTTAGTGCTCGACGCCGCCCACCATGGAGACCGTTTCATCCGCAATCTCTGGGAAACGGCACAGTCGATTCCCCAATACGCAGGCAAGACAACGCTTCTGATTACCACCGATCACGGTCGCGGTGAGACTCCATCGGACTGGAAAAGCCACAAAGACGAAATCCCCGGTTCAGAACGCATCTGGATCGCGACGATGGGCCCGGACACGCCGGCAAAAGGGGTCTGCCGCGACCAGGCGGTGACACTCAGCCAGGTCGCTGCAACCATCTCTACCTTGCTTGGCGAGGGTTACGGCGAGGCAGTGCCAAACGCGGCAAAACCGCTGCCAGTCATGGACTAACTCAGATATTGCTCCGCCAGGTACTGGGCCAAGGTAGCCGGAGTTGGATATTCCAAGGCGGCGACTGGAGGTATTTTTAACGTCAGCGCTTCTTCAAGTTCTTGACTCAGTTCGATGGCGGTCATTGAATCAACGCCTAGCTCAGCAAAGGGAGTAGCCGGATTCACTTCAATCTGCTCAAGGTTTGCCCACGCGGCAAGCCAGGTGAGCATCCAGTTCTCAATGGCATGGGCCAATTGTTTCGGGTCACCCGATTGGGCCAATTCCGTAAAATCGGGTCGAACCGGTTGCGCATTCTCCGCTAACGTATCATCTTGAATTTGTGAATCTTGCAATGCTGATTTTTTCTGCCACTGAGCCATTACTTTCAATTCACCACGGACATATAACTCTCGGCAGCGCGAACGCTGTACCTTGCCACTGGAAGTGAATGGCAGGCTGGCTGGGCGAATCAACACAATCGCGTGAGGATCTAATTCATGTTCCTCAACGATGGCGCGGCGAATCGCTCGTATCACTTCGTCCAAATCGGCCCGTCGAGACTCTCGCTGGATCTGATGGACAACCACCAATCGCTCCTGCGGGTGTCCCGACTCGACTTCTCCCTCTTCTCCTACTGACCCGGCCCAGGTAAATGCCGCACTCTGGTCGACCGCCACATGGGACTGCTGCGCGGTTCGTTCGAGATCTTGTGGATAGTGGTTGCGGCCCCGCAGAATGAGCAGATCTTTAAGTCGGCCGGTCACGTAGAGCTGGCCGTCAAGCTGAAAACCCAAGTCACCCGTACGCAGGTAAATTGCCTCCTTCTCATCCGCCAAGCGCGCCGCGAAGGTTTCTTCTGACAATTCCTCTTTGCACCAATAGCCTTGGGCAACTGCATCTCCACGCACCCAGATCTCACCAACTTGTCCTTCCCCATGGGGCCGACATGTGTGAGGATCGACAATCTGTACCCCCCCCTCGTCGAGTGAACTGCCACAACCTACCAACGTTTGGTAGTCAGCCCGGGCCGGTCTATCCAATGCCGGATCACCCGGCATTGGCCCTTTCAACGCTGACTCGGTCAGTTCTGCACGACCCTGAGTGAGCGCCGCACGGTCGACTTGCAACACTCGCAGACGAGATGGTCCCTGGTTGCCACTGACTAAAAGTGTTGCCTCTGCCAAACCGTAACAGGGGTAGAAGGTGTCCGCTTGAAAACCGGCTGGCCCATAGGTGTCTGCAAATTTTTGCAACGTGTCCGCCTGAATGGGCTCCGCCCCACAAAAGGCAAGTCGCCAGCAGTTCAAATCGATGGCTGACCGCTGGGACAGCTTTGTTTTTGACACGCACAGGTCGTAGGCAAAATTCGGCGCGCCACTGATGGTCGCTCGTGTTGCCGACAAGACCTCCAACCAAGCCAGCGGTCGTCGTAAAAAAGTGGATGGCGCTAACAGATGACTGGTTCCTCCGACATAGAGAGGAGAAAGAATACCACCAATCAGCCCCATGTCGTGATAGGCTGGCAGCCAAAAAACACTGGATGTATTTTCATCGGTCGATCCTGCCGGAGGAATATCGAATCCTTGGCGAATCATTTCCAGATTGTGCAGTAGGTTGCGATGAGTAATCATCACGCCTCGTGGTTCCGTCGTCGATCCCGAAGTGTATTGCAGGAAGGCCAGATCGTCGGGCTGCCTGTCAAGCGGTTGCCACGTAGCTGCGTGGGTCATTGGGGGCAACGCATCGGTCGACTGCCAGGGAATCTCACGAAGTGCCGTGGATTGAGTTTCCAATGAAATCATTTGGAATGTGGCCCGAGAAGTTAGTACCAACTTCGGTTGACAATCCAAGGCCATATTCGCGAGCCTTGGCAGTGGCCGCCGTGGCTTTGGATAGGTGGCGGGCACAGGCAATACACCCGCATACAGGCAACCAAAAAAAGCTGCCGAAAACTCCAGCCCCGGTACATAAACCAGCAGGGCCCGATCTCCTACCTTGGCATGTTGGCTTAACCAGGCGCCTATCCGGCGTGCACGACGCTCCAAATCGGAATAAGTCCAACCGACTGGCACCAACCCCGTCTGAGCTTCTAACGCAATTAAAGTAGCCGTCGATAGGCCTGCTTTGCTCTTCGCAGGATGGCTTTTATCCATAGAGCCACGTGATCGCCCTGCATGGCCTCCCTTTTCCACATCTTTATTATTTATGCCGTCCTTCTGATTTTGGCCTGGCGATTCATGAAATACCAGCGCAGCACGATCTGCGTACTCGTGGGCACGTCGTTGCAATAGGTCGGACAAGGTCAACAAGTCACGACGCCCTGATGGATTGGAGTCACCTGGCATGGAGAATAAGGTTACGTCTACGCGAGTGGCAATGCAACAATCTCAACCAGCTACAAGGTATAAAAGGTGAAAAAACATCATCGATCCCTCTAGTTCAACGATTGCATTTTTACATGCCGGAAAATTGTACTGTGCGATTTAGGTTAACGCTATTCTGGCTACAATTCGACCTAACAACTCTCTACCAGCGAATAATCACCACGAAGGACACGAAGAGCACGAAGAACAGGTGCGAATAAGGACTTTCACGACTTGCTGAATAGTCAAACGTTCTTGTTTCTCCTTGTATAGCAAAGTGAATATCCTTTTCTTTCCTTCGTGCTCTTCGTGGTTTTATTGTTGTAGCCAGAAGGTTTTGTAACTCCTGCGTTTCTATTAGGGTGTTTAAAATATCTTAC
>JBDOMT010000355.1:0-35323 GCA_039831705.1 Pirellulales bacterium | reverse complement strand
AGGCACCCCCACAGATGTGCCAGTTCCAAGAAAGACCATTTTCCCTGACATATTGCGAGAGAGGGGCGTCTTGGGCATCTATTCGTCCTCGTGCGAGAGGCTGGCCAGTCGTTCGAGTAGGGTTGCCGCTTTACCCTGGTCAAGCGTACGGCCAGCTTGTTCAGCGGCCTGTTGAGGCTGGTCGCAATGCCCCACGGCCAGTAAGCCCGCTGCGGCATTGAGCACCACAATATCACGGGCGAGCCCTGACTTGCCTGCCAAAACCTCACGAATGATTGTCGCACTGGCTGCCGGACCATCGACTCGTAGACGGTTTTGCATGGTTTCCGTCGAAACCTGCTGAATGTCAAAATCTTCTGGCGTCCATTGCAACTCTTGAAGCTGGCTACCTTCGACTTGTGTGACTTGAGTTTTGTCGGCAAGAGTCACCTCTCCGAGGCCATCTTCGCCGCTGACGACCAACGCGCGTTCGGTGCCTAGCATGGCCAGCGCGGATGCCAGAAGGGGGCGTAATTCGGGCAAACCGGCACCCAACAATTGATGCGTCGCTCCTGCTGGATTCGAGAGAGGTCCCAGGATATTAAAGATGGTCCGAATACCCAATGACTTTCTCACCGAGGCAACATGCCGCATCGCTGGGTGCATGCGTTGCGCAAAGCAAAAGCAAATGCCAAGCTCATTGAGACAGCGTTGGACCTGGGGAATGCTGGCCTCGATATTGACGCCCAATTGGGCCAATACATCGGCCGATCCACTCCGGCTGGTAACACTCCGATTGCCGTGCTTAGCGACAGGGACGCCGGTAGCTGCAATGACAATTGCCGAAGCCGTACTGATATTAAAAGTTGAGCTACCACCTCCACCCGTACCACAGGTGTCCAGTAATTTGGGGTAGTGGTTGTCAATGGTGGTCATCTGTTGCCGCATCACTGCGGCTGCCCCTGCCACTTCGGCTACGGTTTCCCCCTTGTCACGCAGTTTAATCAGAAACTGGCGAATTTGCTCTTCGCTACACTCTCCGGACATAACCGCATTGATTGCAGAGGTCATTTGTTCGAATGACAAATGGTTGCCAGCCGTTACCAGGCTCAGCAGTTGATTAAAAGATTCAGACATCAATTTTGCACTTTGGAAAAAGAAGAGTATTAAAATTTCATTCTAAGGCACAAAGCTGGAGGAATCGAGATGCCTGGGCAATCGTTCGGAAGGTATGCAAAGTCAGTATTTTAAAGAGATCGATCAAAAATTGATATGAACGGAACCACGGAGATCACGGAGAAGCTTTAAAAGCAGTTCTTTTCTCAGTGCTCTCCGTGACTCCGTGGTTCCGTTCGTTGGCGTTGTCTATTATCGAGTTGAAACCGCTCACACGTTTCTGTGGGGTCGAGATTAAACACGGCACGACCATCGGTGGTCCATTGGTCATTGTGGTAGACAAATACGGCAGTCGCGGTGCGCAGATTGCCTACCGCTTCCACCTCTTCCATATCACCACCTTCAATGGCCTCGAAGCGGATGGTTGTTGTCACAAGGGCAAAAAGTGTGTCCTGCTTTGGGTCGACAGCAAACAGAGGGTCGCCCTGAAGTTCGCATGCCAGCCAGCGCAACCCACGCGGCTTACCCGTGGCGGCTGCTTGTTGGAGAAATAGGTCTTCGAGTGCTTGGCGTAACTCTTCGAATCGCAGGATGGCCGATTGCCTGGCCGCCACCAATTGTGACTTATGGAACCTGCGCCAAAGGATGCCCACCACCAGTATCAGCACACCGCCCAACAGGAATATGGTCCAAGTATGTTGCAAATTATCGTCTCACCATCAGGAAACCAAGCGGCTTGCAAGCATATCGTGACAGTACGCCTCATCGCGTCAGCGTCCCCAGGCAAACAAATATTTTCAGTCCTTAGTGTACCACCCAGCGTCGTGCTTTCATGGAGCGAAACCTACCATCTGAAAATTTTGGCTTGCCGCAATAATCAAGCAAACCCGCGGCCTTCCGGCCGCGGGCTTCAACATACCACCAGCAGTTTTCTAAGAAGGAAAATCTTGACAGTATCGCAATCACTCGATTACTGAATGGCCACCTCTTTCTTTTCTTTCTTCACTAATTCGAAGGCGTTGGCAAAAGCCTTCTCACTGAAGAGCATGGCAATTTGGTCGGCGCCCTCTTTTTTCTCAGCATTTTCTTGACAATGGCCACAACAGAAACTTACTTTGGCCTTATTTGCACCAACTTCAATTGCGGTGGTGTCCTTAGTCGCTTTTCCTGACATTGGGCAACCCTTTTGCTTTGCCTGCCTGGAAGCTACCAGTTGGTAGTTAGCCTGGGCGACAAATTTTTTCTCGCCATCCTTTGCTGCATCTTTATTCCACGTAGATAAACAGTGTTCACAACAGAAGAAAATTTTTCCACCGTGATGAGCAGCCGTTACACCTTTGTCGATATCTTTACCTGATACGGGACACTTGAGACCAGAGAGAGGGCACTTACTACATTTTGCACACTTCTCTCCCTTTGTGCACTTGGCACATTTCTCACTCTTCGCACATTTTTCACACTTCTTGCCTTCTTCACATTTTGCACACTTCACACTTTCTTTCTTAACGGCTTCTTCTGCGGTACCAATCGCAGGTACGGCGAGCAATGCCAGCAACGCGAGCAATGGCAACAACATTCGAAATTTCATCACATTTCCTTTCAAGGAAGATAGGGTGACCAAGCCCTCAATACAGGACCTTTAAACCAAGCTCCATACTTGCGGAAAACCTAGCCCAAGTCAACTGAAAAGGTGAAAAGGGCCGATTGAACTCGGATGAGTGTAAGATAATTCACAATACTAGAAAAAGTAGGCAGTTGGCAGGGCGCAGGGAGCAGTAAAATGGCATGTGCATAGCCCTCTAGACCTTAGCATATTAGCACCTCATCACCTCTGACCTCCGACTTCTCAATTCACCATGCAAGAAATTACATTTCCAAATCTGGCTCTGGCATTCATTCCTGTCGTAATAGTGGTGGGCCTGATCCATCGCTGGGGGCTGGATAGCAAACATTCGATTCATGCCGTGTTGCGAATGCTGGCCCAGTTGCTGTTGGTGGGTTATGCGCTGACATTTTTATTCACAACCGAACAAGCATTGCTCGTTTTGGCCGTAATCATGGTCATGATTATGGCTGCCAGTTGGATTGCTCTAGGGGCTCTACCACAGCAGCGGTTGGCTTGGATTGTCTATGCGCTAATTTCCATATTCTTGGGAGGTGTGTTGACACTCTTGTTGACCACTCAGGGTGTTTTGGAATTAAAGCCCTGGTACCAACCACGATTCTTTATACCACTGGCGGGAATGATATTTGCGAATGCGATGAATAGTGTGAGTCTGGCCGCTGAGCGATGGCTTGCGGAAATTGAGCGGGGAATCGCTTGGGCGGAGGCCCGTAACATCGCTTTTCGGGCCTCCTTGATACCCATTACCAATTCGCTTTTCGCGGTTGGGTTGGTATCACTACCAGGTATGATGACCGGGCAAATTCTGTCAGGCGTATCACCACTGGTGGCGGTACGATATCAGATTATGGTCATGTGCATGATCTATGGATCTGCGGGCATCTCTGCGGCCATATTTTTAACGTTAGTGTCAATGCATACTAGGCAGACTAGGCAGAGGAGGGGCGGAAAAGAGGTAATTCCCTAGGCTCAACTCACGGGGTTCCGTCTTCACTTCTCCGGCGGCAGGTTCGCTTTGATCGGCTGTCGGTACTTCCGGGAGAAGTGTCACCGGAGGGAGTGAGATGATCGGAGCTGGTTCGGAAATGAGTTCGGTCACGACTGGCAGGGGCACCGGTGCCAGCCAGGATTTCTGCAATTCCTGAATCGGCGATTGAGTTGCATCTATTTGCACGGCAGCGAACTCATGGTGATCTGGTTGTGGTGCTGCCCCGGTGCTGTCCCCGGTTGTCTGGTTGGTGGGTAGAACAGGAGGTAGCCGTAAGAGTAAATGGAGATGTTCCAGGGAGTCAACGACAGATTCCTGCGACTCTAAGATTTGATCCATCGATTGGGACGGTATTGGTCGTGGCGAATCAGCCTGTTGAATAGGATCAGGCACCATCGGGGTCGGGAGGGTCGTCGGATCGGGTGACGTTTCCATGCAACAAGCTGGTGCGGGGGAATGCATTGTTTCACCATAGTCACCTACGCCCGATCGGCCTTGGCTGGGCATCTTTACCACACGCGGCACTTTTGCAGGATAATGGCCGGGAGTACGTATCCTGGGGGCATGATAACCGGGACCATTTCCATAACCAAAAAATTGAGGCACCGTACTGGGTAAGTTCCAACGACCGGTTGCTTGCGCGGTGGAGTTCCAAAGCAGTATCCCACCTAAAATCAGAAATAGTTTGACCTGGCGAACGTAGGATTGACAAAGCATCGGTCGGACTCGTAGCAGAATGTTTATGAAATATTTGGGCGAGTTCCCGTGCTACCAAACATCGAATCACCTATATCCATCGCATGAGTTCAGCAGAGGAGGTGACGATAATTCTGGCAATCCGCGCAAAAAAGCTATGGGTGGAGCTTACAACCCGTGTCGTCAGGTTGAATTGCCAGTCTTTGTGCAGTCCCACCATATTAGCACAGTAGATGATTTTTGCGCATTTGCATGAAAATAGGATTGTCGACGTATTGATGCGTATGCCGATAAGTAGGTTTATCGTGGTCCAGCCCCAATAATGCATAAACTTTCTGCTGCGAGTCCAAATAGCACTGCGTCTGCTGCGTTAAACAATAATTTGGGTGTGCTCAAGTTTGGGTGTGCTCAAGTATAGACAATACGTTCCGCACCCAAATCACTGTTTACCTTGCAACCGCAGCACTCTTCGGCCTCTCGCGACGAAATTTATGAAATATTCGGGCCAGCTTCCCTGCATTAGAAGAGTGCCCGCCTGCTAGGCCATGTTTTCTGTCTTCCGTACCTGTCCCGCCTGCTTTCTCCCAGTTACTTTCTCATTCGAAGACGAATTGGCTACATGATGGTACGGAATCGACTTTACCAATTCACTTGGCTCACGCAACTTCAGATCTTCAGTTGTTTGGCTTGTTGGTGGTTGGGTGGAATCGTCATGGGGCAGGGGGAAATTTTGGCGCGTTCTGAAGAGCGGAATACGCTAGTACTGGGACCGAGCGACCACTATTCCGCCATCGGTAATCTGTCCGGCCAACCTCTGGACGATAAAGTTTTAGCAGAAGATAGACCTCCCGCAGCCTATGCGGCCGACGGGTATTGTTGCCAGAAACGGGGATATGGTTGGCAAGTGATGCCCCAGGGATTGATCTATCGTCAGTACTTGGCTGGCGTGAAAGAATCGCGATTTCGCGGGGTGTGGAGTAATGGCAAGGGAGAAGGCAATCTGTTAGATGCATCATTGGGCGGGCAGGTAGGTCTGTTACGTTACGGAGTTTATGGAGATGGCCGACCAGTTGGCTGGCAATTGGGCATTGAGGGAGCAGGGCAGGTGCGTCTCGATGTCGATCAGAATGCCGATGTGGATGCGTCCGACTTTCGTTTTGGTGTCCCGCTGACTTGGGGAGATGAAATCTCTCAGGTGAAATTCGCCTACTACCATCTTAGCTCTCATGTGGGCGATGAGTTTCAACTCAACAACCCAGGGTTCAACAGACTGAATTACAGCCGCAACGTATTAGTCTTGGGCTACTCGATTTATCCGTCTGAATTGTGGCGGGTCTATGCTGAAATTGGGCATGCAGTTTCTTCGGATGTCTCCCAACAATGGGAAACTCAGTTCGGTATCGATTACGCGCCAACTGGCGCAACAGGAATTCGCGGAGCACCTTTTGCCGCGGTGAATGCACATCTGCGAGAAGAAGTAAATTATGGCGGTAATCTTGTATTGCAAGCAGGTTGGGCTTGGCGACGCTCTCCAGCTAGTGGCATGTTCCGTACCGGAGTTGAATATTACAACGGAAAAAGTGACCAATATTCGTTTTTCAATCAAAGCGAACAAAAGGTCGGTTTTGGAATTTGGTACGACTACTAAAAATGTTTGATGTCGGATGGTTGATTTTTAATGTAGTGTTGAACAACCTTTTCATTCAAATAGAAAACATCTCACATCAAACATCGATGAGTATTCCCTGGTCCAACTCGTAGCGGCGTTGCAGTTGGGATGCGAGTGACATGCTGTGGGTCACTACCACCAGTATGGTTTGCTCTGCTTGTTGCATCTCTATCAACACCTTGCCAATGGTGTCTGCGGTGGTTTGATCGAGATCTCCTGTGGGTTCGTCTGCTAACAAGAGTGTAGGCTGCCGCACCATTGCACGAGCAATCGCCGCTCGTTGCTTTTGACCCCCTGAGAGTTGGGAGGGGCGGTGGTGTTGCCGTTCGCTGAGCCCGACCTGTTCGATCAGTTGGGTGGCGCGGGCTGTGTTTTCCTGAGTTGGCTTGCCATCCGCCAACAGTGGAAGCAGTACATTTTCCAGGACGGTGCATTGCGGCAGGAGATGGTGATCCTGAAACACAAATCCAATGTGCCGGCTGCGAAAAGTTGCCAGTTCTGGTTCGGAAAGTTGAAAAGGTTCCACGTTCGCCAGCTTCAGGCTGCCGGATGTAGGCCGATCCAAAGTGCCCAGGATGGCCAGCAGGGTGCTCTTGCCAGATCCGCTGGGTCCCAGAATGGCCGCACTCTCACCCGCTTGGAGAGAGAGGCTGACTCCAAAAAGAATCTCCAGCGGTGGACCGGTTGGGACTGTGTAAGACTTGGACAGATTTTGGGCTTGGAGCTGCATCATAAGGCCCATTGTGGCGGCAATAAAGTGTCGGGGAAAGGGGGGGTGGGTTCGGTAGTTCGGTGTTTCGGTAGTTCAGTGGTAAACTGAAACACCGAACTACTGAATTACCGTCCCAAGAGCTGCCAATCCATAAAACGTATACTCAACATCGATGGTATCGTCCCACTCAGCCGCAAGCCATCCGCCCTGGGGTTGTTCGAGCGAGCCGATGTAGAGTTTCGCTTTGTCGGTGGTTGCGTTTTCCAGGCAGTTCAAATCACTAAGTGCTTGTAAACCAGTATAGGTGCTGAGCAAATCTGCCAATGGGATGCGTGTATTGGCTCGGAAGCCACCGCTGTCTAGTTGCATGCTGTGCAAGAAGGATGCTACTGATTCGGTAAGTTGGATGCCGGTTTCGTTTTGATTGGTCCACGAGGGAATCACTTGCAACGTGCCGATTGCAGCGGCGGTTGGATTGGTTCCACTGCGACGCATTGCTCGAATCTCGACAAAGCCACCATCCTCTCGATGTTGGGAACGCACAAAATTACCAATACTTTCCGGATCAGGCAGAGGTTGGACAAACTGTTGATGGATCAGAACGGTTAAAAAGGTCTGGTAGGTACTGCCTGCGCCTCCCTCCATGGTTTTCGCATAGCCACCATCGCTTCGTCGCAACTGTGCGAACATGGTTGTCAAGTGGACCGGCCATTGGCTGTCCGATTCGGCAAGCGGATCGATACCAGTGGTTGTCTCCAGCAATTGGGCGGAAAATAGTAGCGAGATCAGATCGATTAACGGAACGTGTGTTTTCAGCCGTTGGCGAATGAAAGAAGCGGCTTGCTCGGCAATGGCACCATCCAGTGCGCCTAATACGGCCAACCCGCGCAGAGCAAACGAGGTGTAATATAAATCGCTACCTCCCTGTCGACCAGAAAAACCACCGTCTGCTTGCTGCATGGAACGCAAAAATTCGACGTGTTTATTGCGACGTTCGGAGGCGAGTCCTTCCAGGCCGTTTGCGATGCGCAATATCAATCTTGCAAGATAAGGAATCGTCATGGCGAGTTGTTAGTCCAGAGTTGAGAGGGTGAGCCTGGATATTTCAAAAACATTCTGCTGCGAGTCCGAATAGCACTGCGTCTGCTGCGTCAGCTGGGTTTGCCAGACTACGGGGTAATTTGGGTGTGCTCAAGTAATAGATAATATGTTCCGCACCCAAATCACCATTTGCCTTGCAGCCACAGCACTCTTCGACCTCTCGCCGACCAAAACAAGTTTCGGTGCCCGAGTTTATGAAATATCCGGGCTAGCCCACAAAACGGCTCAATTTCTCGACTATGTCCGCAGGCAACTCTATGGAAGTTGGCATGGCGCCAGCTTGAACGAGACAGCATACGCAGGTGATGTTGCCATTGGCCACGGGTCGTTTTTCATGATGAAACTGAAACTCATAAGTCACACTCTTGTTGCCGATTCTTACCACACGAATGGCGATGTCGAGTATCTGCTCACAGAGTGCAGGTGAGACATAATCGCACGAGGCGCTGACTCTCGGAAAGCTAATCGCCCCCTCTTCAACATAGTCGTGGACACTGAGCCCCAGCGAACGGATCAATTCATGCTCGGCCGATTCCATGTAGCCGAAGAACGATGCAAAGTGCATGATACCGGCCATATCCGTATCTCGGAATTCGACCATCCTCGTCGTGCGGTAAGGTTCAGACATGGATTATATAGCAACCATTCACGAGAAGCATGAATCATGGAGTAGCATGAGATCAAAGTCAGGGCAAGAGTTGCACAGCTGGGATCGTTGTATAACCCTTTCAGGGTAACATTCACAGACCATCGAGTCCTAGGGTAAGCGTGAACACCCCGGCGTTGCCGTAGTGGTCACGCTAACCCTAGGCTGTTTTATTGAACCGCTTCGCGGTAATGATAGAGCAGCAGAGTCTGTCGTATACGCCCCACGCCAAACAAATCTTTTCGCTTGATCGCGCGAATCCCTCAGCCATCAACCGAATCTATTTCGCGATCAATCGAAAAGTTTGGCTTGGCCAGATAACCCCACGCCAAACAAATCTTTTCGCTTGATCGCGCGAATCCCTCAGCCATCAACCGAATCTATTTCGCGATCAATCGAAAAGTTTGGCTTGGCCAGATAACCCAGTGGCTTGGCCAGATTAAACTCCCTTTTGCCAAACGAATCTTTCCGTAGGGTCGCGCAAAAACACTAGCAATTGGTCTAGATATCACTCGCGATCCTACGGAAAGTTTGGCTTGGCCAGATTAAATCAGCCGCCCGTATACGACAGCAGGGCCATGAAGCGGGCCCGTTTGATTGCTTTGGAAACCGCATGCTGGCTCGAAGCATGGCAGCCCGTTTTTCGGCGACTGACAATGCGACCATGCCGATTGGTTAATTTGCTGAGCAAGTCTAGATCTTTGTAGTCGATAAACATCGGCCTTGGACGAATGCCATCGATATAGACAGGATCTTTCTTAGGAACCAATTTTTTGGTGGTTTTTTTTCTTGAGTATGACTTGTTTCTTGGAACCATGCTAAAAGGCCGTGTGTTGGGTTAGGGTGTATAAGCCCGGTATTCTAGCATATCGGAGAGGCTACACAAGCGGTTTACTCATAGGTGAGCTGGCGGTAGAGTGCCAGGGTGTTCTGAGCCATAGTTTGAGCCTGATAACGGGCAAGGATTGCTTGCTGGCCTCTAAGGCCAAGTTGCACTGCCCGGCCAGGATCCAGGAGCAATTCAGCCAGCCTCGTGGCCAGATCATCCGCGTCATGGGGCTGGCAAAGTAAGCCACCACCCGTATCCGTAAGGAGTTCAGGAAATGTGCCATGCGCCGGTACGATCACGGGGATCCCAGAAGCGAGTGCTTCGAGTACCGACAGCCCCTTGCTTTCAGGATAGACAGTGGGCACGCTGAACAGATCGGTGGCCTGATAAAAGGCCATTTTCTGCTGATAATCCAGTTCACCCCAATAGGTCCACTTGTTGGCCAGTGGGCTGTTGTCAATTTGGGCATTTAGCTTCTCCAGGAAGGGGCGGTCGCCAGCTCCCAGATAACCGGCCACATGCAACTCCCAAGGTGGCAGATCGTTGCGATCAACTAGTCGCAGGCAAGCTTCAACCAGCAGTCCAAGGCCTTTGTCAGGGCAGATTCGAGCCAGGTAGCCAATCTGAGTGGGCCCTTTCCCCTTAGACTTGTTTTCTGCGGGACCTTTTTCCGTACAGTGGGTATCTGGTGGACTAAATCCTGTTCCATAAGCATCTAGCTTCAGGCCATGGGGAATAGCATGCACTCGTTGTCGATCGATAGACAGGTAGGTCGCCATCGTATCGGCATAATAGGCATTCATGGCGATCCAAGCGTCGACCTGATCGGCCGCCTGGTGAATTAGCTTGATCGATTGGTCGCGATAAGGCGACATGAGTTTGTCCAGGAACAGATCTTCTCCTGACAGTGTGCAGACCAGCGGACATCGACACTCTTTACGCAGAGTCCGGGCCATCCCAAGCATCAAAGAATTCGACAAATGGATCACGTCAGGTTGTATTTCATCGCGCAGCCAAACGGCCAACTTATCTAGTTCTCGGTGCTGATTGCCCGTCTCACCTTGGAGCATGGAAACGGTCAATTCACCAAGTTGGGTTGGATCGACACTACTGGCGCGGCCTGCCAGTCTGCCGAGCAGGGCAGGGTGGTTAAGCCAGTGAGCAAACCAACGATCGAACCACTGGGGAGGGTGCCTGAAGAAGGACCATTTTTGTTGCAAAAAAACATGAATCCCGCCGTAGAAAATTCGATCCTGACTTACATTCGGCTCATCGGTCCGCACCGGTGTGTAGGTGGGTATCAAGAGCACATCCTCCCCCTCTTCGAGCATGGCAGCCGCCAGGGTGTTGTCATGCAGGCAACTACCACAGATCATGCCGGCTGCACCGGCCGTCAGGTAGGCGATTTTCACGATGAAGTCGGCGGATCGGGAAAAAATTTCTGCAACGTTTCGTCACTGGGAGGATGGGTGAAGAGCGAAACAATGACCATTGCCGCCAGAGAGCTGAGGAACATTATCATCACTGGCATCACATGGTAAGTGGCACCGCCCAGATCGAAATGGACGGTGAATGGTTCTATGGCCGCATAGCCTGATTGATAAAACAAATACCCCCAGGTGCCAATGGCAGCCAACACCGACGCATAGGCGCCTGCCTTGGTTAATCGTTTCCAGTAGATTGCAGCAAAAATCAGTGGGAACAGGCTGGCAAAGCCACTAAAACACCAGACGCCCAGAGTAAAGACACCACGCGGATCGAATAGACTAAAGAAGTACGTCAGTGCGACAATCACTACGATAAAACAGCGGGCCATCAATACGACCTGGCGGTCTGTGAACTGGTCTTTGCCGCCGTAGTGGACTGCAATGTCTTCGGTGAACATCGTACCCAGGCAAAGAAACTGACTGTCCAGCGATGACATGATGGCCGCCAATATTCCAGCGCTCAAAAAGCCTCCCAGCACAGGGCCTGCCAGTCGCTTGACCATGAATGGCAGAATGACGTTTGGGTTGGCCCGGACGGATGGAGGAATTTGGATGAGATCACTGGTGGCCCAGATGCCAATCAGTACGCATGGCACCCAGACGATCATGATGAACACTGGGTGGAGAACCACGGGCAACTTGAAGCTGCTTGCGCTGCGAGCAGTCAACCAATGTTGGAACAGATGGGGAAACATGCCAACCGACAACGGTACCAGCAAGTAAGAGGCGAACAATAGCTTGGATAGCCCTGCACGGGTTAATTTTTCCTGAGGTACGTGTTGGGCGATCGATTGGAGGTTGGCTAAAAGGGAGTCTTGGCCTCCCAGTTTTCCGGCAATGACAAAGAAAGTTACAACCCCCAAGATCATGAAAACGATTGTTTGAAATGCATTGGCCCAGGCCGTGCCGCGCATGCCGCCAAGAAAAACGTAAATCAGAACGACGCTACAAATCACCAGAGATGCAAGTTGTCTTGGTAACCCACCCTTGGATCCATCCACGGCGAAGCCTTGAGTGCCCTGTTCCAGAAAGGAAGGAAATGTCCCCTCAGAAAAAGTTGGATCAACTACTTGACCTTCGACAACTCGACCCTGGGTGATTCCGTTGATGACACTGCCGGAGGCCATCACGCCAATCAGTAAATAGGGGATGACCAACCCTACCAGCACCGGGAACAACAACAAACCAAAGCGGTCGCTTTCGAGCCGATCACGAAAAAACTGGATCTGCGTTGTGTATCCATGAGTGCGCCCCAAGTTCCATAAGCGGATGCCCAAGACGAAAAAACAAAGCGAATGAATGATGCCGCTGGAGGAGGCAAGCATGCCATATACGCCAATACCCGACTTGAAGGCCTGTCCGGTGGAACCCACCAGCGCAAAGGCAGTCATGGTGGTGCCAAAGAGCGACATCAGCAGCAGGAATGGGCCAATCGAATGGCTCGCTAACATGTAGTCTTTGGTCGTGCCGCGAAACAGGCGGCCCGCAAACAGGCCCAGCATCAACAATAGGGCCAGATATCCACTGATGATCCACAATTGTGTCATGCGTGCCTGCCAGATTGAGTTGCTGCGGATGGAAGGGGCGACTCCTGTTCCGGCCCAGTGGCCCCTTTGCTCAAATTGGGCCCGTCCAATTTAGGCCAGGCTATGCAGACAGCCAGCCACCACACGAGTGCCGCCGAAACCGACAGGCAGGCGTGATAGAACAGGCCGATAGGCATGAAGCCAAACACAAGCTGCGAGTCCGTCCAAAACCAGTTGTCCTGATGAAGGATGATCAGTAGCAAGACAAGAACAAAAATGATACGAGACATAGGATGGGAGGAATTCGGAATTCGGAATGCGGAATGCGGAATTTCTCCCGCCCAACATAAAACATTGTAGGGGTTCAGGCCTTTGGATCAATATCGTTGCTTCAAATTATAGTCCGGCTTCAGATAACTACGTGGTGCCTCATTCCCCCTCCATTTGCAGCAGCCATGGATCGAGGTCATCGAATATTTTCCCCGGTTGATGGCTTCCTGTTTGCGGGTCGAAGATGCGGCCAATTAACAGGTCGACTAATTCCTTGCGGTGCTGAGGGTATTGCTGGATAAATTTCCCGACTCGAAAGTTTCCTGAGTAAAATGCGGCCACCAGCTTGCGAATTAGATTGGTTCGTTGGGTGAATTCAGGCAGCCAGCGGCCGAGCATTGTGGCTGACAGATCGTCACACTGAAGGCCTTCAAGAATGGCGTCCGCGGCAAGCTCTGCTGATTTCATCGCGAAAAAAACTCCAGAAGAATAAACCGGATCGATGAATCCCCAAGCGTCACCCACCAGCACCCAGCCGTCACCTGCCGCTCGTTCCTGGGAATAAGAAAATTCCCTGAGTACCTGTAGCGAATTGATTGGCTCGGCGCGGTCCAGCCAACCCTGTAGCACCTTGCACTGTTGCAACTCGTGGTAAAAAACGGTTTCAGCATCGGCATGATTGTTCAACATCTTGTCATGGTCTCCCACCAAGCCTACGCTGACTCGGTTATCAGCTAGCGGGATGTACCAAAACCAAGACCTTTTTGAGTCGGTATGCAAGATAACCGTTTTCACACCGCCACCCGATTGGTCACGCAAGCCGCCACGAAAATGGCCCCAAATGGCCACTTTCCGCAGTTGGGGGTTGGGGCGTCTGAGCCCCAATTGATTCCCCAACAAGGCCTGTTGGCCAGTCGCGTCAACCACGACTCGAGCTTTGATGAATTGGGATGGGTCGCCCGGAGCATTTGGTTGGAGACGGACACCGACCGCTCGGTCGTTATCCAGAACGCCCTTCAGCACTCGTGTATGGTCGTGACAATCGGCTCCCTTAGAGATTGCATTTTGTAGCAGAATCCAGTCAAATTGTGACCTGTCGACATGCCATGTCTGGCTGCAATCTCGTGGGTCGTGGCTGCGAAAAAAAAAAGGAGCCGATTCTCGGCCCGAACTGCCAACAAATTGAACGCCCACTTTGCGTGGAAATTGGCTGGCTTGCAATTGATCCAGAACCCCTAGCCGCTTGAATATCCAATAGGTTTCGGGCATGAGTGATTCACCGACCGACGCCCTGGGCATCGCCGCACGTTCCACCAGAAGTGTGCGATAACCAGCTTCAGCCACCAGCGCCGCGGCGGTCGAACCGGCTGGTCCGCCCCCCATGACCAGACAGTCGTATTCTTGTTGAATAGGTTTCATGGTACGGCAATCTCAAGTAACTCGACCGCCACTTCTCCTGCCATGATAATCTGCGCGATGCGGCCGAAGGTTAAACTGCCCTCTGTCAAGCCCAGGTGGGTCTGTAATTCTTTGCTCGGAATGACTCGCCACAACTGACAAAGTTCAACATGTCGTAGAACATGATGTCGGATCAGAATTCGTCCTAAGGGCATGTTGCAATTCGACAAGTCGTCTTGCGCAGTCTTGGGCAGTCCGTCGAGGGTGATCCTCATGATGCCAAACTGAACGGCTTTACCATCCGTACGACGTGCCAGGAGGCTCTTTCTGGAATAGTAAGGAGGGTCGTAACGCTGTTGCAAGACTTGAACATCCATCAGACTGTCATGGAATGCTTCAAGGGTGACGGTCATATGATCGTCATGAGCCAATAGCCCCTGATAGGCCGATGGCAATTCGGTCGCTTCTACAGGTGTGAATTGTCCCAAGTCTTCCAACGATGGATAGAATAGTTGGGCAAGTTGATTGAGATCAGGCACTGTAGAGTGTTGAGTGTTGAGTGTTGAGTGTTGAGTGTTGAGTGGATACTTTCATTTTTCAACTCTGTAACTCTGCAACTCTGTAACTTTGGGCGTAGGAGGTGCCGGGTTGTGGAGCATCGTGTTGATCAGAAAGTACAAGAGTCTGCGCAAGCTTTCCGGTTTCACGTCGTCGGCGATCGCTTCAGCCCGCTGTTGATATTTCTCGACCAATTCACGTGCTTGCTCAAAGACATTCGCCTGATGATACAGCTGTTTCACACGCGCAATCCGACCGGCATCAAACTCGGATGACTCTGCGGATGTCTTATCCTTTTCCTGTTGCTGCCCGACGATCTGTAGCAGTTCATCTCGGTGCTCCTGTTCGAGCGAATCCAATGCCAATGCCCACAGTAATGTGGGGCGTCCACCGAGCGTATCAAGTCCAACTGCCAACTTGTTGTCTTGATCGCCATGCCAATCTTTCAGGTCGTTGAGAATTTGAAATGCAATCCCTAAGTGTCTTGCCAATTGCTTAAGAGGTTGTTCCAGCTCTCCCAGAGGTGCTGCACACCGCAATCCACAAAGCATCGCAGCTTCAAAAGCTGGGGCTGTCTTGAGAGCATATATTTTCATTGCGTCCAACGGCGTAAGTTGTTTGTCGCGTGTATCGCGCCAAAGAAGTTCGGCTCCCTGGCCTTCGCTAAGTCGCAAATGGGCATCCGCTAAACGGTTAATGATATCCCCCGCCACATCGGGGCCCAGGGATTCCAATTCTCGACTTACCAATCGGTATCCCAAGCCAATTAAGTAGTCCCCCACATTGATGGCGGTGGGCAAACCTAAGGTTTGGTGGAGGGTCGGTTCGCCATAACGGTAGGCATCATCATCCTCAATGTCATCATGGACCAACGAGGCTTTATGGAATGTTTCAATCGAAAGAGCCACCCGATAGACCGCATCGGGTATATTTTGTAACTGCGTTTGCTCGCCCTTCTGCAAATCAGTTTGCTCTGGGTCGCTTTTGCTATCCCGATGGTTGCCAGTCAGAGCATCGTAAGCTGCCAGTGTGATAAATGGTCTGGAGTATTTTCCACCCTTGGCCAAATAGTCATGCGCCAAAGCTTCGGTTGCAGCAATTGGGTCTTGCAATAAAATGTTGTCCTGCTGAGACTTGCCATTTTTCGAACGCAGTTTCGTAGTCGATAGCTTTTGTGAGTCCCCGTTCTGTGAATTTCCGTGTGGTACCCGTACACGTGGTGCCAATCGCTGAAGTTGCTCGGGCTGAAACATACCACTTGCGGCTCGCAATAAAGGCAAGTAGGAGTACGTTTGCACCGTAGGGACCGATGGACGAACTTCAATCATTTCGCTGACCCAATCCTCGTCGACTGATGTATTGCGACAATCGCTTGACAGGAGGGGGACCGCCATACATGGGATTCCTGCAAGCAATAGTTTGTCAAAAGCTTTTTCCAGCACGTTCAGGCAGGCGACACCCACAATGGCATCCACGTAACCACTGACAATGATTTTCAGCACGATTGGCGAGCCTTCCGCTACCAGAACTTTGTAGCCTAGTTGTTCTGCTCGAGTACGGAAGTCTGCAATGCAACATGCGCCACACTGTTTGCAATCCAAACCATACTGGTCGTAGTCAGCAGGGCAGCCTTCGGCATGCTTGAGACAATGGGGTAGCAGTAGCAAACGTCGCTTAGGTGGAACCAAGGCAATCTGGTCGCGCCAAAATTCCGACGAGAGTACCACCAAGGTCCAGCCCAGAAAAGCTTCCGGCAATTCGAACCGTTCAAGCACCTGCCGAGCTTCCGATTCAAGTTCCTCCTGGGAAAGCGCATGCTGCTTGTCCCACCCGGAAGTAAGCTGCCGGCAGTGATCACGAATTTTATTGCGCAAATCACGCTCCGGTGGTACCTCCTTAAGATGGTTGGTGCGGCGTCTTGCCTTGGATTGGGTCTTCTTGGAACGAAACCCCTTGGAATGAGGTTGCTGTGGGGGCAATTGGCTGGGATTACCCGTATTGGGATTGTCCGTATGGAGGATTGCAGAACCATTTGGAAATTCGCCAGCCCCAACATGAGCCGACCCAACATGAGTCGACCCAACATGAGCCGACCCAGCATGAGCTGCCGCAGAGTGTACCGTATTGGAGGCTGACAAGCTCTCCGTCGCGATGTCTTCTGGCTTGGGTGCGGGTAGAGTGGGCAAAATGGGTAGCTCCTCGATTATTTTCTCGAATATCTCATAAAGTACCTACGTGCTTTGTCAAACTTACTCTTTTTAGGTTGACGCACAAATAAAACTTTGCTCTGTCAGTACTTATGGCTGCGGCTACCCCAAAAGTAAGGCTTGACCAGACACCTGCCGGCCAACACCAGGTGTCTCAATTTTAGACGCAGTTGTCCGGTCTAAGAAACATTCGGGTTTTAACCATCCTCTGGTTTACTTTGCTGTGATTACCCGTCGAACTGTGTCCTGCCTTTGGTCATCCAGTACCAACTCGTCCTGTCTGGCCCCATTCTGTATTCGCCCGTCCTGGGAGTTGCCGTCCTGGGGGTTGCCCTTGAATAGCCTGTCAGACATGGCAGCACGACCGATTGCTTGTACGGAAAAAATATGCGGGTAGAGCCGCTCATGATACCACAATTTGGCAAAGTAAAAACCGATCGGGGACGGATCGTGATGGCGACCTGCTAAAATGGCTTCTGTAAGCCAACTCACCCCACTTTCTAAGGCAAATTTCACCTGATCTTCAGGTTCTCCCAGATGATTGTGGAGTGCAATCAGGGCTTCGACTGCAAGGGCCGTTTCTTCCACACTACAGGCAAAATCCCCGTTTTCACGGGTTAAAGTCCCATCATCGCAGGCAAAACCCCACCCACCACAGGCAAGTTGAGCGTCTGTGAGCCAGGAAATTCCGCATCTGGTCATGTTGGACTGGTGGATGCCCAACTCATGGCACATGAGTAGTACTTTGGCAGTCCCATAGACGCAATTCCACTCCTGAGGATGCCGCTGATTGCCAAACCAAAGTGGAATCCAACTGCCATCTTCGCACTGTTTGCTTTCCAGGAATCGGAGTCCTGCATGAGTCGAATCGGCAATTTGCTGGTGGAGCTCAAGATCGGTCTGTTCCAGTTGCCAGATATTCCGCCAGGCGTGCAAAGCTCGCAATGCGTGAGCAGTAATATCGGTACTGCTCCGATCAAAGGGCAATTTTCCCCAGCCACGGCAAAACGTGGGCCAACCACCGTCTTGATTTTGCTGGTCGAGTAGCCAGCCAATTCCTGCTTTTGCTGCAGGCTCAACCGATTGCTTCCGCAAACTGCCAAAACGATTTCGCCAACTAGCGAGGGCTAGCAGCATGGCCGACGTATCGTCCGCATCGGGCACACCACCGGAAAGATCCGTCCAGGCCCATCCTCCCGGCTTGGCTCCTGTGTAGGGATGAATTTGATGATGCTGACACTTCAGCAACCAATCAAGGGCTTTCAATTGATCTTCTGAAGCCCTCTTTTTATGGCTGTCCGCATGATGGGAAGTAATCTGGCCTAAATCGGTTGGCCCCAAATCGGTGGAAATTTCTGCGTCTGCTGCGGTTGTCAGCTCATTGGTCAGCTCATCGGTTGGGGGTTCTGCAACAAAATGTTGACCTTGTGGACGCATTGTCTCTGCCAGGGAAAATTCTGTGGATGCAGGTTCTCCTTGGGCAAAATCCCCCCCTTGGGCAAAGTCCCACTGGAGGGCTGTTGCGGCCTGGGCAGAGTTCCAGACTGCCAAATTGGTATCGATAGGCCAACTACCATCGGCACGAACCGAAGCGAGCAAAAACTCAACTCCTTTGCGTACCACCACGTGTTCAGCCAGACCAATGCTGGAGAGACTCATGACCACGAATGCAGTCAGGGGAGTTGCTTCTAGAAAACCGCCACTCTCGGGCTGTAAATCTTTCAGGATCGCCAAACTGCGTTTTCTCGTGGACTGACGAATGAATCGAATCACGGGATTTCGCGAAGGAGCGTGGTGATGCCGAGCCTGTCCCATAGCAACCAAAGCAGGAATGGCATAACTGACCACCGACAGGTTCATCGATCGGTACCAGGATTGCGGTAAACAGGCCAATTCAAAGGGAAGCGCGGGTACTTGCCGCCACGGCAGGATCGAAGCCAACGCACAGTTGGTCAGGATGGGGACGGCAAAAGTTTTGTCGTTGCCATAGTGCCGTTTTAACCCGAAGACTCCACCCTGTTTTTGGACATACTGCTTAGCTCGTTCCAGGAGGTTGGTGTATTTGACCGGTACGCCCGTCAAGTGAAATGCGGACTGCACCAACATCGTAGTGGCAATGTTCGACACATTGGGAATGTGGTTCTGATGATAGGAATCGGCTTCTTCTTGGCCAGTCCTTTCCGGATGACCAGCCATTTTTGAATGAGGCGTGTCACCCCAGCCACCATCCGCGTTTTGTTGACGAGCCAGCCAATGAACCGATTCGACAATCAATTCGCTCAGATTTCCCTGATAGATCCTATCGGCAAATGGTACGTTGCCTTCAGGCGTATAAGCAGGTAGAACCCCACTGCCCCCATGTTGCTCGGCGAGCACCAACGCGCTGATTGCTGTTGCAGTGGCTACTGGCGAGCTGGACAACTCTCCAATCCAGTGGCCGTTAGGGCAGCGTTCGTCAAGTAATTGCGTACGGGCTATCTGCCCGGCGGCAATAAGCCGCTCCGCATCAAACTGAATACTCATTGAGCCGATCGGCTCCGGGATTGGCGGGATAGCCAGCACGATCGCCAGCGCATCTATGATTCTAAGCACCCCAGGGGTGACTGTCGAGCGGTTAGTCGGCGATACGGTAAAACTAGGGTAATACTGCGGTAGGGCAGGAATTAGGAGGTGCGAGAGGGTTGGGATTTGAATTGTTGTAGTTGATCAGACCGATTCAAAATTAAAAATGTAAAATGATAAATGAAAAGTGTAGAATGACCGTATGGGCCTTGCTGCTCTTTCCAAGCACTTTGCTCTTATCATTTTACGCTTTACACTTTCCTCTTCCCCCTTTCCTGTTTATCTTTATTTTCCATGTATCTTCGTTATGCAAAACGCTTATTGACCGAAACCGACCTCAGGTTACTCTGGAAGCTTTCTTGGAACTTTGGTTTCAGGGGAATGCGGGCCATCGTAAAACATAAGCGCCGATTGGCGCAGGGCGAGTTCTTCCCGCCTTTTCTCTATATTTCAATTATCAACAGTTGTAACTTGCGCTGCCAAGGCTGTTGGGTGGACGTGGCGGCGAAGCAGGAGAAGATCGAGGTCGATGCACTTTCGCGAGTCATACACGAGGCCAATACCCAGGGAAATTATTTTTTCGGAATTGTCGGTGGTGAGCCATTCATGCATGCTGACATTCTGGAAATATTTCGCCGGCACCCGGACTGCTACTTCCAGGTTTTTACCAATGGTCATTTTATCACTGACGAGATCGCGGCGCAGCTTCGTAAATGCGGAAATGTGACTCCGCTGATCAGCGTCGAGGGGGACGAAATTGTCAGCGACCAGCGTCGTGGTGGGCAGGCCGTTTTGAATCAAACCATGGAAGGCATCCGTCACTGTGTGGAAAATCGCGTGGTCACGGGAGTTTGCACGAGCGTCTGCAAGACAAATATAGACACTTTGGTCAACGAGTCGTGGGTCGATCGATTGATTCATTTGGGTGTGCTCTACATGTGGTATCATACCTACCGGCCCATCGGACCGGACGCGTCTCCCGAGTTGGCCTTATCGCCAGAAGAACAATTACGTATCCGTCGATTCGTGGTGGAGATGCGTGTGCGCAAGCCGATTGGCATCATCGACGCTTACTACGATCACAAAGGCCAGGCACTTTGCCCAGCAGCGACCGGGTTCACGCATCACATCAGTCCTTGGGGCCATATCGAACCGTGCCCGATCGTACAGTTTGCCAAGGATTCGATCTACGACCCGCGACCCTTGACCGAAGTGTTTAATGATTCGGAATACTTGCATGATTTTCGCGAGTTGGCAGCATCAACGACACGGGGCTGTATCGTACTGGAAAGGCCCGATTTACTCCATCAACTCAACGTGTTGCATGGAGCTCAGGACACCACTTCGCGGCAAACGGCAACGCATGAGTTACAAACACTTCGCATCCAGCCATCCCAGGCGAGCTCGTCCGAACAAATCCCTGAAAAGAGCTGGGCTTACCGTTTCGCAAAGCGACACTTCTTCAATGATTTCGGCGCCTACGACGCACCGAAAAATCCGTTGAAAGGCGGATAGGTAATAAACTGGATAGTTGGAAGCGGTTCGGATAATGAGCCCCTACGGTTTCAGAAAGCAGCAGCATGATCAACTGTCAAGGATATCTGGTTCGAGGTTTGCTACTATGCCTCTTAATGCTAAGTAATCAGAAAGATGTGAGTTGGGCGGACGACGATTCAACAAAAATTTTTCAGGCAGGTGTCTTCGCGGTCGATATCACACCGATTGAATTTCCGGTTATCGTCAACGGCTATTTTACTGAGCGTACCGCAGAACGCGTGACGACACGTTTGATGTCGCGTGCGGTGGTCTTAGACGACGGGAAAACAAGGATTGCGATCGTCGTGGTTGATAATCTCATGATACCTCGATCGATCCTCGACGAGGCGAAGCAAATGGCATCAAAGGGGACAGGCATCCCCGTCGATCGAATTCTTATTTCAGCCACTCATACTCACTCCGCTCCTTCAGCAATGGCATGCCTCGGCTCTCGGAGCGACACAAACTACGCGCGCTTTCTTCCAGGTCAGATTTCCAAAAGTATTGTTCTTGCTAACGAAAGGCTTGCGACTGCGAAAATCGGTTGGACCGTGGTCGAAGATCGTGAGCATGGACACTGCCGAAGGTGGATCTACCGAGCCGATCATCTACAGGTCGACCCTTTTGGCGACTCGACGGTCCGCGCCCACATGCACCCCGGTCATCAGAACCCGAAACATATTGGACCGTCGGGCCCGGCGGACCAGGATCTCTCGTTACTTGCGATCCAAGGATCTGATGGTCGGCTGCTTTCAATCCTCGGCAACTACGCGATGCATTTCTTCGGTTCTACTCCGTTGTCGGCAGACGCTTGTGGAATCTTCGGCACCAAGTTCAGAGCGTTACTGGAGGAAGCGGAAGTCCATCCCGATTACGTGGGAATTCTTTCGCAAGGAACCAGCGGCGACGCTGCCTGGATGGATTACAGCAAGCCGGCGGCCGATCGCACAAAAAACCTCGACAATTACACCGAAGCGATGGCAAAAGTCGCCCTCTCGGGATTTCGAATCATTAAGTATCACAACTGGGTTCCGCTCGCGATGGCTGAGCAGACGCTTGAGTTCGACCGACGTGCGCCCAACGCCAAGCGACTCACTTGGGCAAGAGATCGAGCAGAAAAATTAGGCGACCAACCGCGCAAAGTTCTGCCAGATATCTATGCTTTCGAGGCAATCGACCTGCACCATGAGCCCCGCGTCGAGATCAAGTTGCAAGCGATCCGCATCGGCGACCTCGGCATCACCGCGTTGCCACACGAAGTCTATGCTCTCACAGGCTTGAAGCTAAAAGCGAAAAGCCCGTTTGCAACCACCTTCAACATCGAACTCGCAAACGGCGCTCAAGGCTATATTCCCCCGCCCGAGCAACATCAGCTCGGCGGTTACACCACTTGGCCCGCCAAGACGGCAGGACTGGAAGTCCAAGCAGAGCCGCAGATTGTCGAAACTTTGCTCACTCTGCTAGAGAAAGTTGCTGGCAAGCCAAGACGCGAAATCGTGGCTCTAGAAAACCTTTACATGAAAGCGATTGCCAAATCAGAACCGCTAGCCTATTGGCAATTCGAAGAGATGGCCGATTTTGCTGCCGTCGATCGATTAAAAAAACACCATGGTATTTTTGAGGCAGGTGTCGCGCGATACTTGCCTGGCCCCGAGGGAACCGGTATTACTGCCGGACCTCGCGGCAATCGGGCAGCCCATTTTGCCGGTGGTCGAATGCGGGCCTCATGCCAAGAATTGGGCGAGAATTATTCGGTCGAGTGTTGGTTCTGGAATGGGTTGCCCCATGACGTTCGTCCAGTCACTGGATATTTTTTCTCGCGAGGCAAAGAGGGCGACTCATCCGCGGCAGGCGATCATCTGGGCATTGGCGGCAGCCACCGGGGCGGAAAAGCCGCTGGCAAATTGATCTTTTTCAACGGTAATAAGGCGAATCAATTGCTCGTCGGCAAGACGGATCTCCAACTCCGATCGTGGAATCATGTCGTCTTGGTGCGAGAAGGCAGCCAGATAACGGTCTATTTAAACGGACACGGTCTCAACGGGCACGAGACTCCCGAAATTTCTGGCGAAGCCAAGTTCACTTGTCCTGCCGAGGCAGAGATATACGTCGGCGGTCGCAGCGACCAGTTTGCACTATTTGAAGGTAAGGTCGATGAAGTTTCGCTCTACAATCGGCCGTTGACCGCCGAAGAAATTGCCCATCACTTCCAACAATCAGCGGTGCAACCGCCGGACGCAGTTGCGAAAAAAAAAAGCGCGACAGCTGATCTCCCTCGGCCTGAATCGCAACCACTCTCGCCAATTGAATCGTTAGCGACGATTCATGTTCCGGAGGGATTTGAAATTGAATTGGTAGCCGCCGAGCCACTCATCCGCGATCCCGTCGCGCTGGCCTGGGACGAACAAGGACGGCTATGGGTAGCCGAAATGTCCGACTACCCGCTTGGCATCGATGGCCAAGGTAAGTCAGGTGGACGGATCCGTATATTGGAAGACACCAACGGCGATGGGGCTTACAACCATTCTCAAATATTCATCGAAGACTTGGCCTTCCCCTCGGGTGTGTTGCCTTGGAAGCAGGGCGTGCTCATTACTACGGCACCAAATATCCTTTACGCTGCAGATACTGACGATGATGGCAAAGCAGATAAAACCGAAATCTTGTTCGCCGGCTTTCAAGAGAGAAATCAACAGCTCCGGGTGAATGGCCTGCGCTGGGGACTCGACAATTGGATATATTGTGCCAGCGGGTCCCATGTCGCTCGCTACGATGACAACAGTCGGATCCGATCGACCCAAACCGGCGAGATGATTCTGATAGGCAGTCGCGACTTTCGCTTTCGGCCGACCACGGGGCAGCTCGATCCGCAGGCAGGGCCTTCGCAATTTGGTCGCAACTGCGATGACTGGGGAAACTGGTTCGGCAGCATGAACAGCCACCCTCTGTGGCACTATGTGCTTGAAGACCATTACACCCGTCGCAACCCTTACGTAGCTCCGCCCGAACCACGCCGGCAGCTTATTTTGCCGCGTAATCCTAAGGTCTATCCGGCTAAAGAGCCACAAAAACGATTTCACAGTTTCCGGCAGTCGGGACGGTTCACCTCAGCCTGCTCGGCAATGATCTACCGAGATCAGCGACTGTTCACCGATAGCAACAAGCAACACGGATTTACTTGTGAGCCGTTTCACAACTTGGTTCAGCACTTTGCGGTCCAAAACGAGGGCGTCAGTTTCATCGCCGAGCGCTCGCCAGCCGAAGCGAAATTTGATTTCTTCGCCTCGACTGATCGCTGGTGTCGGCCCGTCATGGCAACCACCGGCCCAGACGGAGCACTTTGGATTGCCGACATGTATCGCTATATGATCGAACATCCCCAATGGCTTACGCTGGCGGGTCGCGAAGAACTTAAACCTTTCTTTCGTCACGGCGATACTTTGGGGCGGATCTACCGAATTTATCCAAAAGGGAAAAAGCCCGGTAAGATCCTTCGTTTGAAATCTCTCTCCGGCGAAGCACTCGTTCAAGCTTTAGAAACTCCCAGTGGTGTTCAGCGCGACCTTGTCCAGCAGTCGCTTATTGTGCGTGCCGACCCAGCCACCCAGCCATTGCTAGAAGATCTAATTAAAAGCAGCTCTCAGCCGCTCGCCCGCTTGCATGCCTTGTGCACTCTAGATGGGCTCGGTGCGATAACGCCTGAAATCGTGCTCATCGCTCTCGCGGACAAACATCCCGGAGTGCAGCGACAAGCGATTCGCATCGCCGAACCGTTCGCAGGGGAGCACCCCGATATTCTGAATGCGGTGAGCGAGTTGAGCAGTAGCTCACACGCCAAGGTACGCTTGCAGTTGGCCTGCTCGCTAGGAGAATGGTCGGGCGAGGCGAGTGCTCGATGCTTGGCTCGACTCATGATGCAAGACCAATCGGATATCTACCTTGCCGCTGCGGCGATGAGTTCTATTTCGGCAGAAAACATCGAAATCGTGCTGCAAACGGTGTTGTCCAATTTACAGAACAGCAACACGGGGCGGCTACTCAATCGGCTGATCGAGCAAGCGATCGCCTTCGAGAGCCATGATGCGGCTCGTGATGCGCTACAATTTATGCTGAATTCAAGTAACGCTCAAAAGGTCGATGCCAAATTCGATTTCCTCTCAAGTTTGTTCAAATTTATGAAGAGGCATCAAATCTCGCCGGCTACTTTTTTCGAGTCACACGAGTCGCTGTACGAACAGTCGAATCAACTGGTAAGCCTCGCCCGAGAAATTGTCGCCGACAGCGAGGCCGAGCAATCGCTGCGCATCGCAGCGATTCCAGTGCTTGCGCGATTGTCTGAGCAACAACACGCAGAGTTGCAATTGCTAGCTGCGAATCTCACACCACAAACCGCTCCAGCAGTTCAGTTGGCAACAATCGATTTCTTGTCGACGTTTCAAAATGCAGAAGTCGCTGAATTATTGCTCGAAAATTGGCCGAGTCACGTCCCAACCATCCGTACCCCAATCTTGAGCAGCCTACTCAGTCGGCCCCGCTGGATTAATACACTGCTCGATCAGATCGAAAACAAAACCATCGCTGCCGCAGCCCTTGACGTAACAACTCGTCAAAAGCTGGCTGCTATCAAGGACGAAAAAATCCAAACGCGGGTCGCAACGATATTGAAATCGGTAGGCAACTCCGATCGACAGACAGTCGTAGACCACTATCGAGATGCTCTCACTCTTGAAGGCAATCGTGACAAAGGCAAACGTCTCTTTCAGAAAAAGTGCGCAGTCTGCCACAGGCTGGAAAAAGTTGGCCATGATATTGGCCCAAACATTGCCTCGCTCACCGACCGGCGCCCCGAGACTCTACTAACAGCGATCCTCAATCCGAGTGCCGCGGTCGACAGCAAGTACCTCACCTACACGGTTGTAACTGACGAAGGCCGCTCGTACAGTGGCATTCTCGGCGCGGAAACCGGCAGCAGTCTCACCCTTGTGATGCAAGAGAATAAACACGAAGTGATTCTACGCAATCAAATTGACGAAATCCAAAGCACCGGCAAATCCATGATGCCTGACGGACTGGAGGAACAGACCAGCACACAGGATTTCGCTGATCTGCTCGCCTATCTACAGAGTAAAGAGCTGAACTAATTTCCACCAGCTTTGCTGGTCAGAGTGAAGGTGAGGCGATTCAAACGGAGTTGACCCCACCAGCCAGCAAAATCGCCGTTACTGATCGAGTAGTTCAGGCCGCCTAACCCGATATTTCATCAGCCGCCGAGCGTTAGCTCTCGGTTACTTCTGATTCGCATCATTACTTGATAAACCGGACGCTAACGCGTGGCGGCTGATAAGACACACTGTTTCCCAGATCACATTGCAATTCGTAATGATGTAAGGACTTATTGTCGTTTACCTTTTTTACCGATATTGGAGCAACGTTCAAACAACAGGTTTTCGGACAAATGCTGGTCTTCCTTGACTGCCAACAGGGACGGGATTATTTATAGGGACCATATCAGGCACTTTGGGGACGTGCTTCATTTGACCCCAACCACCCAAAATTCACTGCAATCAATTCTATTCTGGAGAACCGTATGGCACCTTCGCCGCAGGAGTCCGAATGTACCCAGCCAATGAAAACGTGGACCGGTTGCTGGTTTGAAGATTTTTCTGTGGGGGATGAGCTGGTCACGACTGGGCGTACGATCACCGACGGTGAGCTTGCTCAGTTTGTGGGTATCTCGGGTAATGCCCATCCATTACACGTAGATGAGAACTATGCTCAATCACTTGGTTTTGCCGGCCGCTTGGTGCATGGTATGTTGACTCTGTCCGTTGGCATGGGGCTGATGGAGCGGAGCGGCGTGACTAAAGAAACCATCTTGGCCCATCTGGGGCTGGAGCGGGTGCGTTTTATAACGCCCGTATTCGTCGGCGATACGATCCGCGTTGAGATGAAGGTGGTCGAATTGAAACCATTCTCCAACGGGTCACGCGGAGCCGTTGTGATGCAAGCCGATATCTTGAATCAGCACGATGTGGTCGTGGTAGAGAGTGTGCAATCGTTCATGGTGGGCAGTGCTAAGAAACACCACTGAAATAAACTTGGATGGTAGTAGTATATGACTCAATCAACGCTGTATGAGACGTTGCAGGTCGCAGCCGTTCGAAGGCCGGATCATCCGGCCATTGTCATGAGTGGGCGGGATGTCTCGTATGCAGAATTGTTGACGCAGACCGATCAGATTGCGGCGTCCCTGGTTGCAATAGGTGTCGAGCCGGGGGATCGCTTGGCGCTTATGATGAGCAATGGCCCTGAGTTTGTTGCCAGCTTTGTCGCGATCAGCTCGATCGGAGCGGCGATGGTGGCACTCAATATGCAGCTCAGCCGGCGGGAAATTACCGAGATTCTTGCCGATGCGCGGATTGCTCATGTGTTGGCTGGTGGCGAAGCGGTCAAGAAGTCGATGCTCCAAGATTTGCGCGGAGCCCATGAATCGTGCGATGGTCAGCGCATGGCCGTATTAGGTGAGTCGTCGTGGGATGCGCTGATCGAGCAAGGCGTGCATACGGAGCGATCGAAATTGGACCAGCGGCGGTCCGGGGTTCAGGCGGATGATGTGGCTTTGATTGTTTACACGTCAGGATCGACCGGCTGTCCGAAAGGTGTGGTGTTGACGCATCGCAATATTCTGCGGAATGTCGAACAGCAGAATGTTCATTTTCGCATGACGGCCGATGTTCGCCAATTGTGGGCCCTGCCCGGATCGCACGTAGGTGGGGCAACCATTACCGTATGTTCGGCGCTAATTGGAGCTTTTACGTTAGTGGCTATGCCGACGTTTGACCCTGAGGAAACCTTGCAGCTGATCGTCAATGGAGAGATTGATTTCTTTGGAGGCGTGCCCACGATGTTCCATATGATTATAAGCCATCCGAGCTTTGGTGTTCATGGGCCGGTGCGATTGCAGAAGACGGGTGTGGCTGGGGCAGCCTGCCCGGCAGCTTTGATGAGAAAAATAGTCGCCATGAGCGATGAAACCTACACCGGTTATGGAATGACGGAGACGGCCGGTTTTATCACTTACACTCGGCCCGATGCGCCGCTGGAGGAAATGATCGACACGGTCGGTGTTGCCGATGAACGTGTGGAACTAAGGATCGTTGACCGGGAGCACCGAACCTTGCCGGCAGGTGCGGAGGGTGAAGTCGCCGTCCGCAGTGAGATGGTCACGCCGGGCTACTTGTTTCAGCAGGAAGCGTCCGACGAGGCCATCGATTCTGAGGGCTGGTATTATTCGGGCGATGTCGGCCGTCTGGACGAGCGGGGCAACTTGACGCTGGTCGGCCGATCGAAGCAAATGTATATCTGTGGCGGGAACAATGTTTATCCGGCGGAAGTCGAGGCACTTCTTGTTTCACATGTCCAGGTCGCCATGGTCGCCTGTATTGCTGTGAGTGACGCGAAGATGGGCGAGATTGGTTGGGCTTTTGTCGTGCCAGTCGATGTGAGTGCCGTGGACGAGGCGGAGCTTGAACAGCATTGCCGAGCGGGGCTTGCGGGTTACAAGGTGCCGGCAAAATTTATTTTTCGAGATTCGCTACCGTTGACTTCGTTGGGAAAGATTGACCGACGAGCATTGGTTGTCGAGATCCAGCAACTGCGTAATCAAGGCGCAACGGAAAACGGTAATTCCCTCGGGTAAATTCTGATTAGCCCGGCAACCTTTTTCGTAGCTACTTCCGCTCAGTCAGTAGTAAACAATCCAGTCCTAACGACAGGCCGAGTGTCTGCTTGTTTTGAGCGACTACTCGAAACGTCAGTTCATGCGCGCTCGGGGAAAGATGTTCGTTCTTGAATGGATAGCCTTCGGTGAAGAAGGTCAGTTCGTAGAGATCAATCGGTTTGCCGATCGACCGCTGGTCCAACTCCACTTGGAACGTACCATGGTTGACTGCCATGGTGAGAAAAAAGCCAGATCATAATTGCCTTCTTTGGGCACGGTGATCTTTGCCAGGTACTTATGCGGAATACCAACATCCTTTGTAATCGAGACAGCCGTTGTCGAAGTGGGGGCATGATCGACAAGTACGTGTGAGAAAAATGTCTTTTGGTAACGGAGAACAGGGCACCAAGTAGGCTGAACCTGGTTGCGGCAGAAGCTCGCTTGAAGTACGATGCAAGACTGTTTGAAAAATAGGCATTCGCACCAATTTTGTTGGTGCGAAAACAAACAACTAGCGCCTAGTAACTCACAACTAGCGCCTAGTAACTATCCAACATTTGCCGAAATTCTCACGTTTGAAGGAATCCAGGAATGACCCAAGGTTACGTTGCGATTGATTTGGGAGCGGAATCGGGACGTGTGATTGTTGGTACATTGGCTCAACAGAATGGGGCTCAACAGAATGGGGCTCAAGACCATGGATCTAAAAATGGGGAAGTACGAGGCAAAGTGTCGCTGGAAGAAGTGCACCGCTTTACCCACGAAATGATCCAGCTGCCCACCGGTCTGCATTGGAACATGACGAACTTGTGGCTGGACATCTGCCAGGGTTTAAAAAAAGCTGCCCGTTGGGCAAATCAACAGTCCAATGTCCAACTGGTCTCGGTCGGGGTGGATACCTGGGGAGTCGACTGGGCGCTGGTAAGCCGTTCTGGAGACCTGATGGGTTTGCCCCATGCCTATCGGGATCCGCGCAACCCGGTTGCCTGCCAGCAGGTCGTTGAACGGTTGGGGATTGATACGATCTACCAGACCACCGGCATTCAGCAATTGCCATTCAACACGCTCTATTCCTTGTATGCCCAGTGGACCCATGATCGGGAAACAGTCCAGGGAGCTGAGCAGCTACTGTTCATACCCGATCTGCTCCACTTTTGGCTCAGTGGCAACCGAGTTGTAGAGGCCACCGTTGCTTCCACCAGCCAGATGGTCGATTGTCATTCCGGCAACTGGTCGTCCGAGTTGCTCGAGCCACTGGGGATACCAACACACATACTGGGTCCCATTTCGGCCCCAGGGACACAGGTGGGCCGACTGCGATCCGAGTTGGTGAAGGAAACTGGATTGCCCGCCGAATTGATGGTAGTCGCGCCTGCATCCCATGATACGGCCAGCGCGATCGCAGCCGTTCCAGCGGATCCGGACAGTTCGTGGTGCTATCTGTCCAGTGGCACCTGGTCATTGTTGGGAGCCGAACTGACTGAACCTTGTGTCAGTGCCGAAGCCCAAGCGGCCATGTTTACCAACGAGTTAGGGGTAGAGGGTCGAATACGTTTTTTGAAAAATATTGCCGGCCTGTGGCTAGTACAGCAGTGTCGACATGATTTGCAGCAACGGGGCGAAGAATTTTCTTATGCTCAATTGACCCAACAGGCATCTGAAGCGAATACGTTTCGTACGCTCTTAAACCCAGATCACGAATCGTTTCTCTTGCCAGGTGACATGCTGGCTAAGATACGCCATTACGCACATCAAACCGATCAACCCGAACCACGTACTCCAGGCGAAACGATTCGTTGTTGTCTCGAAAGTCTGGCTCTGGCTTACCGCCAAACGTTGGGCAAACTGGAAAAAGTCTTGCAGCAAAATTTTACCCATTTGCATATTGTTGGCGGCGGAGGTCAAAACGGTCTTCTCAACCAGATGACGGCTGACGCCACCGGAAAAACCGTTCATGTGGGACCTTTTGAAGCGACGGCCACAGGCAATACACTGGTGCAGGCACTGGCGCTGGGGCACCTCGACAGCCTGGACCAATTGCGGGCGGTGGTGGCCAAGTCGTTCGAGCCAGAAACCTACCATCCAGCGACTAGCGACCCATGGCAAGAGGCCTACACGCGGTACCTGGAACTGGTGGATTGACCATGCGCGTTGGCCTTTTTATTCCTTGTTACATTGAACAGCTCTACCCCCAGGTAGGATTGGCCACGGTTCAAGTATTGGAACGCTTTGGCGTTACAGTGGAGTACCCGCACGGGCAAACCTGCTGTGGTCAGCCGATGGCCAACATGGGCTGCACCGATGCAGCCAGACCGGTCGCCGAACATTTTTTGGATCTGTTTGAAGCCTATGATTACGTGGTAGGTCCCAGCGGTAGTTGTGTTTCGATGGTTCGCCATCATTACGACGGCCTGGTTGCCGATCCGCAACGCCTGGAAAAGGTTCGCCAGAAAACGTTCGAACTTTGCGAATTCTTACATGACGTTCTGGAAATTCGACACCTCGAAGGTCATTTTCCCCACCAGGTCGGTTTGCATCAAGGATGTCATGGGCTTCGGGAGCTGAAGTTGGCCAGCCCCAGCGAATTGGTTATTGAACATTACAATAAGGTCCAGATCTTGTTGGAGTCCCTGGAGGGAATCCGATTCAGCCAATTACAGCGACCCGACGAGTGTTGTGGTTTTGGCGGTACATTTTCTGTGAGCGAGGAAGCGGTCGCATGCATGATGGGGCAAGACCGTCTCCGCGACCACCAGCAGGCGGGAACCGAAGTGTTGACCTCGGTCGACATGTCTTGCCTGATGCACCAGCAAGGTCTCTTGCAACGGGCAGCCCACAACAGTAAGTCAAAGCCAGCAATGCGAGTGATGCACGTAGCCGAAATCATGGCAATGAGTGATCAATGAAACACGCCGCCGAAGCTGCCCGCTTTATTGCCGATACCGAGCGGGCCCAATGGCATGATCAGGCGATCTGGTTCGTGCGTTCCAAACGCGACCTGGCAGCCCATGGGGTGCCGGAGTGGGAGACGCTGCGGGAAACGGCTGCGCAAATCAAATCCCATACCATGGGCCAGTTGGCCGGCTACCTGGAACAATTTGAAAAGCAGGCCAGCGCTTTGGGGGCGATCGTTCATTGGGCCCAGGATGCCCAAGAACACAATAAAATAGTGCAGCAAATACTAGAGCAGCATCAGGTTCGTCGTGTGGTAAAAAGTAAGTCGATGCTTACGGAGGAATGTGGGCTTAATGAACATCTCGAACAGCACGAAATCGAAGTCATCGATACCGATCTGGGCGAACGGATCGTGCAGTTGCGGCAGGAACGTCCCAGCCACATCGTGCTACCTGCAATCCACATCAAAAAGGCAGAAGTGGGAGAACTATTTCACCAGCAGCTTGGCACCGATGCGGGTGCGACCGATCCACAATATCTGACCGAAGCAGCCCGCCAGCATTTGCGGCAGGAATTTTTACGTGCTGATGCGGGCATCACCGGAGTCAATTTTGCCATCGCCGAAACGGGCGGCATTGTGGTTTGTACCAATGAAGGGAATGCCGATCTGACTACCTCGTTGCCTAAACTGCACATTGCTTGTATGGGAATCGAAAAACTAATTCCCCGAGCAGTCGATCTGGGAGTATTTTTACGCCTGTTGGCCCGTTCAGCGACCGGGCAGCCGATCACTTCCTACAGTTCGCATTTTCATGGCCCCCAGGCTGGCGGTGAATTGCATATCGTGTTGGTGGACAACCGTCGCAGTCAAATTCTGGCGAGTGACGATTTTCGCCGCTCACTCCATTGCATTCGTTGCGGCGCGTGTCTCAACACGTGTCCCGTTTACCGTCGCAGTGGAGGCCACAGTTACGGCGTAACGATTGCCGGCCCCATCGGCTCTACCTTGAACCCGGCGCTTGAACCGGGGCGTCATGAAACGCTCCCTTATGCATGCAGTTTGTGCGGATCTTGCACCGAGGTCTGTCCGGTGAAGATCGACCTGCATCAACAGTTATTTACTTGGCGGGAAAAGCTCGTCATGCGCGGGCTGGTCCCACGCTGGAAAACCTGGTCAATGCGTGGGTTGGGCTGGGTCCTCAGCAATCCGCGCATCTACCGATTGACAGGTTGGCTCGCGCGCAACGTGGGCTCTCGTTTGCCCCGATGGATCGTCTACAACCGCATGAATGTATGGGGCCGCCAACGCGAAATACCACCTCTGCCAAAACAAACTTTTCAAGAACTCTATGCCCAACGCGACGTGGCTTTCGAGGAAAGTTCGCGCAATGGGGTAGGGGAGGCGAGGGGGGGCGATCATTAACCATTGACTGTGATTTGTGAACCTAATTTTAAATTTAATTCATTTTCGTTAGTTAATTTAAAAAAAACGATTACCACATGAATGCATTAAACAATCTAAAAGTAACAGAACCCAAGGACTGCTGCAGTGAATACCTTGCCAGAAACAGCTTCCAGTAAGCAAGCCATTTTACAGCAGGTGCGGCAAAATGGGCCACCGGCTACGGAATTGCCGTCGCTCGAGGAAGACTGGATCCGTTACGAAGATCCATGCGCCCAATTCATGGAAATGGTCCAACAGGTCGGCGGTCAGGCAATCCGAGTCAAGGATCGACAGGCATCGCATGCGTGCCTTGCTGAACTGGAAATCTACCAACAAGCAAAAAAAGTCGTTTCTCTATTGCCGGATATGGGACGAATCGATGTTGACCTTGGTCAAGTGGCCCGTTCGCATGAGCTGGAGGACGTCGATGTAACGATCGCTCGGGGTGAGCTAGCGGTGGCAGAAAATGGCGCGGTGTGGGTAAGTGGTGCGAATCTTGAGCACCGGGCAATTTTGTTTCTCTGCCAACATCTGGTCTTGGTAGTCTCCTTGTCTGCCGTTGTCCACAACATGCACCAGGCATACGACCGGCTGACCGACCAGACAGACCAGCATTCGATATTGTCTTCCAGCAGCTACGGCCTGTTTATCTCAGGTCCTTCCAAAACGGCCGACATCGAACAGTCGCTGGTGATTGGCGCGCAGGGCCCGCGCTCACTGACAGTTCTGCTGGAGGAATATCCACCCACGGCCTAATCCTACAGCGATAAGTCAAAATCATGGTATTTGAATTAGCCACGGATTGAACACGGATGAAACACGGATTTTTAACCTAACGATCAGGACCATCACAGTGATCTGTTGCAAAAGTCGGTTCAAGTGGCAAAATATCCTTTATCTGTGTTCAATCCGTGTTTCATCCGTGGCTCCTTTTCCCTGTACTTAGCGAAGTAGTACTAAGTCTGTGAAAGGAAATTGGGGCTAACGCTCAACGCGTGAGTTTCCTTCCCAAATTTTCCAGACTTGTTCCTCGTCGGCGGGTTGGCCGTAATCGGTCAACATGGTCGTAGCCAACGCACCGGTAGCCCAACCGAAGCGAATCCAGTTCAAAGGCATCATCTGGCGTAGAATGGCGTAGAGCATTCCGCCGACGTAGCCGTCGCCGCCTCCAATTCGGTCGAGTACGACGATTTCCCGAGGCTCCTCGACATGCCACTGGCCGCCTGCAGAGAGAATGGCCCCCCATCGATGACAGTTCACACTGACCACCTGTCGCAAGGTGGTGGCGAATGCTGCCGTATTGGGAAATGCCTCTTGGGCCTGTTGAATCATTTCTTTGAATCGATCGATTTTTTCTCCCAAGTTTTCCCCCCCCGCATCGGGGCCCTTGATTCCCAGACAAAGTTGAAAATCTTCTTCATTGCCTACCAAGATGTCCGACAAGCTGGCAATTTCTGCAAAGATATCTCGCAGTGACTCTTCCCGGTTTTCCCAGAACGAGGCGCGGTGATTCAGATCAAACGAGACTCGAGTGTTGTGCCGTTTTGCCGTACGCGCCAACTCCAGGCAGAAGGTACCCGTTTCCGGGGACAGGGCGGCTATCAAACCTGACAGATGTATGATCTGAACTCCTTCCTGAGCGAAAATACGATCCAGGTCAAAGTCGTCGACATTCAGCGTGCGTCCCACTTCCCCCGCGCGATCGTTGAACACGCGCGGACCGCGCGAACCGTAGCCGCTATCAGCCAGGTTGATCTGGTGTCGATAGCCCCAGGGCCCTCCTTGCTCGAGTTCTGGCCCTTCATAGTCGAGGTGACGGCTGGCCAAATCGTCTTGTAGGAAGCGCGCGATAGGGCTGCCCTTGACGAAGGTCGTGAGCACCTTTGCCGGCAAGCCCAGGTAGGACGAAACACTGGCCACGTTCGATTCGGCGCTGGTCGCCTGCATGGTCAACTGTGCGCAAGCATGCATCGGTTGGCCATTGGCAGGAGTCAGTCGAATTCCCATGCTGGTCGGGACCAATAGGCTATAGCGGCAGTCCTGCCGTAACGAAATCGTCGTATCGGTACGCGGATCTTCGCGTGGGTCTTTAACACCCGGTAACGTATCTTTGGTCATGCAATGCTTTCTGATAAAAATTTTCTAGTACCCAACGAGTGTACAGCCTCTGTCTTAGGCAACGCAAATCACACATGCCGTCGCTCCGCGACTCAAAACGGTTTGCGCTGGAATTCCTGGGACTTCAGTCCTGTCAGTTATACGTAAGTCGTCATGCATTTCGATCTGGCCCGAAGGCGCACCATGCGATTGCAAAATCAGTCATTCGACGAATACCTCCCCAAATTGCCTGTGAGCCAGGT
>JBDOMT010000152.1:0-8837 GCA_039831705.1 Pirellulales bacterium | reverse complement strand
CAGATTGCCGACGAGCAGCCTCATCAACCCAACCGATTTGGAAATCCAAAACCTGACAGCCAAGGCTATCCTGGGATCAAGGAGGTGATCTACGACCCACAGAAGGTAATTGTCCCCGGATTCCTCCCCGATACGCCGACCTGCCGTGAGGAAATCGCCCAATATTATCAGTCGGTCTCACGAGTCGACCAGGGCCTTGGCCGCTTGATCGAGATTCTTGAACAGACTGGACATTGGGATGATACGCTCTTTATCTACATCTCCGATCATGGTATCGCGATGCCTGGCGCCAAGACCACGGTTTACGAAGGTGGGTTGCGATCGCCGTGCATGGTTCGAAACCCTTACAACAAGCGGCGGGGTATCAACGCGGACGCGATGGTCAGTTGGGTCGATATCACGCCCACCATTCTCGACTTTGCCGGAGTACTTGAATTTGAACGCAACCGGGTGAAGCCTGAAATTTTGCGTCAAATCACCAAGCCAGCCATTCCATCGCAAAATACAGACGCATTCCAGGAAGGGTCCTTCCACGGTCGTTCGTTTCTAACGCTGCTCGGCCAATCACACAGCAATGACTGGGATAAAGTCTACGCATCACATACGTTTCACGAGATTCAAATGTATTACCCGATGCGAGTTGTGCGGAAGCGACGTTATAAGCTGATTTGGAATATTGCCTCCCCCTTGCCGTTCCCTTTCGCTTCTGATCTGTGGGCCGCTCCTACCTGGCAAGCGCAATACAAACTGGGAGATCATGCCCCTTATGGTGCCCAAACCGTGGGCAGCTACATCCATCGTCCAAAATTCGAACTGTACGATATTCAGGCAGACCCTCACGAAGGAAAAAATCTGGCGGACCAGCCTCAGTACGCCCAAGTGTTGGCGAACTTGCAGAAAGAAATGCGCCATTTCCAGCATCAGACCAACGATCCCTGGATCATCAAATGGGATTATGAGTAAGACAAAGGGTGTCGGGTGTCGGATGTCGGATGTCGGGTATTGGGTATCGAATAGCGAGTGTTGGCACTATGCTTATGTGAGAAATTGTATTAGATGTAATACATCCGTTACCTGTTACCTTCTTTCCAATGCCCAAAGATTTTCTCCAAGGTGTCAAAGATCAGTACGATGTGATTGTCATCGGTAGTGGACTCGCGGGCCTGACCTCCGCCAATGTCTTGGCCCGGCAAGGGCGAAGCGTATTACTGCTGGAGCAACATTACAAATTGGGAGGTATAGCCACTTGGTTTAAGCGACCAGGAGGACACATTTTTGATATTTCGTTGCATGGATTTCCACACGGCATGATCAAGAGCTGTCGGCGCTACTGGTCGCAAGAGATTGCCGATTCGATTGTGCAACTGAAAAATATTCGTTTCGACAATCCCATGTTCTCATTGACCACACAGTTTCACCGCAAGGATTTCACCCGATTACTTGTGGAGAAATTAAAGGTGGCCCCCAAAGCCGTGCAAGAATTTTTCGACATGGCGCGGAACATGAATTTTTATGACGACCAACAAACCACAACAGGCGAACTGTTCCAGAAGTATTTTCCAGGCCGCGAAGATGTGATCCGACTGTTGATGGAACCAATCACCTATGCCAATGGCAGTACGCTCGAAGATCCGGCGATCAGCTATGGCATCGTATTTTCCAATTTCATGTCCAAAGGGGTGTTTACGTTCGAAGGAGGCACCGACAAGCTGATAGGGATGATGAAAAATGAGTTGCTGGCCAATGGTGTGGATGTAAGGATCAAATGTGATGTGACAAAAATAGATTGCCAGGGAGGTCGAGTGCGTGGCGTTGAAGTGAATGGACGCACGATACGATCGAAGGTGGTAGTTTCCAACGCTAATTTGCGGAAAACCATTTTTCACCTGGTGGGGAAAGAATATTTTGACCGCACTTTCGTCGAAGACGCTCAAGCAGTGCGGCTAAATAATTCCAGTACACAAGTTTACATGGCCCTGAAACCAGGAGACGAAATCGATGAATCTACGGGAGACCTGTTATTCAGTAGCACAGCTCCAAGATTTCAGACCGATTTGTTACTGAATCGTGACATCACCAGTCGCACCTTTTCTTTTTATTATCCACGCACACGACCGCAAGGCCGTCAGCGATACTTGATTGTTTCCAGCACCAATGCAAACTACGATGACTGGGCTCATCTTTCCCAAAAGGAATACGAGGCAAGCAAACAAGATCTGGTGGATACGACAATCGATGCGTTGGATAAATATGTGCCTGACGTCCGTGCACGGCTGAGCTATGCCGAAGCATCCACGCCACGGACCTTTCAGCATTACACCAAACATATTGAAGGAGCCAGTTTTGGCACCAAATTTGAAGGATTAGCCGTGAGCCGGGCGCTACCACAACAGCTAACTGGCTTGTATCATGCCGGCAGCGTGGGAATCATCATGTCGGGCTGGTTGGGCGCAATGAACTACGGCGTAATCGTCGCCAACGAAGTCGATAACATGTTGATGAGTTGAGTGTTGAATGTTGAGGGAAATTACTTGACATCTACTCCACACTCCACACTCCACACTCCACACTCCACACTCCACACTCCACACTCCACACTCCACACTCCAATGTCTTCTCCTGAAATATTAGCTGCGATTCCTCATCGCAAACCATTTTTATTAATCGATGAGATTGTCGAACAAACCGACACTCGCATTGTGTGTCGTAAGACATTTACGGGAGATGAGTTTTGGTATCAGGGTCATTACCCACAATTTCCAATTACTCCTGGCGTTCTACTCTGTGAAGCGGCCATGCAGGCAGGAGCCGTGTTATTATCAGGCCTAGTTGCCGATCAACCCGGAATGGTGCCCGTAGCCACGCGTGCTAATCATGTACAATTTAAAAAAATGGTCTTTCCAGGAGACACGATTGAAATTGAGGTTGATTTACTGGAACAGCTCTCCTCGGCTTTTTTTCTGAAAGCACGCATAACAGTCGATGGGAAAGTGGCCACACGATTGGAGTTTGCCTGTACTTTGACCAAAACTGGAGCAAAGTAATTTTCAACTACGCACTTAGTTCAGATTTTGCACTTTTCAGAAACCATTTCAAAGAGAGCACTGTAAATTGAAGTGGTGCCAGATATTTTGAACACCCTCACATAACCTCAGGATTCAAAAAACCCTCCGATTGCAACAATAAGACCACGAAGAGCACGAAGGAAAGAGAAGGATAGCAACTTTACTAAACACCGAGAAACAAGAAGTGTCCGACTACTCAACAAGTCGTGAAAGTTCCTGTTCGTACCTGTCTTCGTGCTCTTCGTGTCCTTCGTGGTGATTATTCGCTGGTAGAGAGTTGTTAGGGAGGATGTGTAGCAGAAATAGCATTGACCTAAATCGCTACGTCCAATTTGTCAGCATGGAAACGTGCAAAAGTCGAACTTAGGAATAATATGAATGATTTTCTACAGTTGAAAGGGCGCCGGTTTGTCGTGTTTGGCGTGGCAAACCGTAAAAGCGTGGCTTATCATGTGGGTAAGCTACTCGGGGAAACGGGAGCCGAAATCGTGTACGTGGTCCGTTCACCTGAGCGACGCGATTCGTTACTCAAGCTGCTGAAGGGGGCCTCGATTCACGTGTGCGACCTGGAGCATCAGGACCAGATTGAACGTTTGGCTGGTGAAATGGCCACCCAATACGATGGTTTTCACGGTATCGTGCATTCGGTTGCGTTTGCCGACTACGAAGGCCAATTGCGTCCCTTCCATGAAACGTCCAAAAGCCAGCTTCTACGCGCATTTGATATTTCCTGCTACTCGCTAATTGCCATCTCCAATGCTTTGAAGGATTGCCTCCATGCCGATGGTTCCGTGGTGACCATCTCAATTTCTACAACTCGTATGGCCAGCGAGAACTATGGGTTTATGGCACCTGTGAAAGCAGCACTCGATTCCAGCCTGGCCTTCTTGGCAAAATCGTTCAGCCGATTTTCCGATATTCGGTTCAATGCAGTTGCACCGGGTTTGCTCAAAACTTCCGCATCGGCTGGTATTCCCGGTTATGTCGATTCATATCTCTATGCAGAACGGGCCACTCTCCGTGGTCGAGCCGTGAAAACAGAAGAGGCCGCAGCTGCTGTCGTCTTCCTGTTGAGCCCCCGGGCGAGCGGGATCAATGCCCAGCGGATAGTGATCGACGCGGGTATGGAGGTGAATTATTTCGACGAGCGGCTGGTACGAACATCGCTGGAAGACTCTCCCTGAGTTCAAAGAGTCCAACAAGTGAACGTGAAATTGCTGGATTTCCTGGCCAGGAAGAGACGATTATTTTTGGCAAGTGGGATGGCGAAACTGGTCTTTTTGGCCCGTTTATGGTAGCATGGCGGGAGGAGTGGTGCTTCACTCCCGATTAGGAACATAGGCATTTAGTGTCTGGTTAAGCCTTACTTTTGGGGGGTAGCCGCAGCCATAAGTACTGCATGGCAAAGGTTTGTTTGTGCGTCTTCCCAAAAAAATATATGTTTGACAAAGCACTAATTCAAGAGGGAAATCTCTTCGTTAAAGGCCATCTATCCGATGGCTGGTAGTCTCGTTATTCTAGTGACGCGTGCGCAGTGTCCGCTTGGATGCGCCCAGAAGATTTGAGACTGGAATATTTGAAACTGGTAGATATGGAACTGGAATATATGGAACTGGGAGAGTCCCTTAAGATTGGGGCTGCGTGTGCCTGCAGAAAAGCTCATTCGTACGGTATTATCCCCACATGATGAAAGCCGTGGCTGTGGCCAATCACTTTATCGATTTGGTGCAACGTAGCAAGCTGGTCGAAGACGATCCGCTGGGCAAGTTCGTCACCGAATTGAGTAAAAATTGTGGTGGTAAGCTTCCCAAATCGGACGAAAAGATTGCTGCGGCGATGGTCGAGCAAGAACTGCTGACACAGTGGCAAGTCGATAAATTATTGGCTGGTAAACACAAAGGCTTCATGCTCGGCAAGTACAAATTGCTTAGCCATTTGGGCAAGGGGGGCATGAGCCAGGTCTACCTTGCAGAGCACACGTTGATGAAACGTAAGGTGGCCATCAAAGTTTTACCGGCCAATCGGGTTGAAGACTCTACTTACTTAGAGCGATTCCGCATCGAAGCTCGAGCTGCGGCCAAGTTGGACGATCCCAACATTGTCCGCGCGTATGATATCGATCAAGATGGCAAGATACACTATCTGGTGATGGAGTATGTCGATGGCAAAGACTTACACATCCTGGTGAAGGGTGACGGACCACTCGGCTACAATCGGGCTGCCGACTACATTGCTCAAGTTGCCCGCGGCTTGCATCACGCACATGAAATGGGATTAATTCATCGCGATATCAAGCCAGCAAACTGCCTGCTTGATAACAAAGGTACCGTCAAGCTGTTGGATATGGGTCTGGTCAGACTGGTGGGGGACGAGGCATCACTGACGCTGGACTACAACGAAAATGTGTTGGGAACCGCAGACTACCTGCCTCCCGAGCAGGCGCTCAATAGTCACACAGTCGATCAGCGTGCGGATATCTATAGCTTGGGATGCACACTTTACTTTTTACTTACCGGGCATCCTCCTTTTCCCGATGGAACGATTTCGGAACGATTGCTAAAGCATCAAGTCGAGCAGGCGCCGAGTATCTTTAAAGACAGACCAGAAGCGCCTCCTGGATTGGTAAATATCTGCACTCGTATGATGGCCAAGAAACCTCAGGATCGCTATCAGACAGCCGGCGATGTGGCCCAGCGGCTGGTTGACTGGCTATCCGACCGTGGCTACAAGGCGGATAGTGGATCTCAGAAGTCGGGGCCCGGAAGTGGAGATGGGGTCGGGAGCGATGTCTTTCGACGTTTTGCCGCCTCCCTGGACCGTACTGGCTCTGCCTCCAGCAGCAACATCGGCAGCGGTGGTGGACTGAGCAATGTCATCAGCAAGGGAGATTCTAAAGCATCTGGCTCTGGAATTAAATCTGGCGACTCACTCAATCAAAGGTTGGAAGTCTCGAATCAAGACGACGATGATATCGGCCTGGCACCTTTGGATGAAGAATTGGAACCCAAGCAATCTAAGTCAAAAGATAAAACCGGAGCTGCAGGGAAATCTGGGATCAATGGCGATTCAGCTAACGATACCTTCACCTCAGACTCCGCCGCTTCCGATACCTCCGTGGAAGGTCCGCTGAGATCGTTGATCGAAGAGCAATTGGAAGCAGGCCGGTTAGGCGAGAATGAGGCGGAATTGGAACGCATGCGCAGTCGTGCTGAGCATTACAGTTCGCTTTACCCCACCGGTCGAGTAACTTCCAGCTCGGGACCGTCTCCCTGGGTATTTGTCAGTGCAGGACTTGGATTTTGCCTACTGGCTTGGCTGGTTTGGTATGTGACAAAATAGTCCCTGCGTCTGCCCATTACATTTTTGCCCGCAGATGACACAGATGAAGTTCATTTTATTGCGGCGCGTTGCTTGACCGGTTATGGGATAGGCTCTAAGTTCAGGTTTTGCACTTTTCAGAATCCAATTCAAAGATAATCCCTGGGAAAAAGGGGGGTTCGAGATATTTTAAACACCCCAATAAATACCCAGGATTTATAAAAACCCTCTGGTTGCAACCATAAGACCACGAAGAGCACGAAGGAAAGAGAAGAATTACCACTTTGCTATGCACGGAGAAACAAGAAGTGTTCGACGACTCAGCAAATCATGAAAAATCCCCTGTTCGTACCTGCCTTCGTGCTCTTCGTGCTCTTCGTGTCCTTCGTGGTGATTGTTTGCTGGTAGAGAATTGTTATGAGGGATGTTTAGTCAAAATAGCGTTAACCTAAATCACACCGTCCAATTTGCTCGCATGGAAAAATGCAAAAGTCGAACTAAGCAGATGCGCTGGCCATTGCAGGGGCAGAACTCTTATAGGCACCATCTTTCTCGACATCCGAACCGATACCCACTCTGCCCTGGACCAAACTTCGTTGCCACTGGATCGCTAGCATCTGGCAATTAATACCTGAGCCGATTCCTAGCAAAGCCACTCGATCGGTCGGTTGCAGATGGCCCGCTTCAGCACCCAGGGCCAGCGTAAGTGGCAAAGCCACCGCGCCGGTATTGCCCAAGGTTTCCAGGGTAGCATAGTCACTGTTGGGTGCCATATCGAGAGCTTCCAAAAGTTGGCGACGATGAGCGACGCCAACTTGATGACAGATTGTTTTATCGACTTGTCTGCGCGTCCAGCCGATTTCTTTCAAGAATGAGCCAAATGTTTCCGCCCCTGCAGCTATCCCTTGGTGCATTAATTGTTCACTATCGGTATTCATGAATGACTGCAAACCATCACTTTGGCACAACTGGCGATGGTCAGTACGAGCCAGCACACTCGCCCCTAAAAGGCCGTTTTGTGTTTGGCTCAACTGCTTATCACACAGCAAAACGGCCACACTTCCTGATCCAATTGTCAGGGAAGCGATTGAAGATTTAATCTCACGTCGTGTTAGACGAGTCTCATTGTTGAGTTTGCTAATTGTGTTTTCAACCAGTTCCCGTCCGCATTCGGTACCCACAATCAGGCCGGCCCGGATTTGCCCCAGCTCGATCATATTTGCCACCTGGATCAAGCCGGTAAGAATTCCCAAACATGCATTGGAAACATCATAAATCAAACATTCGGCTGGCAGGCCCAGGTGGTGGTGCACATGGCAGGCCGTTGCAGGCTCCAGATGGTCACGACAGACTGAACCATGGATAAGCGCACCAATCTGCCCCGGATCGATCCCACTTATTTGCAATGCCTGTCGGCCACTTTGGATGCTCACCTGGCTAGGGAGAGTCTCTGGGGGAAAGAAACGGCGTTCCTCAATACCCGTCATTAATTCCAATCGTCCCTGAGGCAACCGCAAACGCTGGTAAACTGGGTCGAGTAGCCGTTCCAAAGCTACTGTGGTAACAACCTCCTCAGGCAGGGTGTAACCGATGGCTTCAAGGCAGACGTTCTGATATCGCATGGATGGGGATGCAGGGGTGGAGAGGCCGTTCAGGAGAGTGATCACCAGCATAGCGGTTGCTGGGGGGGAGTGGCAAGTAGAGCGGAGAGCGGAATTCAGTGCTTGTCCGCTTTCTGCTTTCCGCTATGCATCACCCTGCCTTGCGCTGAGGCCTGCCTTGATCTCTCTGGAACCAATGATCCGCACCACCGAGTATTGGCAGTGCAGGCATAGCCCGTGGGCCTTGTCTTCCCTGCTGATTGCCGTCCCAATTGTGCGTATCGACTTGCTCTAAAATGAGTTCGGCAATAGCGACTGCGTCACGCCCATCAGCCCCATCGACTAGAGGTCGACGATTCTGCTCAATGGCGGTGGCAAAATCAATTTGCTCTTGCTCGATCGCATTGATCTCGGGGCCTACGACTGCCTGTTTGATCAATGTATCGGTGAAGATCTGTTGCTGAAATTCTTGTTGTCTCTCGGACGTCAGGTTGTCAGCGTTGAATTCTCTTCGCAATACAGATTCGCACGGCTCTACTAAAGTTGCCGTTCGCGATCCAAAATCAATCGAGGCAAAGGCGCGACTGGTAAATACTTGCATCATGCGCTGCGATTGGTAGCTCACGCGCGATGCGGTTAGCGACACAACACAACCAGAGGTAAAATGAAGCCTGGCGTTGACGATGTCCTCATGGCTCCCCAGAACCGATAGACCTACTGCTTCAACGCGTTGAAGTGGGCTTTTAACCAATGCCAGAACTCCATCGATATCATGGATCATGAGATCCATAACCACGCCTACGTCAGTTGCTCGACAGGTGTAACCGCTGGTACGTTGAGCATCGATGTACTT
>JBDOMT010000360.1:0-2092 GCA_039831705.1 Pirellulales bacterium | reverse complement strand
ATTTTTTGGTGCCCCTGGGACTGCGTGCGGCCCGGTCTCAATTGAGACAGCGTGAACTTTTAATCAGTCGCGATCGGGCTAACCTACAGCAAGGGCTGCATAGCGCGGTCCACACGATCGCCTTGTCGGTTCGCAACCTCGACCAGTTCTACGAGCAATACCGGGCATTTGGAGAAACCCGCGCTGCGGCCCGGATCAACCTGGAGCAACAGATGGCCAGATACCGCTCAGGTATCATCCAGTTCATCAATGTCTTGCAAGCGATCGTCGATTGGGGCAATGCAGTCAGCTCCGAAGCCCAATCACTGGCCCAATACAATACCGAATTGGCCACCCTCGAGCGAGACACGGGGACCATTTTGGAAACCCATGGAATTCGTTTTTTCGAAGAGCGTTTTGGGTCGATCGGCCCGCTCGGTCGACTGGCTGACGATCGCTGCTATCCCCAAGCACTGCCTCCCACGGAAAATGATCCCATTTATCCTGCCACCGACAAGCCGTCCGAAACATTCTTTCGACTCGAGGACCCCTTGCAACGGCTGAGAGATCTACAAAAGCTGGGTCCCGACCAGTGGCCCCCCCTACCCACCGAACCACCATCCATCAATCTGCCCGAATTGCCCGAAACGCTGCCTCCTTTACAACAACCCGAATCGATAGCGCCACAGTGATAGATATTGTGGATGCGGAAGTGGTACTGGGGGGTTTGGGGGGATACCCCCCCGATTTTTCCACTGAGCGTTCCGTAATAGTTGGAAACACCTATGAACCAACTCGCGCCTAGCGCCTAATAACCCGCGCCTCACTACTCATACCGCAACGATTCAATCGGATCCAACAGGCTTGCGCGGCGAGCCGGGTAATAGCCAAAGAACACGCCTACTGCGGCGGCAAATAACATGGCGATCAGCGCGGCGGGTAAGGAGACAATAACGGGCCACTCGGACCCCGTACTCAATGTATTGATGCCCTTGGTGATGCCAACCGAAGCAGCCACTCCTAGCAGCACGCCCACCACGCCCCCTAGCGATGCCAACAGCACCGACTCCACCAGAAACTGTCGCATAATATCTTTTCCTCGAGCCCCAACCGCCATGCGGATGCCAATTTCTCGGGTCCGTTCGGTGACCGACACGAGCATGATATTCATGACCCCGACTCCACCCACCAACAGGGAGATGCCCGCAATAGCCGCCAGCAACATCGTCATGGTGCCGGTCACCATGTTTAACATGTTGGCAATCTCGGTCGTGTTGCGGACCTCGAAGTCGGCACTCTCACCCGGCGGTATGCGGTGCCGTTCGTAGAGTAGCTGACTGATTTCATGAGCCGCCTGGTTCATCTGATCGACGGAACGGGCGGAAGCCATGATGGCATGGACGTTATTGAATCTTGAACCCTGTAGACGTTTGCGCACCGTCGAATACGGCATCAACAGAATATTGTCCTGATCTTCACCGACCATATTGGCGCCTTTGGCCTCCAATACACCGATGACCCGAAAGGGAATGTTTTTCACTCGGATCCTTTGACCAATCGGATCGCTGGTCTGGAAAAGTTTGGCCACCAAGGTCTGGCCAATGACGCATGTCTTGGCCGCCGAACTAATATCACGCGCGGTAAAAAAACCGCCCCGCCGCAGCGACCAATTCCTGACCAGCAAGAATTCTTCGCCTACTCCGCGCATTTCATTGGGACTCCAGTTGACATTGCCATAGATCACCTGCCCCGAAGTAAATACCAGGGGAGAAGAGGCCAAGACCGCAGGGCACCCTTGACCGATCTCGCTGGAATCTTGGGCCGTGAGCGTTGGGTGGCCCGACTGCCGCACTCCGCCCTGTCGCTTACTGCCGGGCAGCACCACAATCACATTGGTGCCAAACGATTCAAACTGCTTCTGCACCAAAGCGCCCGCGCTCTGGCCCACCGAAACCATGGTGGTCACTGCGGCGATACCAATCACCACTCCCAACACAGTCAAGCCGGCGCGCATCTTATTTTTCGCCAACGCTCGCAATGCTATTCGCAATGTCACCAGAAGATTCATTCAGATGTTTTCTTGCCAGTTACTAATGTCTGGTTTTCGGTCAAA